>CAZNQK010000215.1:0-1513 GCA_964575165.1 uncultured Aquihabitans sp. | reverse complement strand
TCTTGAAGGATGGGTCGCCCAGCAACCGTTCGACGGCGGCGGCGATGTTGGCCGGTGGCGCCTTCTTCGAGATCTTGACGCCGGCACCGCGATAGGTGAGCCGCGCCGCGTTGTCCGGCTGGTCGCGGCCGGTGGGCATGCACACGATGGGCACGCCGGCGACGAGACCCTTCATGACGGTGCCGTGGCCGCCGTGGGTGAGCAGCACGTCGGCGTGCGCGAGCACCTGGCGGTGAGGCGCCGAGCGCACGACGGTGATCCCCGCTGGTGCATCGATCTGGTCGGGGTCGATGGCGGGGCCAGTGGTCACGAGGCTTTGCACCGGGAGGGTGCCGAGTGCGGTCACGGCACGTTGGAGCTGATCGACGTGGTCCATGAACGTGGTGCTCATGGCCACCAGCACGAACGGGAGGTCATCATCGGGCGGCGACCACGGTTCGGCCCACTCGGGGTCGTCGAGCTGGGGGCCGACGTAGCGAACGTTCGGGGGGAGCGCGGCGGGGAAGTCGAACGAGGCGCCGGTGAGCGCGAGGATCCGCTCGGGTTGCTCGTACTGGGCGAGCAGCCGGTCGAGCGGATGCAGACCGAGCGTGGCCCGCACCCGGTTGAGCTCGGGCAGCCCCTTGTTCCACAGTCGGTCGACGAGCGCGTTCAAGGTGCGGTCGCGGGCTCGGCCGAGTCGACCCTTCGGGGGGAGGAACCCGGTGCCGAACGGGGGCATACCGTCGGCTGGGAGCGACACCACGTTGGGCACGAGCGCCGCGCAGGGGACACGGCGAACCTCGGCGGCCATGAGGGCGCCGAGGAGCGGGAAGCTCGATACAACGGCATCGGGCTGCACGTCGTCGATGGCTGCCAGTGTCTCGGCAGCGAACAGCGGGGCCGGGATCACCATCAAGGTGTCCATGAGGTTGGCGAGCACGCGGGTCGGGTTCCGCAGCTCCCAGTCACGGATGTAGTCGTCCTCCGCCCGGCGTGTGTCGTGATGGGGCGCGTCGACCCATGGCCGGAAGTCGGCGACGCCGGTCGCTCGGACCTCGGGTTCGGTCACGGGATCGCCGAGCACCGTCACCGAGTGGCCGGCCGCGACGAGTTGGCGCACGACGGTCAGTTCCGGGGGGAGGCTCCCGCCGCCGTCCCACATGGTGAACAGGAAACGAGCCATCGTCCCGCCTCCGTCCGGTCAGCTCCGGTGGCGGGCGAGCACGCCCAGCACCAGGTCGGTCAATTGCGCTTCGGTCTGCTCCTGGCTGAGGCCGAGGTCCCGTCGCAGCAGCTTCCAGGCGAACACGTCGAGCGCTGCGTGCAGCCCGAGCAGCACCCGGCGGCGCTCGTCGGGGTCGTCGCCGTCGGGCATCAGGTCGCCGAGCATCTCCTCGAGCCATGCCTGGAACCCGAGCCGCCCGCGAGCGAGGCCGTCGGCCACCTCGGGCGCCCGCGTTGCCATCGCTGCCCACCGGGCGTTCGCGTCGCCCAGGACCTCGTAGCGGACACAGGTGGTGTGCACCACCGA
>CAZNQK010000214.1:0-1551 GCA_964575165.1 uncultured Aquihabitans sp. | reverse complement strand
CAGGCCATGTTCAACGACGTCGGGATCATCGCCGTCAGCCGCCAGCTTCCAGACGGCGGGATCGAGGCGGGGTTCCGGGTGTTCGTGGCCGGCGGCCTCGGAGCGAACCCCCACCCGGCGCTGGCCCTCGAGGACTTCACGACCCGCGAGGAGCTGCTGCCCACGATCGAGGCCTGCGTCCGGGTCTTCGAGCAGGCCGGCAACCGCAACAACAAGCTGCGGGCCCGCATGAAGTGGCTGGTCGACGAGCTCGGCTTCGACGAGCTCCAGAGAAGGATCCTGGCGTCCCGGCGGTTCCTGCTCGCCTCGTCGTCGTGGCCGGGAGGCATCCCCGAGCAGGTGCGCGTCGCCGGCGACGCCCCTGCCGGAAGCGGCGGCGGACCGGTCACCCCGATCGGCCAGGGCACTCCGGTCATGCTCAGCGGAACGTCGGCGTTCCAGCGGTGGGAGCAGGCGAACGTCGTGCGCGGACACGCCAAGGGAACCGTGTCCGCCATCGCGTGGTCACGACTCGGCGACGTGACCGCCGAGCAGTTCCGGGGGATCGCCTCGATCGTCCGGGAGCTCGGTGTCGAGGTCCGCATCACCAACCGTCAGAACTTCGCCCTCCGCGGACTCCGGGAGGACCAGCTCCGGGATCTGTTCGCACGGCTCGAGACGCTCGGCATGGCCCAGCCCGGAGCCGAGCTGGCCCGCGACGTCGTGGCCTGCCCCGGCGCCGACACGTGCAACCTCGCCGTGACCCAGAGCCGTGGCCTCGCCTCGGCGATCGGCGAAGCGCTCGAGGCCGCCGGCCTGGCAGAGGTCGACGGCGTCCGCACCAACATCTCGGGCTGCACCAACTCCTGCGGTCAGCACCACGTCGCCGACATCGGGTTCTTCGGCGCCGAACGTCGGGCGCATGGCCAGTCCGCTCCCGGATACCAACTGCTGCTCGGCGGCTACGTCGGCCAGGAGCGCGCCGAGTTCGGCCAGAAGGCGCTGCGGCTCCCCGCGAAGGCGGCTCCGCAGGCCGTCGTCCGCATCGTCGGTCGCTACGCCGACGAACGCGGGTACGGCGAGACGTTCCAGGACTGGCTCCAGCGCAGCGGCGGCGCGGCGGCGATCGGAGCGACCCTGAAGGACCTCGACGAGTTCCCCGAACCCAACGTCGGGCCGGACTTCTACGTCGACTACGGCGAGACCGGACCGTACGCAGCGGTCATCGGCGAGTCCGAGTGCGCGGCCGGCTGATGGCACTCACCATCCCCGTCAACTCCGAGTCCCCCGGAACCGAACCGGCTCCGGGACCGTTCACCGTCGCCGACTTCGACGACGAGCAGCTCGCCGAGCTCAACGTCGAGCTGGAGACCGCTCCGGCATCGAAGATCGTGCAGTGGGCCGCCGACAACTTCGGTCCTCACCTCGCTCTTGCAGCCTCGATGACCGATGCCGTGCTCATCGACCTGGCAGTCAAGGTCGCACCGGCGATCGAGGTCGTGTTCATCGACACCGGTTACCACTTCCCCGAGACGCTCGAGACCGTCGAGACGGTCCGTCGACGCTACGGGC
>CAZNQK010000213.1:0-1570 GCA_964575165.1 uncultured Aquihabitans sp. | reverse complement strand
CCGTCGGCGAGCTCATCCAGAACCAGGTCCGCATCGGCCTGTCCCGCATGGAGCGGGTCGTCCGCGAGCGCATGACCACCCAGGACGTCGAGGCCATCACCCCGACCACCCTGATCAACATCCGCCCGGTGGTCGCGGCCATCAAGGAGTTCTTCGGGACCTCCCAGCTCAGCCAGTTCATGGACCAGGTCAACCCGCTGTCGGGCCTGAACCACCGCCGTCGCCTCTCGGCGCTCGGCCCGGGCGGCCTGTCCCGCGAGCGGGCGGGCTTCGAGGTCCGCGACGTGCACTTCAGCCACTACGGCCGCATGTGCCCGATCGAGACGCCCGAGGGTCCGAACATCGGACTCCAGGGCGCGCTGGCCACCTTCGCCCGCGTCAACCAGTTCGGCTTCATCGAGACGCCGTACCGCAAGGTCGAGAACGGCAAGGTCACCGACGAGATCGTCTACCTCCCCGCGGACGAGGAAGAGGAGTACATCGTCGCCCAGGCCAACACGCCGATCGGGCCCGACGGTCGCTTCACCGCAGACCGCGTGCTCGTCCGTCGTTCGCCGCAGGCCGCGTCGTTGTCGGACCTGAAGCTCCAGCTCGAGCGCGACGAGTTCCTCGGCGCCACCACCGAGATCTCGGCGGTCGCCCCCGAAGAGGTCCAGCTCATGGACGTCTCGCCGCGCCAGATCGTCTCGGTCGGCACGGCGCTCATCCCGTTCCTCGAGCACGACGACGCCAACCGGGCCCTCATGGGCGCCAACATGCAGAAGCAGGCCGTGCCGCTGCTGCGCGCCGAGGCCCCCTACATCGGCACCGGCATGGAGGTCCGCGCCGCACGCGACGCCGCCGACATGATCCTCGCCACCGAGGACGGCTCCGTCGTCGAGGTCGACGGCGGCCAGATCGTCGTCGACTACAAGAAGTCCGGCAAGGTCACCTACCGGCTCCACAAGTTCGAGCGCTCCAACCAGGACACCTGCATCAACCAGCGGCCCGCGGTCACCGAGGGCCAGAAGGTGGCAGCCGGCGACGTGCTCGCCGAGGGTCCCTCGACCGACAACGGCGAGCTGGCGCTCGGCAAGAACCTGCTCGTCGCCTTCATGCCGTGGGAGGGCTACAACTTCGAGGACGCCATCATCCTCTCGGAGCGCCTCGTCAAGGACGACGTGTTGACGTCGATCCACATCCACGAGCACGAGGTCGACGCCCGCGACACCAAGCTGGGCGCCGAGGAGATCACCCGGGACATCCCGAACCTCTCCGAGGACCTGCTCATGAACCTCGACGAGCGGGGCATCATCCGCGTCGGCGCCGAGGTCGAGCCCGGCGACGTGCTCGTCGGCAAGGTCACCCCCAAGGGCGAGACCGAGCTCACCCCCGAGGAGCGCCTGCTGAGGGCCATCTTCGGCGAGAAGGCCAAGGAGGTGCGCGACACCTCGCTCAAGGTTCCCCACGGCGAGACCGGCAAGGTCATCGACGTCAAGGTGTTCAGCCGCGACGACGAGCACGAGCTGCCCCCGGGCGTCAACCAGCTCGTGCGGGTCTACGTCGCCCAGAAGCGCAAGATCTCCGTCGG
>CAZNQK010000212.1:0-1593 GCA_964575165.1 uncultured Aquihabitans sp. | reverse complement strand
CGCGGATCTCGGCGACGCGGCGCTCGATCAGCTCGGGTCGCACCGGCGCGGAGTAGGCCTCACGCAGGAGCGCAACGCCGTCACGGTCGAGGTGGCCGGTCCTGTCGTCGCCGACGCCGACGCCGTGCACGGCGATCCGCTCGAGGACCGGCGTCGGGTCGTCGTGACGGGTCCACAGACCCTCGAGATGCAACACGCCCGCCCCGCCCAGGCGGTCCATCTCGATGGCGGTCGTGGGACTGGTCACGCCGTCGAGAGCCGTGGCGAGCACCGGGAGACGGAACTGATACGCGTCGATCTGCCAGGAGACGTCGACCTCGTCCGCGTCCCGCGTGCGGCGGCTGGGGACGATCGCCACCTCGCCGAGCGAGTAGCCGCGACGCCCGTCCTTGCCCAAGCCGATCTCGATCTCTGCCACGTCTCACCTGTCGTCTGCACCGCGTCCACATGGCCACGCTGGAAAGGGCGAGAGTCTACTGCCGCCCGTCCACCCGCCAGCCGCTCTGTCAGACGATGCGGCCGGGAGGGTCACGGCGTCGGGATGCGGGTCTCGACCCAGATGGTCACCGTTCCTGTCGGCACGTCGTCCGTCGCAGCGCCGTCCACGACCGTCGAGGAGATGTCGAGCACGGCCCGATACCCGTCGATCACCTTCGTCATCTGCACCGCCGGGCCGTCGGGAGCTCCCGGAGCGATCGGGGTCGACGTGGTCGTGGCCGCCGGGTCGGGCGGCAGAGGTCGCCAACCGTGGCGACGCGCCGAGCGCGTCAGCTCACGCACCGCGCCCGGGGCTGCGGCCGCGTCGCGCACATCGAACCACCAGGATCTGGACGGCTCCTCGTACCGCGGCTCGATCCACGAGCAGATCGGGTCCAGCGGTCCGCCGCCCAGCACCGCGCCCTCCGGACGCACACGCTCCACCGGGTCGTCGGCCAGCAACGCGACGAGACGACGGTCGTAGCAGTCCGGTTCGAACACGACCTTCCAGAGCACGACCAACCCCACGGCCGCGACGGCCACCAGGACCGCAGAGCCAGCAGCCACCCATCGCACCCACCTCCTGGCTCGGCGTTCCACTGCGTCACCACCTCCCGGACGGGGTCGCCCTCGTTGGAGGCGACCTGACACCGGGATCGTCGGACGACCGCCGCTCGGGCGACATCCGGGATCGCCCCCATCCCACGGTGGGGTTCCGGAGCGGTCAGCCGCGGAGCGAGCGCAGGAGCTGCTTGGCGATCGTGCCGTTCATCTGCCACACGACCTTGCGGCCGGCTTCGGTAGCCTGCTGGACGACACCGCCGCCTGTCATCTCCTCGATCGAGTCGAGCCCGGCGACCACCGCGTCGCGGGTGGCGTCGGTGGCCTTGTAGCCGACGTTGGTCAGGCCCTTCACCAGCTCGGACTGGGCGACGGGCTCGGGGGCGGCCGATGCGATGATCCGCAGCGCCTCCTTGGTCAGCTCCGCGCTCTGGCTGACCGCCTCGACCGTGCTCAGCGCGGCGTCCTCCTCGCCGTCGACGGACGCGAGCCACCGGCGCACCTTGACGACGATCTCGCCGTGCGTCTCACCCTCGAAGGACATGGTCGGCATGG
>CAZNQK010000211.1:0-1609 GCA_964575165.1 uncultured Aquihabitans sp. | reverse complement strand
ATCGGGCCTCGATGGTTCGACCGTGGGCGTCGTAGTCGACGGTCGCCTTCGCCTCAGTCGTGTGAGCATCGGGAGACGGTTCGAGCTCGGCGCCGTAGGTGAACTCGTCCCACCTGGCCGTCACCCCGTTCTCGCGGTGCTCGAGGTGGGTGGGCAGGCCGGAGGGTGTTGCCCGGCGGTCGCCGCGGAAGAGCGACGCAACCCAACAAGCGAGCTCCGAGTCCGACGGCACCTCGTAGCACCCGGGTGATCGGGGTGCGGCCAGGTAGTCGCTGCGGCTGGAGCCGACGAACGGGATCACGAAGCCTGGCGAGCCGGCGCCTCGATGGGACCACACTCCGGCCGGCCGATCGGTGTCGAACCTGACGAGGTCGTCGGTCGGTGGGAGCACCTCGATGAGCGGTGCGGCGGTCAGATCGGAGGGTGCCTCGTACAGCCGGTTCGCCGCCCAGGCGAGCTTGCCGAGCAGGTCGAGCGTGAGCTGGAGGCGACGGAACGGACCTCGGTAGCCATCAGCGTCGCGGTGCTGGTGCGCGTTCACGACGCCCTTGTCGAACCAATCCGTCATCGCGTCGGCGGCGAGCGACGCTCTCGTCAGCCATCGAGACGGAGAGTCCCCGAGCTGTCGGTCCGACCCGTGTCCAGCATCGCCGGCGCGGGCGGCGACGAGTGCGCCGAGCTCGATCGTCAACGCCGTCGCGAGCGGGCCGGTCGAGCGTCCCCATGCGACGGCGGTTCCGTTGTCGGACATGACGCGCTCGACCAGGTCGAGCGCTGCCGCCATCCCATCGGTCCACAGGTGACCGAGCTGCTCTTCGAACGGCCGGGTGAACAGCCACACGTCCGCGGTGTAGATGTCGAAGCGACCGATTCCACTGTTCGAGTCGTCCAGGAAGTGGAGGTGGTTGGCGGCCAGAACATCACGTGCCCGACCGATCAGGTCCTCGACCACGGCCTCGCCATCGGCATCGAGGAGCCCCAGCCGTGCCCGAGCCGACTCGCAACGCGCCAGCACTCCCGCGTAGTTCCGGGGCAGGAACGACTCTCCGAGCAGGGAGATCCAGTCTGACGAGTCGCAAGCGAGTCGGATCTGGTCCACCTGGTCGGAGCTGAGCCCGGTGAGGATGGGATTGCCGTCGAACGACGGCCCGAACCGCAGCAACGTCTCGGCGACCCGGTACGAGAAGAACGTGTGGGTGCGGGCGCCGTCGACCTGGTCGAGCACGCGGACGACGGCATCGACCAGGGGCGTGCCGGCAACCTCGTCAACGTCCGTGTCGTGAAGGTGCCCGAGCGTGTAGGCCAGGTCCGCTGCGACGTCGGGACCGACCGGGTGGCCGCCGAAGGTGGCGGGAAGACGCCATCCCCGGAGGTGGTCGGTGACGAGCAGGTCGATCTTGTCGGTGACGAGCTTCCGAAGCGTGTCGGCGAGCCCGTGAGCGGTCGTCGGTTGCTCGGTGGTGGTCTCCCGCATCGATGAAGGACCGTAGCGGGGCGCTCGCAGTCGCAGCCGGTTCAGAGGGTCGTCGGTCACAGCCGCGCTGTGCACTTCCCTCCGGCGTCGCTGTCGTGAAGAATCGTGCACCACCGTCCCTCGGCTGAGCGGACA
>CAZNQK010000210.1:0-1652 GCA_964575165.1 uncultured Aquihabitans sp. | reverse complement strand
TGGTCGTGGTCGGGGCGACCCTCGTCGTCGAGGCGGTACCAGACCGGGAACGGGACGCCGAAGAACCGCTGGCGCGAGATCAGCCAGTCGCCGGCGAGGCCGCCGACCCAGTTGTCGAACCGGTGGGACATGTAGCCGGGGACCCAGTTGAGCTCCGAGCCACGGGCGATCAGCTCGTCGCGCCGCTCCTCGGAGCGACCGCCGTTGCGGATGTACCACTGCCTGCTGGTGACGATCTCGAGCGGCTTGTCGCCCTTCTCGTAGAACTTGACCGGGTGCTGGATCGGGCGGATGTCGCCGAGCAGCTCGTCGGAGTCGGTGAGCATCTGGACCATCTGCTCGCGGGCGCCGCCGGCGGCCTTGCGGGCGATGCGGCCGTAGGCGGTGCGGGCCTCGTCGGTCGTGAGCCACCCCGGCGGCTCCTCCTGGAACCGGCCGTCACGTCCGATGACGGCTCGGGTCGGCAGGTCGAGCTCGCGCCACCAGGTGACGTCGGTGATGTCGCCGAAGGTGCAGATCATCGCGACGCCGGTGCCCTTGTCGGGCTCGGCCAGTCGGTGGGCGAGGAGCGGGACCTCGACCCCGAAGACCGGCGTCGTGACCGTGGTGCCGAACAGCGGCTGGAACCGCTCGTCGTCGGGGTGCGCGACGAGCGCGACGCAGCTGATGACGAGCTCGGGCCGGGTGGTGTCGATGAGGATGTCGGCCTCGCCGGCGCGTTCGCCCGAGGGGTGGAAGGCGAGCTGGTGGTAGGCGCCCGGGCGCTCCCGGTCCTCGAGCTCGGCCTGGGCGACCGCTGTCTGGAACGTGACGTCCCAGAGCGACGGAGCCTCCTGCTGGTACGCGTCGCCGCGGGTCAGGTCGTGCAGGAACGCGAGCTGCGACGTGCGGCGGCTCGCCGCGTCGATCGTGGCGTAGGTGAAGGCCCAGTCGATCGACAGGCCGAGGTGGCGGAACAGCGCCTCGAACGCCTCCTCGTCGACGACCAGCAGCTGCTCGCACAGCTCGATGAAGTCGGGCCGGCTCACGTGGGTGAAGTCCTGGCGCTTGGTCGGAGGGGGAGACGCCAGCTCGGGCATGCCGACCGGGACGGACGGGTCGCACACGACGCCGAAGTAGTTCTCGACCCGCCGCTCGGTCGGCAATCCGTTGTCGTCCCAACCCATCGGGTAGAAGACGGCCTTGCCGTTCATGCGCTGGAAGCGGGCGACGACGTCGGTGTGGGTGTAGCTGAAGACGTGCCCGACGTGCAGAGAGCCGGAGACGGTCGGCGGCGGGGTGTCGATCGAGAAGACCTCGTCACGGGTCGCGGTCCGGTCGAAGGCGTAGGTCCCGTCGGCCTCCCAGCGCTCACCCCAGCGTGCCTCGAGCCCGTCGACGGTCGGCTTGTCGGGCACGCTGCGGGTGCTCCTCGTCCGGGGTGCGCCCGTGCGGCCGTTCGTACTTGACGGGGGAGTGCTCGAGGGAGGAGTGGTCGAGGGGGGAGTGGTCGACATACGGCGCCACACCGTACCGGCCGTCCGCAGTACGGTCCGAAGGGGTTCGGGGGCGGACCGTGGCCGGTGTCGACCTGTCCCCACGGAGGCGCAAGGGGGTCATCTCGGATGAGCAGGTCAGGTGGGTAGAGCTGATGGGTAGAGCTGATGGGTAGA
>CAZNQK010000209.1:0-1728 GCA_964575165.1 uncultured Aquihabitans sp. | reverse complement strand
CGCGCCGGCCGGGCCACGACGGCACGGTGAGCGCGTTCGTCGACACGAACATCCTCGTCCGGCACCTGACGGGCGACCCCGCGGACATGGCAGCTCGCGCAACCGCCTACCTGGCCGAGGCCGCGGAGATGTACCTGACGGACCTGATCGTCGCCGAGACGGTGTACGTGCTCGAGTCGTTCTACGAGGCACCACGCGAGCAGGTCGGCGCCGCGATGCGCTCCCTCGTGTCGATGCGTTCGGTGGTGACGGTGGACCCGGCGTTGCTGCTCCGGGCGATCGAGGTCTACGAGACCGACCGCCTCGACTTCGCCGAGGCCTACCTCGTCGCGTGCGCCGAGAGCACCGGCGTCGGCCGCGTCGCCTCGTTCGACCGCTCGATCGACCGAGTCGACACCGTGGACCGCATCGAGCCCTGATTCGTCGAGCACAGACGCTCCTGGCCAGGGACAACGATGGCACGACCCGAACTCCCCGCCCCCGACCGCCGGCACTGCGTCAGCCGCCTGCGACGAACGCCACGACGACGTACGCGGCGTGACGGTCGAGTCGTTGCCCGTCTCGGCCTCACAGGATCGGGGGGTCGTGGCAGTCGCCGATGGCGAGGTCGATCGTGCCTGCTGTCCGCGACACCAGCGGGATCACTGTGGGCTCGTTGCCCTTGCCGATGTGACGGCATCCCTTCCGACGCATCCCGGAATTCCGGGACGCTCACCTTCAGAGCGCGAGGTGGATCCGAAGGGCCTCGTCGAGTTCAGCGAGATCGGCGCTCCCCAGGGTTCCGATCCGGTCACCCACCCGTTGGACGGCAACGGACCGCACCTGTTCCGCTTGGGCCTTGGAGTCCCTCGCCAGCCCAGTCGCCTCGGCGGTCAGAAGCACCTGGAAGGGGTAGATCCGCTCGACGTTCGAGGTCACCGGCACGATAGTCACCACGCCGCTGTCGAGGCGACTGGCCGCGGTGTTGGCACCGTCGTTGCTGACGATCACGCCGGGCCGACGCTTGGCCGGCAAGGACCCGGACGCGACTGGATCACCGGGCAGTCCCTGCGGACGTGCGGCTCGGCGAACTCGCGAACGTCACCCTCCCGGCGACAGGGGACGCCTGATCAGCGGTGGACCGAGGACCTGCGTCGTGGCACGAGGCGGCGCCAACGCCCACGGCGGCGAACAGACTGCCGCCGCACGTCCGGCGGCGGACCGGGCTGTTGACTCAGGTGACCCGCCGCACAGTCGTCGTCACCACCGCCGCCGACGGCTTCCGCGTCGACCTCGATTCCCGCTGACAGCTTCGGCGAGGTCGACCAGTGATCACCGGGCCGTGCCTTCGGCTGGAAGATCGCTCCCACGCCGAGCATCACGGCACCCAGCATCTGCCGAGCGCGGCCGCCGATGCTCGAGGACGGGCGTGTCCGTGTCGTCACCTGGAGAACGATGTCAGACCAGCGCCCCAACGTCAGGACGGTCTGACATGCGCCTCGGTCACACCCGTGCGCGAGCCACGGAACCGGCTTGGTCGTTCAGGGACACCGGCGGTCCAGCCGCCCAGGATCCGCTCGATCTTCGCCGTATCGGTCCGGTCCTACGCCTTCGGTGATCTTCCGCTCGCTGTTCGACGAGTCCCGCCAAGCAGCCGGAAACGACGAGACCCCCGCCATTGCAGGGGTCTCGCCGTTGATTCGGTGGTGGGCGTAACAGGACTCGAACCTGTGACCTCTGCCGTGTGAA
>CAZNQK010000208.1:0-1747 GCA_964575165.1 uncultured Aquihabitans sp. | reverse complement strand
GTCGGTTTCCTAAACCGTGCGTCGCAGGTTCGAATCCTGCCGTGGGCGCCAGTAAATGCAAGGGATCTGGGCGATTCGAGGCCCGCCTGAACCGCCAAAATCGGGTTTGTCCCATGGTTTGTCCCATGGAATCCGCTACCCTCGACGTCATGGGGAAGGGTCGAGGGAGCATCCGGCTGAAGCGTCCGCCCGACTACTGGGAGGTCCGCGCCTACGCCGGGACCGATCCGGTGACGGGCAAGGATCTCTACGAGAGCGGCACCCTTCGGGGTGGACGCCGGGAGGCGGAGAAGCTGCTGGCGCAGCTCGTCGTCAAGGTCGATCGTGACGGACCGACGTCTCGGCACACGCTGAATGAGCTCCTCTCGGCCCACATCGACCACCTCGAGCACCGCGGGCGAGAAGCGCGGACGATCGAGGGGTACCGCTCGATCGCCAAGCAGATCTCCGAGGACAAGATCGGGCGTCAGCAGGTGTCGAAGCTCGGCGTGAAGTCCTTCGATGACTTCTACGTCCGGCTGAGCCGGCGAGGGTTGGCTCCGGCGAGCGTGCAGCGGTACCACGCGCTGACGCGTGCGGCCTTCCGTCAGGCGATGGCGTGGGGCTGGGTCCCTCGGAACCCGGTGCAGCTGGCGACGCCGCCGTCGACTCCGCGGGTTGGCCGTCGGATCCCGACGGCTGAGGTCGTGGCGGCGGTCATCGCGGCCGGCTTCGACAGCCGCAACAGCCTCAACGGCCTCGCACTGCGGCTGCTGGCCGCGACCGGCGCTCGGCGGGGCGAGGTGTGCGGTCTGCGGTGGACCGATGTCGACCTCGACCGGCGGGTGGTGCGGATCCGGTCGGCGGTCGCCCAGCTCGCTGACGGCTCGCTGGTCGAGAAGGAGCCGAAGGGGCACCAGCAGAGGGAGTCGGCGATCGACGCGACGACCGCCGAGCTTCTCCGTGAGCACCAGGTCGAGCAGCGACAGCAGATCACCGCGCTCGGCGGCTCACCGGATGATGCCTGCTTCGTCCTCGCCGACCTCGTCGACGACGCATCCGGGATGACGCCGATCCCGCCGAACCGGCTCACGCAAGCGTTCGCTCGCATCCGCAAGCGGACGCCAGGAGCCGAGAGCATCCGGCTGCACGACCTGCGCCACTGGTTTGCCAGCAGCCAACTCGATGCCGGAGAGCCCTTGCCGGCAGTGGCGGCCCGGATCGGCGATCACGTCGAGACGCTCGCCAAGGTGTATGCGCACAAGGGCCACCGCGGCGACTCAGTGGCGGCCGAGGCGATCGGCGACCTGCTCGGTGGCCGACCGGACTGAGGCAGGTTCGGTCACTCCGCTGGCCAGAGAGTTTGAACCGCAGCGGCGACGGGCCGGCCGATCGGGCGTCGGGAACGTGAGGTCGTCCGTCTGTTCCAGCCGGGTCCAGTCCAACTCGGTTCCGTCGACAGGCCGGTGGGACCGCCGGGATCGACTCATCTCGGGTCGACCTTGAGCTTCCGGTTGAGAAGTCGCTCAAGTTTCACGCGACGTGCAGCCGATGGGTCGGTGTTCGCTCGGAGAGGAGTGGCCAATGCGGTTCGTGTGTTGTCGGTTCGGTCGGGTCACGGCGGTGGTGCTGTTGGTGGCGGCGGCGCTGCCGGTCATGGTGTTGACCGCACCGGTGGCGGGGGCGACCTCGTATGACTCGGTCGTGGCAGCGGACTCTCCGCTTCACTACTGGCGACTTGGTGACTCGACGCCGCCGGCAGCGGACT
>CAZNQK010000207.1:0-1766 GCA_964575165.1 uncultured Aquihabitans sp. | reverse complement strand
GTGTTGCCGGTGCGGAAGGCGCTGTTGGAGTCCGAGATCGACGCTGAGCTACGCCGGTTCTGTCCCAGGACGAAGCTCAGCACGACCGCCGCGGTCGCGATGACGAGACCACCGATGAACATCCCGACTAGGAGCTCCACCAGCGTGAACCCGGCCTGGGACGGGACCCGACGAGAGGCACGACCGGTCACGAACCACCGGAACCACATCACGACCACCGGAACCACATCACGACCACCGGAACCACAGCGTCAACCTCGGCCGCTGATCAGCGTTCGCAGCGCGACTCGATGCCATCTGAAAACCGGGCGTGCCCGATCCGCACGCCTTCTTGTAGGTCTCGGCGCACGCCTCCTTGATCACCCAACCTCCGTTCGTGAGCGACCCGTCGAAGAACCCCCTCACGTCGCTGAGCAACTGGGGGGCCTGGATCCGCTGATATGCGGCCAACCACCAAGGGGCCCCGTGCTGGAACAGGATCGTGCTCGCAACGCCGCCCGGCTGACACGACTGCCCGTACCCCGTCGGACAGGGTTGGTTGACCCAGTTGAGCGACGACTGGGCCCACACCCCGCCGACGCGCTCCATGACGTGCCAGCAGGAGTCGCCTCCGCCCGTACATGCCGGAGCTCCTCCAACTCCGAAGGTGTAGAGCCTGACCTCGGCCGCATAGATGTCGGCACCGGTGGGCAGGGTCGCCCCGTTGTCGCAGGTCATCCCCGCCGAGATCGCGAAGCGCAGGTACGAGTACCGACGAGACCCCGCCAGGTAGAGGATGTTCATCTCCCGGCTGTTCGGACCGCTCGAGTAGTTCGTCGTCTGGGCCCAGGCGATCTCGTTCACCCAGGTGGACGCCACGTCCGACGTGTTGACCGTACCGTTCACCACGCAGGTGCGACCCCCCGGCGGCGGGTCGGGCTCGGGTTCCGGAAGAGCGCCGTTGAACCGCTTGAGGACGCTGCGGGTGGTCGTCGAGTCCGCAGTCCCCGCAGTCGACCGGGCCTGGAACGTGATCCGTTGCAGACCGCGGTCTGGTGGACACGTCGTGTCGAACGCAGTCGCCCACTGCGCCGGACTCGGGTTGGCGCCGGCCGGAGGCGCCGTTCCGTTCCAGTCGGTCACCGCGGTCACCGTCACCGTCGCGGATGCAGGCAGGGCGAGCCCGACCATCTCAGGGCTGTAGGTCGTGATGGTCGCGCAGTCCTGATACGGCGCGGCGTCGAGGGCGTCAGCGAAGTTGCGGGCGACGACAGCCGACTCCGACAGAGACTGCTGCTGCGCGTCGGAGCGGACCAGCGTGTAGACGGCCGCCATGACCGACGTCCCGACGACGGCCATCACCGCCATCGCCAGGAGCACCTCCATCATCGTGAACCCGGCGTCGCCCCTCGCTGCGACGCGTCGAGACCCGACGGGTGCGTCGCTGGCGGAGGTGGGGTTCGGGCTCGGGGCCACCGGTCCCTCCTGACAGTCCGAGTGCTGCTGTGACAAACGCTACTCCCCGCCCACCCCCGCGTTCTGACGATTGTTCGTGTCGTAGAGCAACACGAAACGGGATGGGAACGAGTGGGAATGGGATGAGAGGGCCGATCCGTTGCCAGTGTCAGCGCGTCGACGTACCGTGACAGGCGCTTCCCCCTTCACAACCGCCCGACCTCGGTCGGACGACCCGAAGGACCAGCACGTGGCACTCACCGAGAAGAGCCGATCCGCCCTCTACCAAGGGCTCACCACCATCGCCGACGAACAGGCCGTCCAGGAGATGC
>CAZNQK010000206.1:0-1847 GCA_964575165.1 uncultured Aquihabitans sp. | reverse complement strand
GCTTCGGCGAGCGCCGCAAGGCGATGCTCCAGGACATGGCGATCCTCACCGGCGGCCAGGTCATCGCCGAGGAGGTCGGCCTCAAGCTCGACGCCACGACGCTCGACCTGCTCGGCCAGGCACGCAAGATCGTCATCACCAAGGACAACACGACGATCATCGAGGGCTCCGGCTCCTCCGAGGACGTCGCCGGTCGCGTCGCGCAGATCAAGCGTGAGATCGACGACACCGACTCCGACTGGGACCGCGAGAAGCTCCAGGAGCGCCTCGCCAAGCTCAGCGGCGGCGTCGCCGTCGTCAAGGTCGGCGCGGCCACCGAGGTGGAGCTCAAGGAGAAGAAGCACCGCATCGAGGACGCGCTGTCGGCCACCCGCGCCGCCATCGAGGAGGGTGTGGTCGCCGGCGGCGGCACCGCCCTCGTCCGGGCCAAGGCCGCGGTCCAGACCGTGGTCGAGAGCCTCGACGGCGACGAGCGCACCGGTGCGGGCATCGTGCTCCGCTCGCTCGACGCTCCGGCTCGCCTGATCGCCGACAACGCGGGGCTCGAGGGCGCAGTCATCGTCCAGCAGCTCGAGCGTGAGACCGGCAACGTCGGCTTCAACGCAGCGACCGGCGAGTTCGAGGACCTGCTGAAGGCCGGCGTCATCGACCCGGCCAAGGTGACCCGTGCGGCTCTCCAGAACGCGGCGTCGATCGCCAGCCTGCTGCTCACCACCGAGGCGCTCGTCGCCGACAAGCCGGAGGAGGCTCCGGCCGGCGGTGGCATGCCCGACATGGGCGGCATGGGTGGCATGGGCGGCATGATGTGATCACGCTCGCCTGAGCGATTCCGACGGAGCCCCGGTCCATGTGACCGGGGCTCCGTCGCGTCGTACGCCTCCTCTCCGATCCCGCTTTGTTCCCGCTTCGTGGCCGTTTCCGGCCACGAAACGGGAACAGAGCAGGCTGGGGGGCCTGGCCGCCCGGTGTCGGTCAGGCGTGCAGCGCCGTAGTCTGCGGCCCATGGAGAACCGTCCCGCCCCCGATCCCGCCAAGCTGCTCCAGTACTGGATGGAGTGGGAGCGCGGCGAGACCCCTCCGGGCCGAACGATGAGCAACCTCAAGACCCACGGCCTGAGGGACTTCCTGGAGCAGATGACCGGCTCGGGATCCGCTGGATCGGGCTCGGCTGCGTCGGCCTGACGTCGACGTCACCGATCCGACCGCCGAGATCGCCGGTCGCGAACCGTGCCCATGGGTGGACCGCAGCAGATCCCGAGGCCCGAGATCTGGACCCCGGGTCGGCCTGCACCTTGGGCCGGCCTGGACGCGCCCTCGCGCCTGATCCTGCCGGATCGGATCCGGTCGGTGTTCCCGCGGGAACGTTCGGGCCTTCCTTCGCCGGTGACCTCGCTCGGAGCGTCGCAATCCGCGGTGCTGATCCCGATATACGACCTCGATGGTGAACTGCACGTGGTCCTCACCCGGCGCAGCTGGACGTTGCGCACGCACAAGGGCGAGGTCAGCTTCCCCGGCGGTCGGGCCGATCCCGGCGAGGATGCACTGGCCGCTGCGATCCGGGAGGCCAACGAGGAGATCTCGCTCGACCCGGCGATCGTCGAGCCGCTCGGCGAGCTCGACCACCTCACGACGATCAGTCGGCGGGCGTACATCGTGCCGGTGGTGGCGCTGCTCAGCGAGCCGCCGGTGCTGCAGGCGAACGACGCTGAGGTGGACCGGGTCCTGCACGTCCCCCTTGCGGAGCTCACCGCCGACGGGGTGTTCCGCGAGGAGCGCTGGGGTGATGGGCCGTTGAGCCGACCGATCTACTTCTTCGACCTCGACGGCGACACAGTGTGGGGGGCGAC
>CAZNQK010000205.1:0-1865 GCA_964575165.1 uncultured Aquihabitans sp. | reverse complement strand
TCACGCTTGGACCACGTCGAAGCGGGCGGCGCGGTCGACGGCGCCGGGGACCCCGACGACGGTGACGGCACTCCGCGCATGTCGCGAGGGCGTCTCGCCCTGCTGGCCGCGCTCGTCGTTCTCGCTCTGATCGCCGTCGGGGTCGCCGTCACCCGCGGCGAGGATCCGCCGCGGGTCACGTCGACGACCGCGTCCAGCACGACGACCGTCGCCCCATGGCCGGCGACCGAAGCCAGGATCGCCACCGCTGAGAACCCGTCGATCATCGTCCACTCGCAGCCGCCGAGCGGGTGGGACGGAATGGAGCCGGTCGAGGCATGGGACAACCCGGTCCCCCCGTACAGCCAGTCGACGATGCCCCAGCGCGCCCCGTTGCCGAGTCCCGACCTGCCGATCCAGGGCCGCTACTCGCAGCCGACCGGATGGAGCTTCAACAACCCGACGGGCTGGGGTGACGCGTTCGTCATGTTGGTCACCGAGCAGCGCGACGACTGGCTGAAGGTCGAGATCCCGGTGCGCCCGAACGGGACGCCCGGATGGGTCTCGGCGAACGACGTCGAGATGTCGACCACGAACTACCGCCTGGATCTCCGACTGGGCACCCGCACGCTCACTCTCTTCGACGGTGACACGGCGGTGCTGTCCACTCCGGTCGTCATCGGCAAGAACGAGACCCGGACCCCCACAGGCCGCTTCTACATCACCGACAAGAACGAGCAGACCGACCCTGCCGGTGCGTACGGTCCGATCGCCCTGCCGACCAACGCCTACAGCGAGCAGATCGACGAGTTCGACAACGGCGTGCCGGTGATCGCGCTGCACGGGACGAACCGCCCGGAGCTGATGGGACAGGACGTGTCGAACGGCTGCGTCAGACTGCCCAACGAGCAGATCATGCGAATCGCTGGTCTCATCCCGGCCGGCACCCCTATCGACATCTGGGCCTGACGCTGCGCGAGTGGATCCAGCCTCGCCGTCGCTTCGGCTCAGACCGTCAGATCGAGGCAGCTGCGCCAGTCCTCGTCCGAGCGCCGCAGGATCTCCTCGTGCGGTCGGCGCAGGACGTCGTCGGGTGCGGCGTCCACGATCCGGCGGAGCTCGAAGTAGTGGTGCGCCTGGTGCACCTCCTCGAACCACTCAGCGCGGAGGTCGACCAGGTCCGCCGGCGGATCGTCGGAGAGGAAGCCCCAGATGCCGAGGCCGACCCGGACGTCGTGGATCACCGGCGCCCGTCCGAACAGGGCCGAGCGCTTCATCGCGATCGCCGCCCCACCGGCGAGCGCGTCGGCCTCGTGCTCGCCGTCACGCAACGTGAGCTTCCCCCGGAATGTCGCTGCCAGCGTCAGCGCGTAGCCGGCGTCTGGGCTCGGGGTGCCGAGGCGGTCACCGACAGGTTGGCGACCATCGATCTCGGCCGGACGATCCGCCATCCACGGATCCTCCCGCCACGGGGGGCTGGCATAGGAGCGGACGACGTCGGTCGGTCTGGTCGGAACGAACTTCGGTGCGGCCATCGGGCCGAACGGTAGCCCAGTCCCGGAGAGACGGTCAGGGTTCGGCGTGGAGCATGCCGAACGCGATCCCATCGACGAGGGCGTGCCAGGAGGCCTCGATGATGTTCGGCGACACCCCGGTCGTCGTCCACGTCCGGTCTCCGTCGGTGAAGTCCACGAGGACCCGCACCACCGACCCGGTGTCGCTCAACCCCGGAGTGGTCGCGCTGTCGAGCACCCGGACCTTGAAGTCGGTGAGGTGGATGCGTCCAAGCGCCTCGTAGCGACCGTTCAGAGCGTTGCGCAACGCCGAGTCGAGAGCGTTCACCGGCCCGTTGCCCTCACCGACGGCCACGAGCCGATCCTCTCCGA
>CAZNQK010000204.1:0-1880 GCA_964575165.1 uncultured Aquihabitans sp. | reverse complement strand
GGCCGTCGACCATCTCGAGCACGTGCATGTGCTCGAGACCGATCACGCCGAGCCCAACCACACGATCGGATCCCGCACCCCCGGCCCCTGTCACGACCCGCACGCTACGCCAGGCCCTGCACGCCGGAAGGACCGGGAGCCAGAAGGACCGGGCGGCGCCGGAAGGGCCCGACGACCCGTCAGGTACTCTGCGGTCGACGCCTCACCCGCAACCTGACCGCGGGGACCGGCCCGGACCTCCAGGGGGAACCGCTGTGCACACCTTCGACCGGCTCTACATCGGCGGCGAGTGGGTGGAGCCCGCGTCGTCGTCCACCTTCACCGTCATCAACCCCGCAACGGGAGAGACGGTCGGATCGACCCCCGAGGCAGTTCAGGCCGACGTCGACCGTGCCGTCGAGGCTGCACGATCGGCGTTGAACAGCGGGCCGTGGACCGAGATGACCGCCGCGGACCGGGCTGCGATCATGCGTCGGCTCCACGGGCTGATGGTCGAGCGGGCCGACGACCTCGCCAACCTGATCACCGCCGAGGTCGGCGCGCCGATCCTGTTCTCGCACTTCGGCCAGATCGGCGCGACCCACATGGCGCTCGACTACTTCGCGAACCTGACCGCCGACTACGCGTTCGAGGACGTGCGCGAGGGGATGCTCGGTCCGGTCGTCGTCCGTCGCGAGCCGGTGGGCGTCGTTGCCGGGATCATCCCGTGGAACGTTCCCTTGTTCATCACGATGTTGAAGTTCGCTCCGACGTTGGCATCGGGTTCGACCATGGTGCTCAAGCCGGCTCCCGAGACGCCCGTCAGCGCGTTCGTGTTCGCGCAGCTCTGCGAGGAGGCCGGTGTTCCCGCCGGCGTGCTGAACATCGTGCCGGCCGACCGTGAGGTCGGCGAGTACCTGGTCACCCACGACGGCGTCGACAAGGTCTCGTTCACCGGTTCGACCGCTGCCGGTCGACGGATCGGCGCCCTGTGCGGCGAGCGGCTCCGTCGCTGCACCCTCGAGCTCGGCGGCAAGTCCGCCGCCATCCTGCTCGACGACATCGACGCCGACGCCGTGATCGGCGAGATCGTCCCCAACTACTCGTTCATGAACAACGGCCAGGCCTGCGTCGCCCAGACCCGGCTGCTCGCGCCGCGGTCCCGCTACGAGGAGATCGTCGACGCCGTCACCGCCACAGCCGAGGGGATGAAGGTCGGAGACCCGTCGGACTTCGAGGTGGGCCTCGGCCCGCTCATCGCCGAGCGCCAGCGCGACAGGGTCGAGGGCTACATCACGATCGGCCAGGACGAGGGCGCCCGGATGACCACAGGCGGCGGCCGACCGAAGGGCCTCGACACGGGTTGGTACGTCGAGCCGACGGTGTTCGCCGACGTCGACAACAAGATGCGCATCGCCCAGGAAGAGGTGTTCGGCCCGGTGGTCGTCGTGATCCCCTACACCGATGTCGACGACGCCGTGGCCATCGCCAACGACTCGAACTACGGGCTGTCGGGATCGGTCTGGGGCACCGACGTGGCCGCCGGGCTCGACGTCGCCCGACGGGTCCGCACCGGCACCTACACCGTCAACGGGTTCGCGATGGACTGGGGCGCGCCGTTCGGCGGCTACAAGGACTCCGGGCTCGGCCGCGAGCTCGGCCCCGAGGGCCTCGAGGAGTTCCTCGAGTACAAGTCGATCTGCCTCCCGGCCGGCACGGAGCCCGAGCTGCGCTACTGACCGGTTCGTCCCTCAGAAGCCGGCTTTGTTCCCGTTTCGTGGCCGATTTCGGCCACGAAACGGGAACAAAGCGGCGAGGGGGGGATGCAAGTGGGAGTCGTCAGGCGGGAACGAGCTCGAGACGCGCCGAACGCAGCCCGAAGACGAACGCGTTGGGCATCT
>CAZNQK010000203.1:0-1923 GCA_964575165.1 uncultured Aquihabitans sp. | reverse complement strand
CGAACTACCTGGAACCCCTCGGCATGGACGGCACCAGACGTCACGAACCCCGCCTTCGACGCCCCGAGAACACCGCCTGAACGACACGAACTCGGCCTCAGCGACACCAGCCGTCACCGCAGGCCGAAGGCTTAAACCCCTCGGGAGCTCACGCTCCGTGAGAGTTCGAATCTCTCCCCGGGCACTGGACGGCACAGGGTGGACTGGCCGGCACCAGGTGGACTGGACGAGCTCGCTCCGTGGCCACGTGAGTCGCTACTTTTCCGCGACTACTTGCCCTCTCCGAGGATTCGTCGGCGGGGAGCGCCCTGTCATTGCAAGGATCGCGAGCTCGAGGCGCAGAGGGGTTGTCACCCTCACGCTCCCGTGACGTCAGATGCCGTCCAGCCCGAGTGGATCTGACGTGTGTGGTTCTGTCGTGGAGTGCGGCTGGTGCGCTCGAGGCGTTTGGGGCGACACATCCCCTGAGGCGTCACTCTCCGTGGTTGCCTGGAGGCGGAATAGTCGCGGAATAGTCGCGTTCCTGGGCGACGAGGTGTTCGAGTCCGTGAGCGGTGTCGAGTGGGTCAGTGTCGAGCCCCGCAGCTGGCACCGACCCGGTTTGTACGATGGACACATGTCACAGCAGGGGACGATCGAAGTGACCGTCGGGGAAGACGGCGCCGTGGTTCTGTCTGCAGATCAGCTGGACCGTCTTGGTGCTCATCCTGGTGATCGGGTGCGAGTGGAGCCGGTCGCACCTCGCCGCATCCGATCGATGCTCGGCTCCGGTGTCGGCGCTCCGGGTCCCAGCAGGGGTTTCAGCTCCGAGGATCTCCGTGCGGTCCGTCGCGAGATGGGCGATCGAATCGGCGACGATCTGACAGCCTGAAGTGCGTTTCCTGGCCGACACTCAGGTGCTGGTTTGGTATGTGACGGATCCGGACCGGCTGACAACACAGCTGTGGCCGCGATGCAGGCATCGAGCGACGACGAGGAACCGGTCGGGGTGAGTGCGTTCTCGTTGGTCGAGTTGGCCTACGCGGCTGAGAAGAAGTCGAACGCGACCAGCAGGGAGCAGCCCCGGAGAGCTTCGATGTCGAGGCCGTAGACGACCTGCCCGTCGCGTCGGATGTCGGTCCACACCGGGCTTCGACCTCGAAGCTTGCTGGCCGCCTCCTCGGCGCTCACTTCCAGGATCTCGACCGGGTTGCCGCTGATCCGCCGGACGGCGCTTCGCCAGGTTCCGATGGACGTGACCCACGCGTCGTCATCCTCATCGATCTCCATGGGACGCATGACGACGACATCGATGTCGCTGTCTGTGCCGGTTTCGCGTCGGGCGAACGACCCGAAGGCGATCACGCTGACATGTGGATGGGGGGCGCGCTCGGGCAAGTCGCCCCATCTCATCGAGCACGGCATCGCGCCGGGGACGACCGCAACGCTCCCAACAGCTTGACCAAATTTGGCGACTAGCTTATGGTCACGAAATGGCTCGCAGCTATGCGCAGACGACTCGTCGCGAGCAGACCGAGGCTCGCCGCCAACGGATGATCCAGGCGGTGTTCGCCCTGATCGATCGAGGGTCGTTCGGAGAGGTGACCCTGCAGGGCGTCGCCGATGAAGCGGGCGTCTCACTCAAGACGGTCACGCGTCACTTCGGCTCCAAGGAGGAGCTCCTCCGCCAGTCGATGGCCGAGGCGCGAGGCACCGAGGAGGCCAACCGGGACGTGCCCGTCGGCGACCCAGTTGTGGCTTGCAGCGTGCTTGCGGACCGGTACGAGGTGATGGCAGAGCAGATCTACCGGATGGGTGACGTCGAGCTCACCTACCCGTGGCTGTCCGAATGGGTGCAGATGGCACGCCGCAGCCATCTCGACTGGCTGGCCGAGACGTTCGCCCCATGGCTTCCACCCGACGGTCCAGAACGCGAGGACCGGC
>CAZNQK010000202.1:0-1967 GCA_964575165.1 uncultured Aquihabitans sp. | reverse complement strand
GGACCCGCCGCAACACCGCTGTGAACAGCGAGGTCGTCAACGGCCTCGCCATCCACGTCGGCATCAACGCCGCCGCCGCCGACGCCGTCTGCGGCGCCCGGCTCGGCCGACGCGCCGCGGGCGAGGACCACGACCAGGTGCTCGGACTGCTCCGCCAGGCTGGCCCCGATGGCGCCGAGGTCGCACGCGACCTTCGTCGGCTGCTTCCCCTCAAGTCCAGAACCGAGTACGCGCCCGACGACATCGCGCCGTCTGTCGCAGCAAAGGCCGTAGAACGCGCCAATCGGTGCTCCGCCGTGGCTCAGCGAGTCGCCGCCACGACCAGGTAGCCGGCACTTGGAAGGACTCTGTTCGAACCTCGATCTACCGGGTTCAGGGCGAGTTCATAGGCTCGCCGCGGCAATCCGGCTGAGGATTCGATCTCACCGCCCCGCTGGTGGGAGCGTCGCGGAGATGTCGTTGTCGTTCAGTTCGCGCAAGTACGTCTTGAATGGTGGTGACAGGGTCGGTGTCACCTGTCCCGGCTGCAATGGAGCGGGCGAGTCGGTGTGCGGCGTCGCGGTATGCGGGGTCCCGCAGTACTGCCTCGACGGCGCCCTTGATCTTCGGGGCGTTCGCGGTCCGCTTGAGCTTGGTCCCGCATCCGGCGGCGACAATGCGCGCCGTGTTGTCGCCCTGGTCGCGCCCCATCGGTATGCACACCATCGGGACGCCGGCCGTCAGGCCCTTGATCGCCGTGCCGTGGCCGGCGTGCGTGATGAGGACCGACGCCTGAGGGATGAGTTGCGCATGCGGGATCGAGTCGACGACCACGACGTTGTCCGCTCCTGGTACCTCGTCGGTGCCGAGGGCCGGCCCGAGGGACACCACCGCCTTGACCGGGAGCTCCGACAGAGCCTGAACGATGCTCCTCAAGGTGGCGGCCTGGTCCTGGAACGTGGACGACATCGCGACGACGACAAGTGGGCGGTCATCGTCGTCGGGCCATGGTGCGTCGAAGTCGGCGAGCGCCCACGCCGGGTCGTCGAGGATCGGCCCGGACCAACTGACGTTGTCGGGGGCCGAGTGGTCGGGGAAGTCGAATGACCGCGAGGTGAGAACGATGATCGCGTCAGCCGACCGGACCTGGTCGAGCGAGTGCCGGAGGGCAGCGAGGCCGTGCTCCGCTCGAACGCGGTTCATCACCTTCTTCGATCGGTCGTAGACCACCTCCGACATCGCGCCGAAGAGTCGGTCGCGAGGCCGTTGCAGGAGGTTCGGCACGGGAACGAGCGCTGCCCCGAGCGGCGGGAAGCCCGCGCTCGGGATCGCATACGGGAAGGTCGAGAGCGACACGAACGGAAGTCCGCGGATCTCGGCGGCGACGCCTGCCCAGATCAGCATGAAGTCGGCCATCACGAGATCGGCCCCTTCGTCGTCGATGACGCGCAACGTGTCGGCGGTCCACGATGGCCCGCTGGTGAAGAAGTAGTCGTTGAACTCGCGCATCTGCTGGCGGGGCTTGCCGAGGTAGTCCCTGACGGGATCGCTGTCCCGATGCCTCGACGTGCGATGCGGTGCCTGCGTCCACGGGGTGAATCGGCAACCGTTCGCCGTCGCTTCTGGCTCGACGGTCGGGTCGCCGAGCACGACGACCGTGTGGCCCCCATCGACGAGTCGCCGAGCGACACCGAGAAGGGGCGGCACCACGCCACCCCCGTCCCAGAGCGCCAGCACGATCGTCTTTCCTCGCGGTGCGACGTCGTTCATTGGTTCCCCCTCTGTCTGTCGTAACCTGTGCTGCGTCCCCAATCGGATGTGAGCGCGACGAGCTGGCGCTCCATGACCGAACGTGCGCGATCGGGGCTGTAGCCGAAGCGCTGCCGGATCGCCCACCAGCTGCGGATCTCGGTCGCGCTGAAGAGGCACATCAGCCGGTCCTCGCGTTCTGGACCGTCGGGTGGAAGCCATGGGGCGAACGTCTCGGC
>CAZNQK010000201.1:0-2022 GCA_964575165.1 uncultured Aquihabitans sp. | reverse complement strand
GCGACCTTCGGGTTATGAGCCCGACGAGCTACCGAACTGCTCCACCCCGCGGCGTGATCGCCACGATAGTCCCGACCTCGACCGGCGGCCAGTCGGCAACGACCCCGCCGCCCGAACGGGCGTGCGTCAACGGTGGAACGGAACCGAGTGCTCCCAATCGGCGAGCAGCGACCGCAACGCCGTCAGCAGAAGCAACGGCTGGTCCAGCATCATGTGGTGCCCGGCGAGCGGAATCTCCACCACGGGAGCGACCCGACCCAGGTTGTCGTAGATGATCCGACCGATCTCGGGCGTCACCAGTCCGAACTCCGAGCGCAGCAGGGCGACCCGACAACGGATCCTGGGTAGCTGCTCCGCCGCAGCGTTGCGGCTGATCGCCCGGAAGATCTCGGGGTCGAACTTCCACTGCCAACCCGGATCCGTCCGGCGCAACGAGTTGCGAGCCACGTAGTCGAGGATCGCCGGGTCGTAGTGGTCCTGGGCGGGCACGGTCCGGAACCGGACGATCGCGTCCTCGAGCGTGTCGTACGTCTTCGGCACCCCGAACGCTGCGCCGATCCGGGCCGCTTCCACCTCTGGGTCGTCCTCCACGATCGGCGAGTCGGCGATGATGATCCCGGCAACCCGGTCCCCGCCGGCAACTGCGGTGGCTGCGGCGACGAACCCGCCCATGGAGTGTCCGACGACCACCGGTGCGCCCGCGGCTCCGACCACCTCACCAGCCGCCAGGACCTCCTCGGTCCACAGATCGACCCGATACTCGGGCCTGCGTCCGCTGTCACCGTGGCCCGAAAGGTCCAGCGCCACCACCCGGTACTCACCGATCAACGGAGCGATCGACGACCACCATCGAGCGTGCGCAGCCCCTCCGTGGACCAGCACGATGCCCGGTCGTCCCTCCTCTCCCCAAAGGAGGAGGTTGATGTCGCAACCGGCGACCGGGATCGTCCGCCGCTCCGGTTCGATCGAGAGCGAGCGCGTCAACCAGTCGGGAGTCTTCGCATCAGCGGCCACGAGGCCGAACCTACCGCCGAGCGAGGAACTGGGCGGTCGCTGAGATCTCAGCGATCTTCAGAACCCCCTGGCTCACCGGTCCCGGTCACGTCGATCTCGTCGGTCACGACGGTCTCCTCCGGCGACGGATCGTCCGTCGATGCCGCGGCATCGGCGACCGGCGGCGACGGCACGGTGCCGTCGAGGAGCGCCCGTCGGGACACATACTCCTCTGCGTCGAGCTCACCTCGAGCAAATCGCTCGTCGAGGATCGAACGGGCCGACCCGCTCAGGGGCACCGAACCAGCAGCCGCTGACCCTGTCGGGGACGGCCCTCCGGACCGAACTAGCTCCCACACCCCATAGCAGACGAGCGCCACGGCCAACACCGGTAGCAGCACTCCGAACACGAACGTCTCCATTGCGAACATGACCGTCCTCCTCAGTTCCCGACCGGCGGGGTCGTGGTCGTCGTCGAAGCATCGGCGCCGTCCGAGGTGTCGGGCGACTCCAGCGTCCCGTCCCGGCCACCGGAGCGGTCGCCTCGCCGCCCGTTGTCGACGCCCTGGCCGTTCACACCACCGGCACCGCCTGACTGGCCCCACCCCGCACCGCTGCCAGGCATCCGGTCGCCGGCGCCGGGCCGGTGCCCGTCGCCGCCACCGGAGCGGCTCCGACCGGAGTCGCCGTGGCCACCCCAGCCCTCGCGGCCAGCGTCGTTCCAGCCAGGAGCGTCGCTCCGGCCAGGAGCGTCGTTCCAGCCGGGGGCCGGGCTGCGATCGCGACCGTGACGACCGGGGCCGTCATCGGTCCAGGCCAAGCCGATCACGCTGACGAGCACGAGCACGCCCGCCGCGACGAATGCGATCACCGCTCGCCGTCGGGCCGCCTTGCGTTGGTCTGCTTCCATGTCGTCCACGGTACGGACGCGATGGTGAGAGAAGGGTTGGAACGACGTGAGAAACGGGTGGAGCCGTCCCATCCGGAACGGCTCCACCAGACGCGATTCAGATCGACATCCGACGTCGG
>CAZNQK010000200.1:0-2094 GCA_964575165.1 uncultured Aquihabitans sp. | reverse complement strand
CCCCCACCCCCCGGCGCGGGGCGGCACCCCGGGCGGGGGGGGCACCCCCCGTTGGGGTGCGCCCCCCGCCGTTGGTGCCATGCACGGTCGGGGGGGGCAGGACGGGATGGGTGAGGGGCGCTGAGATGCCGATCCGACCCAACACCCCCGACGACGACGAGGACATCGAGCCGATCCGGGCGCTCGACGTGCTGCGTGACGGCGTCCGTCGCACTCCCGAGCTCAAGCAGGGCTTCGTCGCCTCGCTGGCGTTCGCCATGGTCATGGCGTTCGGCCGGCTCGTCGTGCCGATCGCCATCCAGCAGATCCTCGACAAGGGCATCTCCGACGGCACTCCGGACTGGAACTTCGTGGTGTGGACGTGCGCGGCGTCGGCCGTCACGATCCTCGCGCTCGCCGTGCTCAACAAGGTCACCTACTTCCGGCTCATGCGCACCGCCGAGAACGTGCTGTACGGGTTGCGGACGCGGGCCTTCGCCCACGTGCACGAGCTGTCGATCGGGCACCACAACGAGGCGCGCAAGGGCGTTCTCGTCTCGAGGGTCACCTCCGACATCGAGACGCTCGCCCAGTTCGCGTCGTGGGGCGCGGTGAGCTGGGCGGTCAACTCGACGATGATCGTCGTCGCACTCACCGTCACGGCCGTCTACTCGTGGCAGATCGCGCTCGTGCTGCTCGTCGTGCTCGTGCCGCTGCTGCCGCTGATGCGGTTCGTGCAGCGCCGGCAGCTCACCGCGTACGACGCGCTCCGCAACAGCGTCGGCGACACGCTGTCGGAGGTGTCCGAGACCGTCGGCGGCATCCGGGTCATCAGGGCCTACGGCGACGTCGGCGGGGCCCGGCGACGACTGCACCAGCGGATCGAGCGCCAGTACCGGGCGCAGGTCCGGGCCCGCTTCTTCTTCGCCATCATGTTCCCGATCTCGGACCTGTTCAGCGGCCTCGCTCTCGCCGCGGTCGTCGGCGTCGGCGTGTGGTGGGGACCGGGCTGGGGGCTCCAGGCGGGAACGCTCGTCGCCTGCCTGTTCCTCACCAACCTGATCGTGCAGCCGGTCGCCGAGCTCGGAGAGGTGCTCGACCAGACCCAGACCGCTCTCGCCGGGTGGCGCAAGGTCCTGCGTCTGATGGACGAGCCCGTCGAGGTCGCCGAACCGGTCGACGGCGACGCCGTGGTGCTGCCGACCGGGGCGCTCGATGTCTCGGTCGAGGGCGTCGAGTTCGCGTACGAGCCCGGCCACCCGGTGCTGCACGGGGTGTCTCTGGATCTGCCCGCCGGGATCAACGCCGCCATCGTCGGCGAGACCGGATCGGGGAAGTCGACGATGGCCAAGCTGCTGACCCGACTGGCGGACCCGACCAGCGGCCGGGTCCGCCTCGGCGGCGTCGACCTGCGCGACGTGTCGAAGTCGTCCCGTGCCTCGGCCATCAGGCTGGTGCCCCAGGACGGGTTCCTGTTCGACACGACCGTCGTCGAGAACGTTCGCATGGGACGCCCCGACGCCACCGACGACGAGGTGGCCGATGCGTTCACCGCGCTCGACCTCGACTGGTGGGTCGAAACGCTTCCCGAAGGGCTCGCGACCCCGGTCCGCGAGCGCGGCGACGCGCTGTCGGTGGGGGAGCGCCAGCTCGTCGCCCTGGCACGGGCCCAGCTCGCCGACCCCGGCCTCCTGATCCTCGACGAGGCGACCTCTGCCGTCGACCCCGAGACAGAGCGCGCCCTGGCCGACGCGCTGGCGAAGGTCGCGGCGGGCCGCACGACGGTGTCGATAGCGCACAGGCTCTCGACCGCCGAGGCTGCCGACGTCGTCATCGTGTTCGACGCCGGTCGGATCGTGCAGATGGGCCCGCACTCAGAGCTCCTCGCCGAGGGTGGCGTGTACGGACGGCTCCACGAGTCCTGGGTCGGCAACACCCGCGCCGCCTGACCGGTCTGCGAAACCGGGATCTGGCTCGCAGCGGTCGAACTCGCCCCCACCGTCTGACGCCATCGGTGTCGCTCCACTGCGGTGGATTGGGCTGGCGGCGTTCCCCTTCACCGACCGCGGGAATCCACTGGGACGGGAACAGGACCGTGGGGATACGATCCGCGGG
>CAZNQK010000199.1:0-2154 GCA_964575165.1 uncultured Aquihabitans sp. | reverse complement strand
GGCGGGGACTTCATCACCAGCCCCGAGGTCGGCCCGCTGTTCGGTGCCGTCGTGGCCCGCTACCTCGACGCCCGGTGGGAGGCGCTCGACCGTCCCGACCCGTTCGTCGTGGTCGAGGCCGGGGCCGGCAGGGGAGCGCTGGCCATCTCGGTGCTGGCCTCGTCACCCCGGTGCGCTCCCGCCCTGCGCTACGTGATGGTCGAACGCTCCGACGGGCTGCGGGCGCGGCAGGCCGACCACCTGGCGCTGGCCCACCCGTTCGACGTGCTGGGCCCGTCGGGCGACGCGGACTCCGGCGTCGCCGCTCCCGCAGCCGGGACCGGACCGCTGGTGTGCTCGTTGCCCGGCCTTCCGGTCGAGGCGGTCGAGGGCGTGATCCTCGGGAACGAGTTGTTGGACAACGTCCCGTTCCGGCTCTTCGAGCGGGGTGCCGCCGGTTGGGATGAGATCCGGGTCGGCCTCGACGCCGGACGACTCGCCGAGCTCCTCGTTCCTGCCGATGCCGACGTGGTCGAACGGCTCGACCAGATCGCCCCCGACGCCCGGCCAGGCGCGAGGGTGCCGCTCCAGGACGCAGCCGTCGAGTGGTTGCGGACCGCCCTCGGGGTGCTGCGCAGGGGTTCGGTGCTGGTGATCGACTACGCGACCTCGACCACGGCGTCGCTGGCGGACCGGCCCGTCGAGGAGTGGTTGCGGACATACCGCGGTCACGAGCGGGGAAGCGGACCGCTCGACGACGTCGGCGCGCAGGACATCACCGTCGACGTCTGCATCGACCAGCTCGCAGCGGCCGTCGGCGCGCCGGCGAGCGACCTGAGCCAGGCCGACTGGCTGCGTCGGCACGGGATCGAGGGCATGGTCGCGGAGGGCCGGCGGATCTGGACCGAGCGCGCCGGCGTCGGCGACCTCGCCGCGCTGCGGGCCCGCAGCCGCGCCGTCGAAGCCGAGGCCCTGTGCGACCCGACAGGCCTCGGCGCCTTCCGGGTCCTCGACTGGCACACCCCATAACCCCAAGAACCGCGTTCTGACGATTCGTCGTGTCGTATAGCAGCGCGAGACGGGATGGGAACGCCTGAGAACGCGAACCCCGCTGTACCCACGCGTTCTGACGATTCGTCGTGCTGTATAGCAGCGCGAGACGGGATGGGAATGAGTGGGAATCGGGGGTCGGTGAGCGCCGGCGGAATCGTCGGGGCGTGAGGCGGGGTACGTTGACCGGCGGTTCTGCGACAGCCGGACAGATGCACAGCCGGACAGGTGTACAGGGGGACAGATGACTGACGACGCCACGACAGGCCAGGGCCCGGCGATCGAGGACTTCTACAGGGAGGACCGCACGTTCCCGCCGTCGCCCGAGTTCGTGGCGAAGGCTCTGTACTCGGACCCGGCGATCTACGACGAGGCGGACGCGGACTACGAGGCGTTCTGGGCGCGACAGGCACGCGACCTGTTGACGTGGGACCAGGACTTCCACACCACCCTCGAATGGGAGCTGCCGTTCGCCAAGTGGTTCGTCGGCGGCAAGCTCAACGTGAGTGTCAACTGCCTCGACCGCCACGTCGACGCCGGCAACGGCGGGCGGGTCGCGTTCCACTGGGAGGGCGAGCCCGGCGACACCCGCACGATCACATACGCCGAGCTGCTCGACGAGGTCAGCCGGTTCGGCAACGTGCTGCGCAGCCTCGGCATCGGCTCCGGCGACCGGGTCTGCCTGTACCTGCCGATGATCCCCGAGGCGGTCGTCGCGATGCTGGCGTGTGCACGGATAGGGGCCGCGCACTCGGTCGTGTTCGGCGGCTTCAGCATCGACTCGCTCATCGACCGCATCAACGACGCCGGAGCCACGGTCGTCGTCACCGCGGACGCCGGCTACCGGCGCGGTCAGCCGTCGCTGCTCAAGCCCAACGTCGACCTCGCCGTCGCCGCCTGCCACACGGTCAGATCGGTGGTCGTGGTCGATCGCTGCCACGCGGACGTCGACATGACCGACGGCCGGGACCACTGGTACCACGAGCTCGTCGAGGAGGCATCGCCTCACTGTCCGCCCGAGTCCGTCGACGCCGAGCACCTGCTCTACCTGCTCTACACCTCGGGGACGACGGCACGTCCCAAGGGCATCATGCACTGCTCGGGCGGCTACCTGACCCAGGTCGC
>CAZNQK010000198.1:0-2200 GCA_964575165.1 uncultured Aquihabitans sp. | reverse complement strand
GGTCGACCGGCTCGCCGACGACGTGAGCGCCTGGACCGGCAACCCGTGCGCCATCCTCGAGTACGGGCGGACGGGGCCGGGTGAGCGTCGGCTCGCGTCGGTCAATCACGCGACACCTGCTTCACGGCCTCACGAGCCCGTCGGGGGATCCGACTCGGCCGCCGCGGACGCGCCGGGGCGTGGAAGGTGATCGAGGCTCCGGTGAGCCGAGCCCGTTCCTCGGCGCCTCCGCCGCGTCGGCCAGATCAGGAAGCGGACGGGCACGGCGCGGGATTCCCCGAATGGTTCCTTCATCCGACGAGGCGATCGGCCGATTCGAGGTCGGAGGAGGATCATCCATGCCCACCACCGACGCGTCCTCTCCCGGGCGCACTCCGCTCCGCTACACGCACGGCGACGTCATCAACGACCGCTACAGGGTTCTCGAGGAGCTCGGACACGGAGCGAACGGCGCCGTGTATCGAGTCGAGGACTCGTTCATCGGGGAGGAGATCGCTCTGAAGGTCCTGGGTCCCGCGGTCGAGATCAAAGACGCTCGCCGGGAGCTCAAGGCCGCTCGAAGTGTGTCGCACCGCAACGTGGTCCAGGTGATCGACATCGGACGGACGACGACCGAGCCATCCTGCTGGCTCATCGCACAGGAGCTCGTCGACGGTTGCTCACTCGACTCGTTCGGCCCCCACGGCAGCGATCGCCTCTCCCTCGCTGACGCTCTCGACGTCGTCGACCAGGTCCTCGCAGCGCTCGAAGCGATCCATCCCGACGTCGAGCGGATTGCCCAGCTCGAGGAACGCGAAAGGGATGCGGGCGGCCTCGACACCGACGACTTCCGCGAGCTTCAGGACCTCAAATCGAGCGGCCTCGTCCATCGAGACGTCAAGCCCCAGAACATCTGCCGCCGCCCTGATGGTGTGGTGAAGCTCATCGACTTCGGGATCGCGAGCCGAGCCAACTCGACTGTCCACACCACGTCCGCCACCCCCGAGTACGCCCCGCCCGACGCCGACCTGTTCTCGTGGAGACCCTCTTACGACCTGTTCGCCGTCGGCGTGATCGCCTTCGAGCTCGTGACCGGCACGTCCCCGTTCGTCGACGGTCTGCCGGCTCGGGGAAGAGCCACGAGCAGGTACGACCCGGTCGCTGCTCCTTTCCTGCGTCTGATCGAACGCGCCATCAGCACGGATCCATCCCAGCGGTTCGAGGACGCGTCCACCATGCGCCGAGCTTTCGCCGCCACCGCCATCGACATCGCCATCGAAGCCGACGAACCTCCACAAACGACGTCACTGGTTGCCGAGGCCGCCGCTGCTGCAGGAATGGCGGACCTGTACGAACGAGCGGTCGAGGTGGCTCGTCGACGGCAGCTGGGTGTCCGGGAGTACAAGCGCTCGTTGATGATCACCCCCGGCAACAACCGATCGCGGTACCTCGTCAACCTCGAGTTCCACCCCGATCACTGCGGGGTATGCGTGTCGCCATCGAACTGGACCACGTTCCGCAGCATCGAAGAAGGATCGGTGCTCGAGGAGCTCGAATCGGACCTCTCCTCACGAATGGACGGAGTGGAGCTTGCGCGGTTCTTGGACCGACTCGATGCGGTCCTCGCGAGCACATGCCAACTGGAAGCCGAGCACCTGCCGTCGCCGGCCCAGCGGATCGTCGAATTCCTCGAACAACACCAGGGAGTCCACGACGTCGCCAGGATCGCCGACGGGACCGGGCTGGGACGCGGGACCGTCCGCCGCCGTGTGAACACGCTCACCACGGCTGGGTGTTCGGCAACGCTACGCGGCCGCGTCACGAGGGTGGGACGCAACGCATATGCCGCAAGCACAGTCGACTCGGCCGGATCCTGATCGAGACCGACCGCGTCCAAGCGGGCGTGTCCCCATCTCAGTTCAGGTCAGAGCGTCAAGAGGCGACGGTCCTCCCAGCATCGACCCATGACAACGAGGCGACCGCTGCGCTGCTCGACGAGGCCGGCTGGTGGGGCACGACGGAGCGCCTCGAGCTCGTGCTCGTCGACCGTGGCGTCACCCAGCGTGCAGCACAGCGTCTCGTCGCTTCGGCCGGGGTCGAGGTGCGACGGGTCGAGGTCGCACACGGACGCATCGGGCGGGCTCAGCGTCTTGCCAAGTCCAACGAGTCCACGACCGCGTCAGCGTCGGGGTGGCTTCAGGTCGCCTGCGTGATGCTCGTG
>CAZNQK010000197.1:0-2224 GCA_964575165.1 uncultured Aquihabitans sp. | reverse complement strand
GTACGCGATCACCGGCCTGGTCGGCGTGATCCTCGCCGCCGGCTTCCTCGTCAAGCTCTACCGGTTCACTCAGCAGGGGGCTCCCCGATGACCGCACCCACAGGTCCCATCACCCGCGACGACATCAAGAACAAGCTCGGCGACATCCAGGGCGAGGCGGTCGAGCAGGTCGAGAGCGCCCGCAACCAGCTCCTCGCCGTCGGAGTCGTTGTCGCGGTGCTCGCCCTCCTCGCTGCGTTCATGCTCGGACGGCGGGGCGGCAAGCGTGCCTCGGCGGTCATCGAGGTGCGTCGGGGCTGATGTTCTGGACATGGCTGTGGGCAAAGCTCGTCTCCAAGGCGCTCGGTGACGGCTTCGCAGCCGACCTGACCGGACGGGCATCCGCGTATCTGGTCGACGAGGCCCGCAAGGCCGTCGAACGCGACGAGGTCCCCGTCTCGAAGGTGCGCATCCGACCGGGAGAGACCTACACCGTGGTCGCCCGCCCGGCCCCGACGCGGCGTGAACGCAAGCTGGCGGCCCGGCAGGCGTCCTTGCGTGACGCCGATCGCCGCATGGGTCGGGCGACACGACGTCAACGACACGTCGCCCGACAGCTCCGCTCGTCGCAGCGACGCCTCGACCGTCGCCGTCCGGGCACCCGCCGCCATGCCGCGGCCGCGGCCCGCGAAGCGGTGCGTGGCGCTCGGTTCGACCGGGTGATGGCACCGTCGCGCAAGCAGGTCGACGTGCGCGATCGCCTCGACGCCGTCACCGTCGAGCTCGACGACCTGCGGGCCGAACGCCTCGCCCGGATACGAGTCCGCCGGGGGCTCGACCGGCGGGGTGAACGGGTCGAGATCCACGACGCCGCTGAGACCTGACCCCTCCCGGAGACCCGCCCCGCCTAATGGCCCTCTCGTCACTCCAGCACGTCGAGGAGGGCGGTGAGGTAGGCGTCGGGCTCCTCGACCTGGGGGTAGTGGCCGGCGCCGTCGATCCACCGGAGCTCGGCATCCGGCCGCGCACCGACGAGCCTCTCGGCCATCGCGGCCACGGCGATCGGGTCCTCGGGTCCCCAGAGCACGGCGAGCGGAGCAGGGTGGGCCTCGATCGCACCGGTGAAGCGTGCCTCGTTCGAGCGGCGCTCCTCGATGTAGCGGATGAGGCGGGGGAGCAGGCGATCGCCGTCGCGGTGGCACACGATCCGGGCGTGCTCGGTCATGTCGATGTCCCGGTGCCCGGCGGCGAGGGTGGCGACGAGGCTGGCGGCCAGCAGCTCGGCGCCCGGCCCCTGCGGCGCGATCTCGTCGGGTAGGTCGAGGAGGAGGAGCTGCCCATCGGTCAGCTGCGCCATGGCGATGTAGATGCTGCCGTTGGTGAGGACCCGCCGGGTGACACGAACGGGCCACACACCGTCGATGTTCCTCGCGAGCAGCTCGCCCACGACCGTGTCGCCCATGTCGTGGGAGAGCAGGGCCAGCTGCTCGATCCCGAGCTGGGCGACGACCGACATGACGGCGTCGGCGCTCGACGCGATCCGGTACGCGGTGTCGGGCTTGTCGGAGAGGCCGTATCCGGGGAGGTCGACGAGCACGACACGCCGCTGCGCCGCCATCGCGTCGACGAGGTGGGCCCAGTCGTACGAGGAGGTCGGGAAGCCGTGCACCACGACCAGCGGTTCGCCGTCTCCGTGTTCGGGCGGGACGTCGACGACGAACACCTCCTGGCTGGCGAGAGAGGGGCCGTCGAGGACGAGACGACGGCCCCTCGACTCCCACTCCTCGATCGACGGGGTGCTCGACGCTCTCATCCGGGCGACCATAGCGACTGCTGCGGGAACCCCATCGGTCCCGCGTCGTCGCGTCGTCGTCGCAGCAGGGGCCGCCTGTGTGCGAACCGGTCGCGTCCTCCATGATGTCGGTCGTGATCGTCCGCTTCCGCAACCCGACCCGTGAGGTCGAAGCCGACGCGCCCGTGCTGGTCTCGGTGCTCCTGGACCGCCTCGACCTCAACCGCGAGTCGGTGCTCGTGATCCGCAACGGGATCATCGTGGCCGGCGACGAACGCCTCGAGGCAGACGACGTCGTGGAGATCCGACCCGTCATCTCCGGGGGCGCAACATGACCCGCACCCCGAACTCGGGTCGTGGCGCGCGGCACCAAGTCGGGCGGGGGACGGTGTTAGGCGGGGGGGGGGGAGGGGTGGGGGGCGCGTGAGGGGGGGGGGGGCGGGGGTAAGGCGG
>CAZNQK010000196.1:0-2253 GCA_964575165.1 uncultured Aquihabitans sp. | reverse complement strand
CCACCGGCTACATGGTCGGCAAGGACTACGAGCAGGGCGGGATCATCAAGCACGGGGCGATGATGATCAACGCCGTGTCCAACTCGAAGGTCCCCCACCTGACGGTGATCATGGGAGCCTCCTACGGGGCGGGGAACTACGGGATGAACGGCCGGGCCTACGACCCCCGCTTCCTGTTCACGTGGCCGTCGGCGAAGTCCGCTGTCATGGGACCGGCTCAGCTCGCCGGCGTGCTCGAGATCGTGGCCCGCGAGTCCGCTGCTTCGAAGGGTGAGCCGTTCGACGCCGAGGGCTTCGCCGGGATCAAGGAGATGGTCGAGGCCACCATCGAGGAGCAGTCGCTGCCGTACTTCCTGTCGGGGATGGTCTACGACGACGGCGTCATCGACCCCCGCGACACCCGCACCGTCCTGGGCATCTGCCTGTCGGTGATCGACAACCAGCCGATAGAGGGCGCCATGAACTTCGGCGTCTTCCGGATGTAGGGAGCTCCGTTGAGCGGTCACAGGACGATCACGCGACTCCTCGTAGCCAACCGGGGGGAGATCGCACGGCGCGTGTTCCGGACGTGCAGGGATCTGGGGATCAGGACCGTCGCTGTGCACTCCGATCCCGACGCCGGGGCGGCGTTCGTCGCCGAGGCGGACGGCGCTGTCCGGCTCCCGGGCGCCACACCTGCCGACACCTACCTGCGTGCCGACCTCATCGTCGGCGCCGCCCTCAGGGCCGGAGCCGACGCCGTGCACCCCGGTTACGGGTTCCTGTCCGAGAACGCGGCGTTCGCCCGAGCGGTTGCCGACGCCGGGCTCACATGGGTCGGACCGGATGCCGACTCCATCGACGCCATGGGCTCCAAGGTCGGCGCCAAGGCGCTGATGGCCGCAGCCGGCGTCCCGGTTCTCGACGACCTGGGGATCGACTCGGCGACGGCTGACGACCTACCGCTCTTGGTCAAGGCCTCGGCCGGCGGCGGCGGTCGCGGCATGAGGATCCTTCGGGACCTTGCCGCCCTGGCTGCGGAGATCGAGGCGGCCTCGTCCGAAGCCGCCTCCGCGTTCGGCGACGGCACCGTCTTCGTCGAGCCATACGTCGAGCACGGACGACACGTCGAGGTCCAGGTGCTCGGTGCCGTCGACGGCGTCTTCGTGCTCGGCGAGCGGGACTGCTCCGTGCAGCGGCGCCATCAGAAGGTGATCGAGGAGGCACCGGCACCCGAGTTGAGCGACGCCACCCGCGCCGCCCTGCACGACGCGGCCCGGTCTGCCGCCACCGCGATCGACTACAGGGGTGCCGGCACCGTCGAGTTCCTCTACGACGCCGAACGGGACCGCTTCTTCTTCCTCGAGATGAACACCCGCCTCCAGGTCGAGCACCCGGTCACCGAGGCGGTGTTCGGCGTCGACCTGGTGGCCTTGCAGATCGCCGTCGCCGAGGGGCGCCCGATCGCCGAGCTCCTCCCCGACCCGCTCGTCCCCCGTGGTCACGCTGTGGAGGTGCGCCTGTACGCGGAGGACCCGGCCGACGGGTATCTCCCGCAGTCTGGTCAGGTCAGCCGCTTCGAGCTGGCCGACGCCGCGACGGCGTTCACGAATCCACCGATGCCCGGCATCCGAATGGACTCCGGAGTCGGCACCGGCGACACGATCGGGACCGACTACGACGCGATGATCGCCAAGCTCATCGCGTGGGCACCGACGCGTCACGACGCGTTGCGGCGCCTGGCGGCCGCCACGGAGCGGGCCGAGATCCACGGACTCCGGACCAACCGCGACCTCCTCGTGACGCTGCTCCGCCATCCCTTCGTCACCGAGGCCCGGATGGACACGACGTGGCTCGACGGTGTGGGTCCCGAGCTGGCGGCGTCCGACATCGATGCGGCGCTCACCGGGCTCAGCGCGTTCGCTGCGGCCGTCGCCCTGGCCGAGCTCCGACGGACGAGCGCCCCGGTTCAGCAGCGGATCCCGTCCGGGTTCCGCAACGTCTTCGCCGAGCCGCTCGTCTCCTGCTTCACCGACGCATCGGGCGAGATGGTCGAAGTCCACTGGCGCGGAGGGCGGGACATCACTTGGGTCGGACACGACGAAGTCACCGTCAGCTCCGTTGAGCTGCCCGACGGGCTCTCCGCCGACGCGCCTGTCGAGGTGACTCTCGACGTGGACGGAGTCGTCCAAACCCTCCGAGTCTTCGTCGACCCGCCACCCGCCCCCCAAGCTCCCGTTCTGTTGTGCAGGACGGGAAGGAACCTTCCCGTTC
>CAZNQK010000195.1:0-2333 GCA_964575165.1 uncultured Aquihabitans sp. | reverse complement strand
GTGACGACCAGCTCCTGGTCACGTCGTTCGAACGCAGCGTCGGTGCCGTCGACGGTCACCTTGTCGACGGTGAAGCCGAGGAGGTCGAGGTCGAACGACGACAGCGACTGCGTCGTGGTCGCGTCGATCGTCGCCGTACCTGCGATCTGGTCCGGCCCGTCGATCGCCACCACGAGATCCAGGTCGTAGCCGGTGACGTCGTAGCCGCCGTTGCCGGCCTTCGGGTAGTAGCGGTCCCCGAGTCCGTCGGAGCCGACGACCGGTGGCGTCGTGCTCGTCGAGGTGGTGCTCGACGAGGTCCTGGATCGTGCACCCGAACCCAGCCGGTCCTCGGCCCGATCACCGGAGCAGCCGATGACGGCGAGGGTTCCGAGCGTCGTGAGGCAGGCGGCCGTCGTCCGCATCGCTCGCCGACTGCGGGCTCGCTGCGGGTTGGACTGGCGGTTGCCGTTCAACGGGACTCCCTCCGGTCGCATCGACTGCTCCTAAGCTATCGACCTCATGCCGGCCCAGCGTTCCGCACGTCCAGATCTTCCGCGCCGGTGACCGCTCCGAGCACCGTCCGTCCGACCCGCATCCGGCTGAGGCCCTGGCAGTCCGAGGCGCTGGAGAGGTTCGCGAACTCGCGACGGCCCGACTTCCTGGCGGTCGCCACACCCGGCGCAGGCAAGACCACCTTCGCCCTGACCGCCGCGGTGCAGGACCTGGCCGACAACCCGGGACGTCGTCTGATCGTGGTGGCGCCGACCCGGCACCTGAAGCACCAGTGGGCCCGGGCCGCCCTGCGGTTCGGTCTGCACCTCGACCCCGACTGGTCGGCGACCGACGGTGAGCTGCCGTCGGACATGCACGGGATCGTGACGACCTACCAGCAGGTGGCGACCTCGTCGCGGGCGCTGGCCCAGCTGTCGGGCGGAGCGTTCGTCGTGTTCGACGAGATCCACCACGCCGGTGACGAACGGGCGTGGGGGGTGTCCGTGCTGGAGGCGTTCGAAGGCTCGGCCAGGCGCCTGTCGCTGTCGGGAACTCCGTTCCGCTCCGACACGGCGGCCATCCCGTTCGTCGACTACCACCTCGACGAGGCGCGCTCGGACTACGAGTACGGCTACGGCGAGGCGCTCGCCGACCGTGGAGTCGTCCGGCCGGTGTACTTCCCGCGGATCAACGGGTTCATGGAGTGGGTCGCTCCCGACGGTGAGGTGCTGTCAGCGACCTTCGACGACGAGCTGACGAGCGACCAGGCCAACCAGCGGCTCCGCACCGCGTTGTCGCTCGAGGGGCAGTGGCTGCCGGTCGTGCTCGACCAGGCGCACGAACGGCTGATGGTGCTGCGCGAGCACCATCCCGAGGCCGGCGGGCTGGTGATCGCCACCGACCAGGAGCACGCCCAGGCCATCGCACGCACGCTGCGGGAACGCCATCGAGTTCCGGTGGTGGTCGCGACCTCCGACGATCCCGACGCGTCGGACCACATCGCTGGGTTCGCCACGTCGAGCGATCCGTGGATCGTGGCCGTGCGGATGGTGTCGGAGGGCGTCGACATCCCGCGGCTGCGCATAGCCGTGTTCGCCACCACGACCACGACCGAGCTGTTCTTCCGCCAAGCGGTCGGCCGGGTCGTGCGCTTCACCCCGGGGCTCCACGGCCCCGGATCGCGGACCCAGCCGGCGTACTTCTTCCTGCCCGACGACGTGCGTCTGCGCCGGCACTCGGCAGAGATCGCCGAGTCCCGCAGGCATTCGTTGCGCAAGCGAAGGGACGCTGCCGAGGGAGACGCTGGCGAGCTGGACGACACCGACGATGGTCTCCTCGGCGACGAGGAGCAGATGAGCCTGTTCTCCGTGATCGGGGCGGTAGCCATCGACGAGGGCGGTGACGTCGGATCCCACGGGCCGGCCGGCGGTGCCGGCGCTCTGGGCGTCTTCGACGACGACCCCGACGACCCGGGAACTGGGCGTGACCCGGAGGGCGTCGAGCTGGTGCTCCTGCCTCCGCCGCTCCCGGGTGGTCGACAGGCTCCGATCCCCTCCGACGATCCGGCGTCGCCGGGATCGGCGGCCGGGCGGGATCCGGTGGAGTCCCTCACCCTCCGCGAGCGCAAGGCCCGGATGCGCGACCTCAACGCCGACATCGCTGCCGAGCTCGTGCGGTCGACAGGTTGGGGTTACGTGCAGGTCCAGAACGAGCTCAACCGCCTGACCGGCATCCGCAAGGTGTCGGAGGCGACGCTCGAGCAGCTCGAGTCCCGACTCGACCACGGCCGCCGCTGGCTCCGCCGCGCCGGCTGACAAGCCCGTTCTGTTGTGCAGAACGTGAAGGATCCTTCACGTTCT
>CAZNQK010000194.1:0-2337 GCA_964575165.1 uncultured Aquihabitans sp. | reverse complement strand
AGCACGGTCTTGCCCACGCCGGCGCCGCCGAACAGGCCGATCTTGCCGCCCTGGAGGTACGGGGTCAGGAGGTCGATGACCTTGATGCCGGTGGCGAACATCTGAGCCTTGGGCTCGAGCGTGTCGAACGCCGGCGCCTCACGGTGGATCTCCCACCGGTCGGGAGCATCGACGGACTCGACGTCGAGCGGCTGACCCAGCACGTTGAACACGTGGCCGAGCGTGGCGTCACCGACCGGCACCGAGATGCCATGGCCGAGGTTGCGCACCGCGGTGCCACGGGTCAGGCCGTCGGTCGGCTTCATGGCGATGGCACGGACGCGGTTGTTGCCGATCTGCTGGGCGACCTCGGCGACCACGACGGTGTCGACGCCGTCCACGACGATCGTGAACTCGAGCGCCTGGTTGATCTCGGGGATGGAGTCCGCGGGGAACTCCACGTCGACCACCGGTCCGGCGATGGCGACGATCCGGCCGTCCTTCAGTTCGGTGTCGGTGACGGTCATTGTTGCTCCTGGGCTGCGGCTGTGTTGGGTGCGACTGTGTTGGATGCGACTGTGTTGGATGCGACTGCGCGGTGACGGTTGCTGGGCGTTGTCGTGCGTCAGGTCCTGGACGGACCGGCGGCGTGACGGTGGTTGAGGTCGAGGAAGGGATCGGTGTCGAGGTGGTGCAGGATGAGCTCGCCGGGCTCCTCGCGGTCATCCGCGAGGGCCTCGGCGCCACCGATGATCTCCATGATCTCGGTCGTGATGGCGTCCTGGCGCACCTGGTTCATCTTCCGCGTGTACTTGACGATGAGCTCCTCGGCGTTGTCGGTCGCCGACTTCATCGCCCGTTGGCGGTTGGCCAGCTCCGACGCGGCGGCGTCGAGCAGGGCGGCGAACAGGCGGGACTCGACGTAGCGGGGCAGGAGCGTCTCGAGCACGGCGGCGGCCGACGGCTCGAACTCGAAGCCGGCGGTCGCGGAGGCGTCGCCGCTCTCGGAGATCGTGTCGGAGTCCTCGAGGGGGAGGAAGCGGCGAACGACCACCTCTTGGGAGCCGAGCGAGATGAACCGCGTGTACACGAGGTCGATGCGGTCACAGCCGCCGTTCGTGAAGAGGTCGACGACGCGGGCGGCGACCGCTACGGCGTCGTCGAAGGTCGGGTTCTCCGAGAACCCTTCGAAGCTCGCCTCGATCGGATAGTGCCGGAAGCTGAAGTACGCCTTCGGCTTCCGGCCGACCGTCACCAGGGCGAACTCCTTGCCCTCGGACCGGGCGGCCTGCACCTCTCGCTCGGCGGTCTTGATGACCGACGAGTTGTAGGCACCGGCGAGACCGCGGTCCGCTGCGAGCACGACGACGCCGACCTTCTCGACCACGTCCACCGGACGCAGGAGCGGGTGGTCGACCTCGGCGCCGGCGGCGGCGAGGTCCTGGATCACCTGGGTGATGTGCTCGGCGTACGGCCGGGCCTCGTTGGCCCGCTGCTGGGCCTTCACGACGCGCGTCGCGGCGATGAGCTCCATCGCCCGGGTGATCTTCTTGGTGTTCTGGACGCTGGCGATCCTCCGTCGGAGGACCCGCTCCTGTGCACCGGCCATGTCGGCTCCCTACGTCCTTCTCCGGGCTCAGACCGTCGCCTCGCCGTCGGGGAGGCCACCGTCGTCGTCGCGGGTGACGTCCTCTTCGGGGAGGTGTCGGCTGGAGCGGGCGATGGTCGACTCGGCGTCGGCCTGGGCCTCGGCGGCCGGGGCGGACGAGTCGACCGACGTGCCCTGGAACTGGGCGGCGAAGGCCTTGACGGCGGCGTCGAACGCGTCCTCATCCGCGATCTTGCCGGTGTCACGGATGGCGTCGAGCATCGAGGCGTGACGGGTCCGGAACCAGTCGAGCAGCCCCGACTCGAACGACTGGACGTCGTCGACGGAGATGCTGTCGAGGAACCCTCGGGTCCCGGCGTAGATCACCACGCACTGGTCCTGGACGGCCATCGGCGAGTTGATGCCCTGCTTGAGGAGCTCCGTCAGGCGGTAACCACGCTCGAGCTGCGCCTTGGACACGGCGTCGAGATCGGAGCCGAACGCGGCGAACGCCTCGAGCTCGCGGAACTGCTGGAGGTCCGACTTGAGCGTGCCCACGGCGGTCTTCATCGCCTTGATCTGTGCGGCCGAGCCCACACGGGACACCGAGATGCCCACGTCGACGGCGGGCCGGACACCGGACTTGAACAGGTCGTCCTGGAGGAAGATCTGGCCGTCGGTGATGGAGATCACGTTCGTCGGGATGTACGCCGAGACGTCGCCGGCCTTGGTCTCGATCACCGGCAGGGCGGTGAGCGATCCGGCGCCGC
>CAZNQK010000193.1:0-2345 GCA_964575165.1 uncultured Aquihabitans sp. | reverse complement strand
GCGGTGAAGTACTGCCCGACCCACGCCCTCCGGCTGGTGGACGACTGACCCCACCACACTCCACTCCCCCCTTACCCATCCCCGTTCTGTTGTGCATAACGGGAAGGATCCTTCCCGTTCTGCACAACAGAACGGGGTGAATGACGACTGTGACAGGAGCAACGACATGACCGGCTACCCACGCGAGGAGCTCGAAGAGATGGTCGAGCGGTGGCTCCAGGCCAACCGCGACGCCGAGGCCGCAGGGGACTGGCGCCCCATGGCCGACCTCTACACGCCCGACGCCACCTACGGCTGGAACTACGGGCCCGACACCGACTTCATGGCCGTCGGCCGTGAGGAGATCCGGGATCTGGCCCTCGGCGCCGAGATGGGTGGCCTCGACGGGTGGGAGTACCCCTACGAGGAGGTCATCATCGACGAGCGCAAGGGCTTCGTGATCGGGTTCTGGCGCCAGGTCGCCGATGCCCGACGTGAGGACGGCTCGACCTACGAGGTCGGCGGCATCGGAGGCAGCTGGTTCCGCTACGCGGGTGATTTCATGTGGGACTGGCAGCGTGACTGGTTCGACTTCGGCAACGCCGCGCACCTCTTCATCGAGATGATGAGCGCTGGCGTCCTGTCCGACGGGATGACCGAGCGGATGAACCGTTCGATGCGCGGCCCTCTGCCCGGCTACTACCCGAGGGGCACCTCGCCGGTCGGGATCTGGGAGCGCTGAGGGTGGGGGAGGCCCAGGCGTCACCCACCGACGCGTCCGTCGGGCTCGGTGACCTCGATGTCCTGTTGATCGACGGTCGGTTGGTCTCTGCGTCGGATGGGTCGACCTTCACGACGTCGAACCCGGCGACCGAGGAGGTCCTGGGGGTGGCGGCGGACGGGACCGCCGCCGACATGGACGCTGCGATCGGCGCTGCTCGGGCCGCGTTCGACGACGGCGCATGGGCCCGGGATCGGTCGTTGCGGGCCCGGTGCCTCCGTCAGCTCCGCGACGCGCTCCAGTCCCACGGCGATGAGCTGAGGGCGCTCACCACGGCCGAGGTCGGAGCGCCGGCGTTCCTGACCGCGGGTCCGCAGTTCGACTTCCCCGTCGAGGACCTGGGCTACGCGGCGGAGCTCGCCGAGTCCTACGACGGCTGGAGCGAGGACCTGGGCGAGAAGGAGTCGTTCGGGATCGTGAGCCGTCGGCAGGTGTGGCGCGAGCCTGCCGGCGTCGTCGGAGCCATCACGCCGTGGAACTTCCCTCACCAGATCAACCTCGCCAAGGTCGGACCGGCGTTGGCGGCCGGTTGCACGGTGGTCCTCAAGCCGGCACCGGACACGCCGTGGTGCGCGTCGGTGGTCGCCCGAATCGCCGCCGAGGAGACCGACATCCCGGCTGGCGTCCTCAACGTGGTCACGACATCGGACCACCAGCTCGGCTCGCAGCTGGTCCGGGATCCCCGGGTCGACGTAGTGAGCTTCACCGGCTCAACGGCGACCGGCCGATCGGTCATGCGGGACGCAGCGGAGGACCTCACCAAGGTGTTCCTCGAGCTCGGCGGCAAGTCGGCGTTCGTGATCCTCGACGACGCAGACGTCGCGTCGGCCGCGTCGCTCGCTGCGTTCTCGGCCGCCACCCACGCGGGGCAGGGCTGTGCGATCACCACGCGACTCCTGGTGCCGAGGGCGATGCACGACGAGGTGGTCGAGGTGGCGGCGGCCACCATGGCGGCCCTCGCTGCCGGCGACCCGACCGATCCCGCCACGATCTGTGGTCCGCTCATCTCGCAGCGCCAGTACGAGCGGGTGCTCGGCTACCTCGACCTGGCGAAGGGCGAGGGCGGATCCTTCGCTGCCGGAGGAGGACGGTCGGCGCGCTTCGACCGGGGGTTCTTCGTCGACCCGACGCTGGTGGTCGGGCTCGACAACTCGGCGCGGGTCGCACGTGAGGAGATCTTCGGTCCGGTCCTCACAGTCATCGCCCACGACGGCGACGACGATGCCGTGGCCATCGCCAACGACTCGCCCTACGGCCTGTCCGGCGCCGTGTACTCGGGCGACGAGGAGCGGGCGCTCGCCGTCGCCGCCATGATCCGCACCGGCACGCTCGGGATCAACGGTGGCATCTGGTATGCGCCGGACGTGCCGTTCGGTGGGTACAAGCAGTCGGGAATCGGACGCGAGATGGGCGTCGCGGGGTTCGAGGAGTACCTGGAGACCAAGTCGATCGCCATCGCCGGATGACCGCAACGCCCGCCCCAGATCGTTCTGTTGTGCAGAACGCGAAGGATCCTTGTCGTTCTGCACAACAGAACGGGCTGTGGGGAGGACGAACTCGGGGAGCGAGATGGTGGAACGTGACA
>CAZNQK010000192.1:0-2356 GCA_964575165.1 uncultured Aquihabitans sp. | reverse complement strand
GCCCAGTCGATGTGGCCGAGCAGTGCGTGGGTGACCAGGGTCGGCACCGAGAAGATGGCCACCGCCACCAGGCTGGACGCTACGGCCGACTTCATCGGGATCCGCAGAGGACCGGTCAGCACCGGGACCATGACGATGCCGCCGCCGACGCCGAGCAACCCGGCGACGAACCCTGACGCCGCGCCGAGCACCACGATGAGCGGGAGGGGCCGCCTGGAGCCGTCGCCACCCGCATCCGGCGACTCCACCAGAGCGCTGTCGGTCTCGAACGCCTCGCTCCCCTCGAACAGCTCGCCGAGCAGCCCGCCGTCCCTGTCGGCGGCCACCAACCCAACCGTCGGGGTCGAGCCCACCATCGGGGTCGAGCCACTTCCCCCGACTTGCACCCGTCGACCGCCGAGGACCACCGAGATCCCCGACCACAGCATCAGCGCCGCTGTGATCACCATGAGCGTGCCCCCGCCGACGACGTCGGAGACCAGGGCACCCACCACGGCGAGGATGGAGCCCGACAACCCGAGCCCGAGCGCGGCGCGCCAGTCGACCAGGCCCTCCCTGGAGTAGCGCAACGTCCCCGCGATCGCTCCGGGGAGGATCGCCGGGACGGTCGATCCGACGGCCTGGATCGGCGTCGCGCCGAGCACCCTCACCGCAGGGGTCGTGATCACGGCGCCACCGACGCCGAGCAGCGCCGACAGAACCCCGGCACCGAACCCCACGAGAACCGTGAGGACCACGGTCACGAGATCGGCGGTCGTCACGTCCACGACGGGCGACCCTACGCCGTCACGGCTCCGTGCCCGGCTCTGGCGGCCCGTCGCCGGGAGTCACGTCGGGCCGACCGGGGTCGGGTCAACCGCAGCCGAAGCTCGGCGCGCACTTCCAGAGGTCGGCGGAGTCCTGCTGGTCCGGTCGGCCCCCGACCAGGGTCGGATCCAGGCGCATCGGCGTCGGGTCGACGACCTCGAACTCGCTCAGGCCGATCGGCATCGAGCTCAGCTCGCCCATCGAGGTCCAGCACCTGGTCGGGTCGTTCACCGCGACCGCTGCGCCTCCGACAGCCTGACAGCCTGCGGGTTCGGCGAAGATCCCGTTCTTGTTGGTCGGAGCGGTGCCGTCGGCGAACACCATCCCCCTGGTCTTCAGGGTCCGGATGATCACCTTCATCTGTGGCGAGTAGGCCGAGTCGTCGAAGTCGGCGGCCAGGCGAAGCCACGCGCCCTGGGACGGGTTCGTCGGATCGATCGACGACACCCCGTTCCCGCAGTCGCTGTGGCGGGCCGGCCACACGTACGCCCCACAGGACCCGGTGGCGCTTGCCCAGTACAGGGCGTGATCCAGCGGGGCGGGATCGGCGGGATCGGCTGCGGCGTTGCGTGCCACCTCGTCGAAGCGGAGGACCATCGGCGTGATCGGGATCGCTGCGGCACCGACACCCCGCGGCTCCCAGTACGTCTGTCGCCAGAAGCTCTCAGGCGTGAAGCTCCGATCCCAGCTCACCCCACCGCTCGCCCGGGTCGCGTCACCGACGAGCAGGTCGAACGGCGACAGGCCGTTCGGTGGAGTGCCGTTGCCGTCCCGGTGCAGTCCCATGAACTCATACGTCGAACACGTCCCCGAGTCCCGCGTGAAGACCATGCGATCCTCACCGGCCCAGTAGTCGGGTGAACCGAGGTGCCACGCCTGCACGCCCGTCGCGCTTCGCAGCTTCGGATACAGCCCCTCCTCCGGGTGGATCAGCGCCGGCTGGGGTTCGAACACCGGCGGCGGAGACAGGAACGGGATCCCAACGGCCCAGTCGACGAGCCCCCAGCCCTTGGCCGGGTCGGTCGTGTTCACGAAGTTGACCGGGTACGAGTAGACGTACCCCTCGTACATCGTCGTCGGCTCGTTCAGCGCCGCGTTCCCCCAGTGGATCCCGAGGTTCCCTCCGGTGCCCGGCATGTTCATGGTCGTGAGGGTGGAGATCCAGCCCGCCGATTCGGGCCTGACGGCCAGCCCCGAGATGTCGGCTCTCGCGAAGTACCCGGACGGAGCGATCGGCGCGTCGGGACCGCAGGGCCCGCCGTCACGCGGGATGGCGTTGACGCGACCCGGGGCGGAGCCGCTCGGCCCACCCGGCCCGCCCGGCGTGGTGGAGCACGACACGGCGAGAAGGGCGAGGACGGCGATCACCACGACCGGGAGCGGACGGGCCGCCCGCAGCAGCGCGGACGGGCGGCGATCTGTTCTCGACAAGGGTCCCCTCCCGGAAAGCTGGACGTCGTTCATGTTGCACGGGTCGCGGTCGCCACGCAAGCACCCGCAGCTCGGCTGAACCGGGCCCTGGTCGAACACCGCCTCGGCGAACACGGCC
>CAZNQK010000191.1:0-2394 GCA_964575165.1 uncultured Aquihabitans sp. | reverse complement strand
ATCATGCCCATCGGGACGGTCGGCTGACCGGGTTCACGCTCGACGGTCGACGCCCCGCGGCCTCACACGACCGGTTCGGCCGAACCTGCGTAGAAGACCGCCCGTCCCTCGACTCCGACGACGAGCGCCTCGCCGACGACGGGCACGTGCGACGACGAGGACCACACGGCCGGGACCCCGACGGACCGTGCCGCAGGACCGCCGTTCGTGGCAGTGGAGACCCCGAGGTCGACCGCCACGTCCGGTCCGAGGAAGCGCACCCCGAGAACCGTCGCCGGGGTGCCGGAGTCGGCGGCACCGACCGGGAGCCGCACCACCTGCTCCGGGCGGATCATCACCGTGCCGTGGCCGGACGACCCACGCGCGCCGGCGCCCCGCGGCGTTGTGACCGCCACCTCGCCGAGGATGCAGGTCGCCGACGACCCGCTGGGACCGACGTGGCCGGGGAGGAGGATCGCCTCGCCGAGGAAGCCGGCGACCCACCCGTCGACCGGGTGCCGGTACAGGTCGTCGGGCCGGCCGCTCTGGACGATCCGCCCGGACCGCATGACAGCGAGGTCATCCGCGATGGCCATCGCCTCGGTCCGGTCGTGCGTGACGATCACGGCGGTCGTCCCGGCTCGACGCAGCAGTTCGGCGACCTCGTCGCGGATCGACGCCCTCAGCGCGGCATCGAGCGCGCTGAACGGCTCGTCGAGCAGGACCACCTCGGGATCCGGTGCCAGGGCGCGGGCGAGTGCCACCCTCTGGCGTTCACCGCCGGAGAGCTCGTCGGGCCGGCGCGAGCCGTACCCGGCGAGGTCGACGAGCTCGAGCATCTCGTCCACCCGCCGGCTGCGCCGACGCCGGTCGAGGTGGTGGGCGCCGAACCCGATGTTGCCGGCGACGTCGAGGTGGGGGAACAGGGCGCCGTCCTGGGAAACCAGTCCCACCCGGCGCTTCTCCGGTGGTTCGTGGACAGAGCGTTCGCCGGGGGCGACCCGAGCGACGACCCGGCCGCCGATGCAGATCGATCCGGAGTCGATCCGCTCGGTCCCTGCGATCGCCCGGAGCAGCGTGGTCTTGCCGCACCCCGATGGCCCGAGGACCGCTGTCAGAGAGCCCTCGGCGACCTCGAGCGTGAGCCCGTCGAGAGCGGCCGCCGAACGGTCGGGTCCGAAGCGTCGCTGCACAGACGACACCACGACGGCCCGGTCGGCTGAGACGGGGGTGATCGTCGGTGGGTCCGGGGACGCGGGCGTCGACGCGGTCACGGTGCCAGGTCGGGCAGCTCGGCGCCGTGGAGCCACGCGTCCGCGAGCGCCTGCGTCGGCTCGCCGCCGGCGGCGACGGCCAGGGCGACGAACTCCTCCGTCGTCGCCGTCGAACCGCTGTGGTCCGTGAGCCAGGTCCGGGCCAGCTCATCGAACCTCTCCACGCCCAACTGGCGACGGAGCTCGACCAGGAACATGCCGGCCCGCTGGTAGACCGTCGGCCCGAACAGCTCACCGGTCCCGGGATCGGCGGGCGGGACGTCGAGCCGGGGGTCGTCCCGGTGCACGCGGCGGGCTGCGGCCTCGACCGTCGGTCCTCCGGCGTGCTCGTCCCACAGCCACTCGCCGTAGGTCGCGAACCCCTCGTTCAACCACACGTCCTGCCATCGCGCCGGCGACACAGAGTCACCGAACCACTGGTGCGCCAGCTCGTGTGCGACGACCGACTCGGCGGAGCCTGGTCCGGTCGGCGGCAGGAAGGTGAAGATGCCGAGGGAGTGCACCGACCGGGTCTGGCACTCGAGCGCGATCGGCTCCAGGCCCGGGACGACGACGTTGCCGGCGTCTGCGAACGGGTACTTGCCCCACCGCTCGCCGAAGAACCCGATCATCTCGGCGAAGCGGGCGAACTGACCGGTGAGCAGCCCCGTCTGAGACGGCGGGACGGCGTTCAGGATCCTGGTGCCGGTCGCCGCGGAGCCGATCTGGTCCTCGACGAGGTCGAGCTCCCCGACGGTCAGCGACGCCAGGTAGGGCGACATCGGTTCGGTCGCCTCCCAGCGGAAGGTGGTGGTACCCGGTCGATCGGGACGCGTGGTGCGCTCCACGAGGTGCCCGTTCGCCACGGCCTCCAACGGGTCGGCGACGGTCGCGGTGATGGTCATGGTCGCCTTGTCCGTGGGGTGGTCGTTCGCCGGGAACCAGGTGGCCGCTCCAATCGGCTCCGCCAGCACGGTCGAGTAGCCGTCGAGGTCGATCCATCCGCCTTCGTCGAGCGCTGCGACAGGGCCGATCTGGCGCCCGGGAGCGCCCTGGTACGAGACGACGACCTCGAACTCCTCGCCGCTGGGCAGCGGGGTGGTCGGGGTGACGACCAGCTCCTGGTCACGTCGTTCGAACGCAGCGTCGGTGCCGTCGACGG
>CAZNQK010000190.1:0-2405 GCA_964575165.1 uncultured Aquihabitans sp. | reverse complement strand
GGGCGTCGATGATCGCGGCGCCGCGCTTGGCGACGGTCGGGATGAAGTCGTTCTCGATCCACGACTGGTCACCCACGGCTTCGGCCGCGTTGCGCCCACCGACCTCGCAGTGGAACAGGTCGGGGTACTGGGTGGTCGAGTGGTTGCCCCAGATCGTCATCTTCTTGACGTCCGCGACCGCAGCGTCGAGCTTGCCGGCGATCTGCGCCATCGCACGGTTGTGGTCGAGGCGGGTCATCGCCGTGAACCGCCCGGGGTCGAGGTCCGCGGCGTTGCTCATGGCGATGAGCGAGTTGGTGTTGGCCGGGTTGCCGACGACGAGGACCTTGATGTCCTTGCGGGCGGACCGGCTGAGCGCCTCGCCCTGCGGCTTGAAGATGCCGCCGTTGGCCGACAGCAGGTCGGAGCGCTCCATGCCGGCCTTGCGGGGCATCGCGCCGACGAGGAGGGCGACGCCCGCGTCACCGAACGCGACGTCGGCGTCGTCGGTCTCGACCATGTCGACGAGCAGCGGGAACGCGCAGTCCTCGAGCTCCATGGCCACCCCTCGCAGCGCTCCGAGCGCCGGGGTGATCTCGAGCATCTGGAGGATCACCGGCTGGTCCGGCCCCAGCATGGCGCCGCTCGCGATGCGGAAGAGCAGCGAGTAGCCGATCTGTCCGGCTGCTCCGGTGACGGCGACGCGGATGGGCTGGTTTGCCACGGGTTCCTCCCGGTTCGAGGGGTGGGCCGGCGCCTCGAACGGCACGGACCCGGGTACCCCCGCACGTTAGGACCGAGCCGTTGACCGGTCGAAACCGAGGACGGGTCAGGGCGAGGTCGGGTCGCCTCCGACGGGTCACTTCACCATGACGGTGGTGCAGCCGAACTGGTTGAAACCGCCGGTCGTCGTTCCGTACGCGTAGTCGATGGCTGCGATGCACACCCGGTGCTCTCCTGGCGGCAGGTCGATCGCGGCCGCGAAGCCGGACGTCGCCGACAGGCCGGTGACAACGGCCACGTCGGGTCGCCAGCCGGATGACAACGCCCATCCGTCACGGCCTCCACCGCCGACGACCACTGGGAGGTGACCTTCTGGACGGTCCCGGTCCGCCGCCCACCCGCGGAACGTCACCCGCCGACCGTTCACCTCGACCGCTTCGAGGCTGCCGACCGGCAGGACCGGTGGTGGTGGCGGTGGCGGAGGCGGCGGTGGTGGTGGAGGAGGAGGCGGCGGAGGAGGCGGCGGAGGAGGAGGCGGAGGAGGAGGCGGCGGAGGAGGCGGCGGCGGCGGTGGTGGTGGCGGCGGGGACGCTGCGAAGAGCGTGGTCGTCCACGAGAGCGAGTGGGTGCTCCCGCCGGTCACGACCCCGTCGACCGTGACGGTGTAGGTCTTCTCGGCACCCGATCGGTCGACGCCATCGACCTCGAACGTCAACGTGTCGTCCGCGTATCCCGGCGTCCACTGGTTGACGGAGACCGGTAGTTGGACCCCGCCGCTGGTGACCGTGACGGTGGCCGACGCCAGGTTGGATCCGAACTGCGAGACCGACCAGCGGCCGTTGGGTTCGAGCTCGGAAGGGAACCAACCCGACGACGGCCAGGTCACGAGCTGCGGTGGGTTCGGCCGTGCGGTATCGGCTCCCCCGACGACGCTGAGGGCGTTCGAGCTCGCCGTGGATCCGGTTCCCATGGTGGCGGTCGTCGGCCTGAGGATCCACCGACGATGACCGACCGGTGCGTTGTTCGCCCCGGCGTCGCGCATCTGCGACATGACCGCTGCTGCTCCCGCATTGCCGAGCGACAGGTTCGACCGGCCGGCCCCAGTCGATCCGGCCTGGGACCAGCACTTCCAGTTCTGCGGAGGCCAATGCGACAGCTCGTTGTTCGCCGACATGATCAACGCAGCGTCTTGAGCCGGCCCGTTCAGCGCAGGATCGAAGGTGACCGGGGCGAGACCCGCCATCGCCCTGAAGTAGTTGACGGCTGTGAGCGTGGCCTCCTCGGCAGCGTTCGAGGTGGCTCCGGCTCGGCAGTCCGCCGTGGATCCGGTCCAGCCGATCGGAACCGCCAGTGCCGTGAGCAGCCGAGTCCGGTACGCGTCGGTGACCGCCTGGCGCGACGTGCGGTCGATGGTGGTCGGCGAGTCCGCCCCGGCCTGGTCGCGTCTGTCGGCGGGGGCTGCGACGAACAGCATCACGACCGCCGAGACCACGGCGAGGACGGTGACCCGGCGTCGCAGGTCGATGCCAACCGACGCCGGCCGCTGCGACCGTGCGTACGACGTCCCTACCCGAGCCCATGTCCGCATGGCTCCCCCTTCCCTCCCGCGGATCGTATCCCCACGGTCCTGTTCCCGTCCCAGCGGATTCCCGCGGTCGGTGAAGGGGAACGGAGCCAGCCCATCCACCGCAGTGGAGCGACAC
>CAZNQK010000189.1:0-2410 GCA_964575165.1 uncultured Aquihabitans sp. | reverse complement strand
CTGGCCGGGTTACCCCGGCCACGTGGGGCGGGGGGCCCCCCCGGCCGTCGCTGACTGACCGCGGCCCCCCCCCCTACCCAACCCGGCGTTTGGGGGTTGTTTTCGGCCAATTTGCGACCAAAACCACCGCCAAAGCGTTCAGAAGTGGGGCTATCGGCGGGCGGGGCCGACGGTCGAGAGCACCCTCTCGGACCCGAACACCCGCTGGGCGACCCGGTGGACGTCGTCGGTGGTGACGGCATCGAGGCGGGCGATCTGGGTGTCGATCGGCACGACGCCGCCGCGCATGATCTCGCTCGTGCCCAGTCGGGTCATCCGGGCGCCGACGTCCTCGTAGCTCATGAGGTAGGCACCCCGGATCGACCCCTTGGCCCGGGCGAGCTCCTCGCGACCGATACCGCGTTCCACGATGCCTGCCACGATGCCGCCTATGACCTCGAGCAGCTCGTCGACCTTCCCCGCTGCGCTGGCGCAGTGCACGGTCAACGCACCGGTGTCCACGTGCTGGGACACGCCCGACGAGATCGAGTAGGTGAGGCCGCGATCCTCGCGGACCTCCTGGAAGAGCATGCTCGACGGTCCGGAGCCGAACACGTGGTTGAGCAGCGTCAGGGCGAAGCGGTCCTCGTCGTGGACCGACAGCGCGCGCCATCCCATGGCCAGGTGGACGCTCTCCACAGGACGGTTCGAAGAGACCGACGCCACGACTTCTTCGTCGGGAGCGCGACGACCCGGGCCGGTCCCGGCATGTCGATCTCCGAAGCGTCGCTGCACCTCGTCGACGAGGACGTCGTGGTCGACGTCGCCGGCCGCAGCGACGACCAGGTTCGACGGCGTGTACCACTCGGCGAAGAACCCGGCGACCTGATCCCGTTCGAGTGCCTCGATCGAGTCCGTCGAACCGAGCACCTCCCGACCGAGCGGGTGGCCGGGGAACAGGCACTCGAAGAGCTTCACGGTCGCGACGTCGTCGGGATCGTCGTCCGCCGCCGCCAGCTCCTCGAGGATCACCTCCCGCTCACCGTCGAACTCGTGTGACCGCAGAGCCGGACGCTGCACGACGTCGAGCAGGAGGTCGATGCCCACGTGGGACTCGGCCGCCGGGATCCGGGTGTAGTAGGCGGTGTGCTCGTTGGCTGTGAACGCGTTCATGTCACCGCCGATGCCGTCGATCGCCAGGGCGATGGCCTTGGCGTCACGTTCCTCGGTGCCCTTGAACAGCAGGTGCTCGAGGAAGTGCGACGCTCCGGCCAGTTCGTCTGACTCGTCCCTGCCGCCGACGCCCACCCACACCGAGGCAGCAACCGAGCGCGACGTGGGCAGACGGTCGGTGACCACTCTCAGACCGTTGGGCAGGACCGTCCTTCGGACGTGCTCGTCGGGCGACGGGATCGAAACCCCGTCACCCGACGAGTCGTAGTGGAACCTCATGACACCGGATCCGGCTCGGATCACCGGCGCCGCTGACCGCCCCGGCCACCGCGTCCGCCCCGACCGGAGCCGTTGCCGCCACGGCTGCCACCACGGCCACCACCGCCGCTGCCGCCACGACCACCCGCCGAACGGGTCGCGGCCGGACCGAGATCGCCGAACTCCTCACGCAGCTCGTCGTCGAAGCGATCGCTGAAGTTCAGCTCCCGGACATCGGAACCGGACCCGACGTCGCCGCGATCGGACGAGCCGGAGGAAGCCGCGGCACCGAGGTCGTCGGCGCCGTCACTCGCTTTTGGGCCGTCACCGCTCCCGGCCAGCTCTCCCACCGGAGACAGGGAGATCTTGCCGTTGGGGTCGATGTCGTCGACCTTGACGGTGATCGGATCGCCCAGGGTCAGCACGTCCTCGACCCTGTCGATGCGCTTGCCGCCGCCCAGCTTGGAGATGTGCACCAGACCGTCGCGTCCCGGGAGGATGTTGACGAACGCACCGAACTTGGTGATGTTGACGACCCGACCGTCGTAGGTGGCGCCGAGCTCGGCCGTCGGCGGGTCGAGGATCAGCTTGATCTGACGCTCCGCCTCGGCGACCGCTCCGCCGTCGACCGCGGCGATCGACACGATTCCGACCATGCCGTCGTCGTCGACGCTGATGTTGGCGCCGGTCTCGCCCTGGATCGAGTTGATGACCTTGCCCTTCGGGCCGATGACCTCGCCGATCTTGTCCGCCGGGATCTCGAAGCTGATGATCTTCGGCGCGGTCTCGTTGACCTCGGGTCGGGGCTCGGCGATGGCGCCGGCCATGACGTCGAGGATCGCGAGGCGGGCCTCCTTGGCCTGCTCCAGCGCCGCTGCCAGGACGTCGGCCGGGATGCCGTCGATCTTGGTGTCGAGCTGGAGGGCGGTCACGGCGTCGGCGGTACCGGCGACCTTGAAGTCCATGTCGCCGAACGCGTCCTCGGCACCGAGGATGTCGG
>CAZNQK010000188.1:0-2485 GCA_964575165.1 uncultured Aquihabitans sp. | reverse complement strand
AACTTCGTCTGCCTGGCCCGGTACCACTACTACGACGGGCTGATCTTCCACCGGATCATCCGTGAGTTCATGATCCAGGGCGGCTGCCCCGAGGGCTCCGGCCGGGGAGGTCCCGGCTACCGCTTCGCCGACGAGCTCCCCGAGCCCGGGCGCTACGAGGTCGGCTCGCTGGCGATGGCCAACGCCGGTCCGAACACGAACGGCAGCCAGTTCTTCATCGTCTCCGGCGCCCACGGCGTCACGTTGCCGCCCAACTACTCGCTCTTCGGCAAGCTGATCGACGGTCTCGACGTCCTGTCGAGCGTCGAGAAGGTCCCCACGGGCTCTGGAGACCGGCCGAAGGAAGACGTGGTGATCCAGTCGATCACGATCACCGAGAGCTGAGCGACCGCACGATGGCTCCACGGCGGGGGAGGCGGGTCCAGGTCGCTGCGGCAGGCGTCGTCGCCCTGGGGGCTGCCGCGGTCGTGGCTGTCGTCGCCCTCAAGCGCTCCGAACGCGCCAAGCGCACGGCTCAACTGGCGCGCATGGGAGCGAAGACCGGAACGGGATACGTATCCATGCGGGCCCGTTCGGTCCTGGCCGACGACGACCGCCGCCAGGAGCTGGCGGACGAGTTCCAGCTCCGCAGCGCCGAGCAGGTCGCGGAGATGCTCGGTGGCATGAAGGGCGCCCTCATGAAGCTCGGCCAGATGGCCAGCTACCTGGACCAAGGTCTGCCCGAGCCGGTCCGCGAGGCCCTGGCCGAGCTCCAGCAGAACGCCCCTCCGATGGCGCCGGAGCTGGTCGATCAGGTAATCCGCGACGAGCTGGGCGGCGCACCGTCGGAGGTGTTCGCCGAGTGGGACGCCGAACCGCTGGCCGCCGCCTCGATCGGACAGGTCCATCGCGCAGTGACCCACGACGGGCTGGCCGTGGCGGTGAAGGTCCAGTACCCGGGCGTCGACACGGCGGTCGCTGCCGACCTCGAGAACACCGACCTGCTCTTCACGATCATGGGGATGCTGTTCCCAGGGCTGGATCCCGGGCCGATCGTCGCCGAGCTGCGTGAGCGACTCGTCGAGGAGCTCGACTACCGGATCGAGGCCACCCACCAGCAGACCTTCGCCGAGCACTACCGCAACCACCCGTTCATCCACGTACCCGATGTCGTTGCCGACCTGTCCACATCCAGGGTCCTCACGACCGAGCTGGTGGAGGGATCGCCGTTCTCCGAGGTGCTGGACTGGCCCGACGAGGAGCGTCAGCTGGCGGCGGAGTGCCTGTACCGGTTCGCGTTCGGCGGGATCTACCAGGTGCACGCGTTCAACGGCGACCCCCACCCGGGCAACTACATCTTCCATCCCGGCGGCCGCATCACCTTCCTGGACTTCGGCCTGTGCAAGCGGTTCACACCTCAGGAGGTCTCCGACTTCGAGGAGCTGATCCGGGCGATGGTGCTCGAGCGTGACGTGGCCGCGTACCGCCGGGGCATCGAACGGCTGGGCATCCTGCCATCCGACTACGAGGTGTCCGACGACGACGTGGTCGAGTACTTCGGGCACTTCTACGAGTTCGTGATGGACTCGAAGGAGATGGAGATCACCCCGGAGTGGTCCTCGGACTCGCTCCGGCGCTTCTTCGACCTCAGCGGCCCCTACGCCGACATCATGAAGTCGGCCAACCTGCCGCCGTCGATGGTGATCGTCCAACGCATCAACATGGGCCTGTTCGCCCTGTTCGGAGACCTGCGGGCACGGGCGAACTGGCGCGAGATCGCCGAGGAGATCTGGCCGTTCACCGACGGTCCCCCGTCGACGCCGATGGGGGAGCGCATCGCCGAGTGGGAGCGCTCCCGCTCGGGCTGAGCGGGGCTACTCGACGATCCGGATGGGGTTGCCGAGGATGGCGGCTGACCAGGTGGTCGCGTCCGTGACGCTCGTGTTCGCCGGATATGCCGCCTTGATCTTGATCCAGCAACCGGTGGCGATCGACGGGTTGCACGTGTAGTCGGTCGGGATCGGTACGTCGATGGTGAGTTGGCGGCCGTTGTAGCTGGAGCTCGACACGTTGCTGAGGGTGCACGTCGAGGCGTTCACGGAGAGCGATGCCCCGTCGTCGCGGGAGATCTCGCAGCCGGAGAACACGCTCTTGCCCGTCACCGCCGTGTAGTCGACCGGAGGCAGGACCTGCAGCGTTCCGGGCTGGCTGCCCTCGCCCATGTCGAACAGGTTGATGCGAAGCGTCCGGCCAGCGTCGTACGGGAAGACCCGGGCCATGTAGAAGCGCGTGTCGGCTCCCGCTGCGTTCGCGTAGATCGCCAGGCGACCGAGGGCGCTGACGGTGACGTTCGACCCGTCGACGTTGGTCAGGCCGGTGGTGCCGAACCCGGTCCGGAACGACATGTGGTTGTGGCCGTAGGTGGCGACCGAGGCGTTGTAGACGGTCGGGTTGCCCGCTGTGACGTTCGTCCGGACCTGCACGATGTACTTGCCGACCACCACGT
>CAZNQK010000187.1:0-2754 GCA_964575165.1 uncultured Aquihabitans sp. | reverse complement strand
GAGACCGCCCGCCGTCACCCGGCTGAGCGGGTTCGGTCCGATCGAGATCCAACCGGTCATCAGCTCGTCTCCGAACACCGACTCGCGCCAGTGCGCCCCGGCCGTTCCTCCACCACCGGTCGCCTCGACCGGAACCGGCTCCGCGTCGCCCCCGCTCATGGCGCTCAGCGCGCCGCGGGCGGTCATCCCGACGAATCGGGGGTCCGAGGTGCCGGAGCCGCTGAGGAGGCCGTCCCACCTCGTGCCGATGCCGATGACGTGACCCATCTCGTGGAGGATGACGTCGCTGAACGTGCCGTCGTCCGCCATCGCCGTGACGTCGGCCGCATCGAACTCCATCGTTCCGTACGCCGGAAGTCCGCCGCCGGCGCGGACGAGGCACGGGCCGGCCCGACCGAGCACGCCGCCGGCTCCGTCGATCGTGACGACCGATGCCTCGATCAGCAGGTCGTCGACGGGTCCGTGGTGGGCAGGTGCACCGGTCCCGCAGTCGTCCGCCTCGACGTCGACGGTCGTGTCGGGCAGTCCGGTCCGGATCACCTCGGACCACCTGTCGGCAGCAGCCTGGAAGACCTGCTTCTGCGCCGTCGTCATCGACGGTTCGAAGGCCACGTCGATCGTGAAGAGATCGACTGACGCTGCTCCCGCCGTCACGCTCAACGGCGCGCTGCTGACCGTGTCGGTCCCGTCGCTGATCCGGAGCCGAGCGGACCGGGTACCCGGCGTGTCGAACGTGACGGCACGTGCGACGGCGCTGCTGCAATGGGGGATCTCGATCTCGAAGGTGCCGTCTCCATCGGTGTCGAGCGCGCAGGAGAGCGGGTCCGACTCCGGATCGGAGACGTTCCAGGTGAAGGTCGTGGTCAGCGGTGCCGGACCAGCTGTCCTCGTCGCGGCGAAGGAGTGGATGACAGGTGGCCCGGGAGTCGTCGGCCCCGGGGCGCACGACGTCGCAGCGACGGCGACAGCACTGGCGACACCGACAACGGCTACCCGGAGATGGCCGCTGAACCTCGATCCCTGCATCATCGATCCCTCCGACGATCCCTCCGATGCAGATGCGAAGCTACCGGAGCCGAGGACGCCGCTCCACGACTCTGGGGCGATCAGTCGTCGACGAGGACCCGTCGGACCGACAGGCCGACGCGATGTCGCTTCCGGTCGACGTCCATCACCTTGACCGTGATGGCCTCACCGGGGACGACGAGCTGGTCGGGTCGGTATCCAGGGACCTCGGACAGCTCCGACATGTGGATGAGTCCCTCGGCGCCGGACTCGAGACGGGCGAACGCTCCGTAGTCGACGACCCGGGTGATCACCGCCGGGATGATCTGGCCAGGTTCGACGCCAGCGTAGGGATCGGGGACGACGTTGCGCCGCGAGAGCGACACGCGCTTCTTGGACCGGTTGACGTCGAGGACCTCCACCTCGACCTCCTCGCCGACGGTCATCACGTCGGCCGGGGTCGCGAAGCGCTCCCAGGACAACTCGGAGCGGTGCACCAGGCCACGCACCCCGCCGAGGTCGACCACGGCGCCGTAGTCGGCCACGGACACCACCCTGCCGGTCACCCTCGTTCCCGGCTTCAGCGAACCGAAGCGCTCCTTCTCCTCGTGACGGCGCCTGCGGCGCAAGAGATCGCGTCGCGACACCACGAGTCGGTCGCGGTCCCGATCCGCCTCAGTCACCAGGACCTCGACCTCACGGCCGACGAGGCGGGAGGGATCGGCGATCATCACCGTCTTCGGCCCGGTCACCTCCGCCTCGGATCGCCCCTCTCCGTCGACGCTCCCGCCGCCGTCTCCTGTGGCGGACTCGCCGCCGGTGTCGCCGACGACCTCGGTGGCCGTCCCAGCAGCCGTGCCACCTGCCGGTTCGACCGGGATCTCGACCTCACCGATCAGCGAGGTGGGCAGGAAGGCCCGGAGACCGACGTCGACGACCAGACCCCCCTTGACCTCGCGGACCACCCGTCCCGTCAACGCGGTGTGCTCGGAGCGGGCCTTCTCGACGCGCTGCCACGCCAGCTCGGTGCGGGCCCAGCGGTGCGACAGAGCGACTCGTCCGCGCCGATCGTCGTCACGGCTAAGCACCGCTGCGGGAACCGTCGATCCGACCGTCGGAGGATCGGCGAAGTCACGTCGATCCACGACCCCGGTGCGACCGTCGGCGAGGCGGACCTCGACCTCTGCCTCGTCGACCCTGGTCACCTCGACGTCGACGACGTGAGCGGGATGAGCGTTCCGACGGCTAGCCGGCGACGAGGCCGAGCCAGACGCCGTCACGCCGTAGCCGGGCGGTGGCGGCACCGGTCGCGGAGCGGGCGACGCGGCGGCCGGACCGTCGGCAGCGATGCCGGCGGACACGGGCGGCTCTGCCACCTCGGGAGCCTCAGGGGCGTGATCGCGGTCGTTCACAGCTTCGCCAGGGTACCGGTCCCCACGTCCGACACCATCAGCATGCGAGACCGTCAGAACGCGAGACCGTCAGCATGCGAGACCGTCAGAACGCGAGACCGTCAGCAGGACGGTCGACCCCGCAAGGCGCGCACTACGGTGCGGTCGTCGTCGGATCCGGTCCGGCGCCGTCGGATCGGGGGGCGAGTGGAGCCGAACGGAGCAGACGCCGAGGTGCGCGTCGGGTCGATGCTCTTCACGATGGTCGACCCGTCCAGGGGACACGAGGTCGACTACAACCGCTGGTACGAGCGGGACCACTTCTACGGCGGCTGCATGATCGGCCCCTGGCTGTTCG
>CAZNQK010000186.1:0-2847 GCA_964575165.1 uncultured Aquihabitans sp. | reverse complement strand
TTGAAGTCGATCGGCAGCTCGATCGCTGTGGTTGTCGTCACGGGTTCACCTCCTCGTCAGGACCCTTCCCATGGTACGGGTTGGGTCGTCGTTCGTGAATGGCAGTTCGGAGTCGCTCGAGCCCGTCGTCCAGTTCGCCGGTGAACGCGACGGTGACGTGCGGTGTTCGGAACGTCGGCACCACCTCGAAGCCCGCCTCTTCCAGATCAGCGATGCGGTAGAGGCCGAAGATCGGGAATCGTCGGAGCGGCCCGGCGCCGAGATCCTCGACATTGGCGTCGCTCTCGGCGTACATCCCCGAGAGCCCCCAACGGCCCCAATCGGGGAACCGGCGACGGAACAGCTCGGCCTGGACCGCAGAGTCACCCTCCACGTGGTCCTCGCCGCGCACCACGATCAAGGCGTCGATCGGAATCGGCATCCGCCGGATCCGTGGTACCCGCTCGGCCATTGGATCAGCAACATCAGGGTCTGACACCGACCTGGAGACGACCTGGTCCAAGCACACAGCCGAACGGGTCTGTCAGACCCGGGATCGGCGCTGTGGGTTCAGCGGCGTGCCATCGCGATCGGCCCCAGCCAGATGTCGCGGTAGGCGGAGCACAGCCAGCTGGCGTACTGCTCGTCGCTCCACCCGTAATTCCGAGTGACGCGCAGGTAGGCCTCGGGGCTCGCGGCCATGCACCACACGTCGATGACCTCCTCGCGGGGACGGTCGACGCGGACCCAGCCCCGGGTGAGGTCGTGGTCGTAGACCGCTGCCCAGTTCTCGCGGATCGAAGCGACGATCTCGCGGTAGTACGACGCCAGCTCGGGGTCGTTGGCCGCCCCCCCGACGACCGCCTCGAGGACACCCGCCAGACGCCGGTGCAGCCCCAGGAGCCACGGCCCCAGGGCCTTGGCCCGCTCATCGGACACGAGCGCGACGAGGGCGGCCACCTCGGGCAGCTCCAAGGCGTCGTCGACGCCTTCGACGCCGAGGCCCAACTGCTCGGTGGCGGCGCGCATGAGCGCCGCTTTCGGGCCGTGAGCCTGCACCGTCTCCGGTGAGACGCCAGCGCGCTCGGCGATCTTCTTCACCGTCGTTCGGGCGTAGCCGAGCTCGGCGAACAGCTCGGCGGCGGCAGCCACGACACGCCGACGGGTCTCGCCGGCCTGCCGGGCGCGCAGCTCGGAACGATAGGAGCGGGTGGGGGTGGGAGCTGGTTCCTTCACTATTGACTACTCTATCATCGGGTTGAATACTGCGCTATGTTACTCAATCTTCGGAGCCGGTCAGTCGGGGGTCGTCATGCCATCGGTCATTCTCGCCACTGCGCCCATCCATGGCCACGTGAACGCCTACCTCCCGATCGCCCGGCACCTCGTGACTCGTGGCGACGACGTCCGGTTCCTCACCGGATCTCGCTTCGCTGGGCCGGTGGCGGCCACCGGAGCGCGCCATGTCCCGTTGCCAGCCGTGTCGGACTTCGATGATCGGGAGGACATGAACTCGAGGTTCCCCGAGCGGGCCGAGCTGCGCGGCGCGCGCGCCATCGGATTCGACGTCGAGCACTACTTCGTCCTGCCGGGCCGCGGGCAGTACGAGGTGCTGACGGCGGAGCTCGCCTCAGACCCGGCCGACGTCGTGGTGGCCGACCCGGTGTTCATCGGTGCCGCCTACCTGCTCAGCCTTCCTGCGCCACGCCGTCCCGCCGTGCTGGTCGGAAGCCATCTTCCTCTCCCGCTAGCGAGTCGCGACACAGCGCCCTACGGCATGGGCCTCGCGCCGGCGCCGGTGCTGAACCGCCTCAGGAACCGGGTCCTCGGAGCGCTGGCGAGCGGGGTGATGAAGGGCGCCAACTCCGTGGCAGAGACGGACCACCTGGCGATCTTCGGGCGGCCCCTCCCCACCCCGGTGATGGACTGGCTCGCCCGTGCTGACGCGATCGCGCAGTTCACCGTGGCCGAGTTCGAGTACCCCCGCTCCGATGCTCCCCCAGCACTTCACTTCGTGGGCCCGATCCACGGGCCCGGCCAGCGTTTCGACGCGCCGACATGGTGGGACGAGCTCGACGGCTCACGCCCAGTCGTTCACGTCACCCAGGGAACGATCGCCAACAAGGACTTCAGCCAGCTGGTCACCCCCACCGTCGAGGCGCTCGCCGACGAGGACCTGCTCGTCGTCGTCTCGGCCGGTGGACGGCCCGTCGACACACTCCCGCCCCTCCCGAGCAACGCCCGCGCCGCGTCGTACCTCGACTACGACCAGCTCCTACCGAAGACCGACGTCTTCGTCACCAACGGCGGGTACGGCGGCGTCCAGACAGCCCTGCGACATGGACTCCCCGTCGTGGTCACCGGAGGCAAGGAAGACAAGCCCGAGGTCGGCGCCCGCATCGCCTGGTCCGGAACCGGGATCCGCTGCAAACAGGAACGCCCATCACCCGACTCCCTGCGGAGAGCCATCCGCAGGATCCTCGCCGATGACCGCTACCGCACCTCCGCCCAGCAGCTGGCCCGGAGGATGACCGACGCTCCCGGACTGACCGGCCTCAGCACGCTCATCGACGACCTCTCAATTCCAGCTACCGCATGACAGCTGGGCCACCGAGCGGGGCTCGTGGTCCTCCCGGCGGGGAGCCGTGACAAGTCGTCACCGAATCTAGGGTGCTACTCTACTTTCCCTTGACTTTCACTCAAGATTGGGGTTCGCTCATATCCATCCGACGACGAGGGGTGCGGTCATGAGCGACGTGAGGTGGGAGCGGTACGGAGCGCTCGGTGGCGTGGTGTTCGTCGTGTGCGACGTGGTCGTCGCCGTCGCCGGTGGTGAACAGCCGGCGATCGACGCCGGTCGGAGCGAGA
>CAZNQK010000185.1:0-2942 GCA_964575165.1 uncultured Aquihabitans sp. | reverse complement strand
AACCGTCGGCGTCGCTCAACGCCTTCGGGGTCCGCAGCATCGCCCATGGCCGCAGCATCGCCGGGACCCGCGGCATCGCCCGGGGCCGCGCGTCGCACCCGGGAGACGATGACCGCCACGCTGACGAGGGCGTAGATGAGCAGCATCGCGATCGGCGCCGCGATGTCGTGGCCGCCAAAGTACCGGACGTTGCGGTACAGCTCGATCGCGTGGCGGGGCGGCAGGAGCTTGCCGAGGTTCTGCCAGTAGGTCGGCAGCAGCGCCACCCCTCCCCCGCCCGCACCGGCGCCGCCGATCACGATGAACAGCAGGGCGACCACGAGCGATCCGAGCTTGCCGACCAGTGCCTGGATGGCGACCGCGGACAGGCTCACAGAGGCGGTCACCAGGAAGAAGCACGGGATCAGCGTCCACATGTTCGACGTCGGGATCGCCCCGATGAGCGGCCCCGCAACCAGACCTGTGATCACGGCGACCACCGCCGAGAACCCGATCACCAGACCCATCCGACCCGGGGCGGCGGCGGTCTGGGTCGAGGAGTAGAGCAACGAGGCGACCATGTAGCCGCCGATCAGCGTGGGGAGCAGCAGCAGTCCGACCACTGCTCCCGTCCGGTCCGCAGTGGGCAACGGAACCACCCTGGTCGTCTCGAGCGGGGTGCCTTCGGCCTTGGCCGCGCCCTCGAAAGCCGCCGTCAGGTAGACGTCGCCGAAGAAGCTCTTGGCGGGAACGGTGAGGAGCTCGTCACTGCCCGAGCCGACGACGAGACCGCCGTACACCTCGCCTCGCTCCGCGGCCGCAGTCAGGTCCGACTCGTTCGCGTAGGTCGTGACGTCGAGGTCGTACTTCTGCTGAACGGCGTCCACCAGCGGCGACGGTCCGGTCACGCCGAACGGCATCCCCCGTGGCGACAGGAGCTGAACGGCGCTGACCAGGCACAAGGCGAAGACGACCACGAGCACCCCGACCGTCACCAGTGCGACGAGCGACTTCTTGACCATCTGCTGGGACTCCGCCCTTCGTCTACCGGATTCCGACGACCACGTCCGGGTACCGCGGATGCTCGCAGCACCGGAGACGTGCGGTCATCGCTCACATCAGGTGAGATGCACTTCGCGAGGACCCGACACGGCAGGCGTGTCCCATGGCACGCGGATCCGGCGGAGAACCGGGTCGCAGGTAGCCTCGCTGCCCGTGGAACCCACCAGTTCGCCGCCACCGGAGCCGGTCGAGCTGGTCGAGCCGGGTGAGCTGGTCCCCGCCAAGTTCAGGGTGCCCTCCCGGAGGTCCTCCGTCTCGCGTTCGGAGCTGATCGGACGGATCAGGTCCTCCGAACGACCATTGGTCACCGTCACAGCACCGGCCGGATACGGGAAGACGACGCTGCTGGTCGAGCTGGCGTCCGTCGAGGACCGAGTCGTGGTGTGGGTGACGGTCGACGCCACCGACGACGACCCGATCGGACTGGCACGATGCATCGCGACCGCGTTGGCGGCCCGTGGCCTGGCGGCCGATTCGACTGCTGACGAGATCCATGGCCCGATCGGCGGATCGGGTTCCTCGGCTTCGACGGTGCTGGGGAAGGCGCTCCTGAGCGCAGAGCGGTCGTTCGTGCTGATCCTGGACGACGCACATCTGGTGGCCGATCCACAGTGCAGCGAACTGATCGACGGCCTGGTCGGCTGGATGCCTCCCGGGTCGCAGATCCTCGTCGCGGGCCAGGCCCAGCACCCCCACGTGGCCCGACGTCGGGTGTCGGGCGAGCTGGTCGAGGTCGGGACGGACGACCTGGTCCTCGACGAAGACGGTGTGCGGCGCATCTACGAGGCCGAGGGGGTGACCATCTCGTCCGACCACGCGACGGGCATCGCCGAGCGCACCGAGGGATGGGCCGCAGGCGTGTACCTGTCCGTCCTCACGACCGGTGCGACAGGCACAACCAGCACGACCGGCACGACCGGCACGACAGCCACGACGACCGGCGAGGGAGGTGGAGTCGGAGGGGCCGGTGTCGGTCTCGCCGTCACAGGCTCGAGTCCGTACTTCGCGGACTACCTGTTCCACCACGTGCTGGACAGGACCTCGCCGGACCTCCAGGAGTTCCTCCTCGACGCCGCCCTGCTCGACGAGCTGCATCCGTCGCTGTGCGACGAAGCGTTGGCGATCGACACCTCCGCCACTGTCCTGCACCGCCTGGAGCGGGCGAACATGTTCGTCGTCGCCTCAGGACCAGACGGCGACTGGTACCGCCTGCACTCGCTGTTCCGGGAGTTCCTCCTCGGGGAACGGCCCCGCCGAAGCTGCCGGGACCAGGGAGCCGTGCTGCAACGAGCATCGAACTGGTGCCTGGCCAACCAGGACCGCGACCAAGCGGTCGAGTACCTGATCCGTGCCCGCGACGTCCGCGGCCTCGGTCGCCTCCTCGCCCGCAGCCTCGTTCCCGTGTTCGACGAAGGCCGCGCCAGAACAGCCGAGCGCTGGATCCGCGAGGCCGGCGATGCAGCGGTCGACCAGCACCCACCGCTGGCAGCACTGGCCGGTTGGATGGCCGCTCTCACAGGTCGACCGACCGAGGCGGAGAAGTTCGCCGCCCGCATGGAGCGCCTCTCCTTCGACGGCCCGACCGAGGACGGCTGGCGATCTTTTTCCGCGGCGCGCGCAGCGTTCGACGCTCTGTTGTGCGCTCACGGCGTGGCGACCATGAACCACGACGCCGAGATGGCGCTCGACGGTGCTCCGTCGTGGAACAGGTGGCACTCGACGGCGCTGTGGCTGGTCGGCTTCGCCCGTGAGATGGCGGGCGACCGGGCAGGCGCGGCTGGTTGCTACGAGGAAGCCGTTCGGACCGATGTGGACGCCGGCCGGCAGCCGGCCGTTGCTCCGCTCACCGGTCGCGCCTTCCTGGCGATCGAGTCCGGCGACTGGGGGGGCGCGGCCGAGCA
>CAZNQK010000184.1:0-2987 GCA_964575165.1 uncultured Aquihabitans sp. | reverse complement strand
CCACGATGTTCCTCGGCATCGCCTTCACCGAGGCGCTCGCCCTCATCGGCTTCGTCGTCTTCATCCTCCTGAAGTTCGTCTGAACCGACGTGCCGTTTCGGCCCGACGGTCGGGGGAGCGAGCCTCCTGCGGGAGCTCTGCCCCCGGGCCCGGACCCGAGCACGACGATCCCGACGAGACCGACCCGTAGAACGCTGATCCGTCCAACCCTGAACCGGAGTACCCGATGCTCGCTCAGATGAGTGTGCTGGCCGCCGAGGCCGCGGAGACCGCCGAGAAGATCAACCCCGTCGTCCCCGACGTCAAGGGCGAGATCTTCTGGGGTGCCGTCTTCTTCTTCCTGCTGTGGATCCTGATGCGCTACGTGTGCCTCCCCCCGCTACTGCGGGTCCGGGCGCAGCGTGACGCGCAGGTCCTGGCCGACAACGAAGCGACCGAGGCCGCCGCGACCCAAGCGGAGCAGGTACGTCGCGACTACGACGCGACGATCGCCGAGGCCCGCGGCGAGGCGTCGCGGGTGCTGGAGGAGGCCCGTTCGGCCGCAGAGGCGCAGCGATCGCAGAAGGTGTCAGCGGTCGAGACCGAGCTCGCCGCCGAGCGCCAGGCCGCCATGGCCGAGCTCGACACCGAGCGGTCCGCTGCGTTGGGTCAGCTGACGGGCGACGTGGCCGACCTGGCCGTCGCCGCGGCGTCGAAGGTGGTCCGGACGCCGCTCGATGCAGCGGCACACCGTGGCACCGTCGACGAGTACGTGAACCGCTCCGGCGGCATCCGCTGAGATCACGAGGAACCTGACCCATGAACTCACTCATCCTCCTCGCAGCCGAGGGCTCCAACGGCAAGTGGCTCCCGGCCGACATCAACGAGGTCATCTGGGGGACTCTGGCTTTCCTGATCGTCGCCTTCCTGTTGGTGAAGTTCGGGAAGTCGTTCGTCGTAAACGGCCTCAAGGCGCGTTCCCAGGGCTTCGAGGACCGGCTCGGTGCCGCGTCGTCCGAGCGTGAATCGGCCGAGGCCGAGCGGGACCGGATCAAGGCAGCGCTCGCAGACTCCGGCTCCGAGGCCGCCCGCATCGTCGAGGACGCCCGTCGTGCCGCCGACCAGCTCGGCGTCGACACCGCTGCCCGCACCGAGACCGAGATAGCGACGCTCCGCGAGCGTGCGAGCACCGACCTCGCTGCCACCCGCCTCCAGGCCACCGCGGATCTGTCGGGTGAGCTCTCCCGCCTGGCACTCGGCGCGGCCGAGGAGGTCGTCGTCAGCACCCTCGACGACGCCGCCCAGCAGCGGTTGATCGACGACTACATCGGCCAGGTCGGTTCCCAGAACTGACTCGGCCGGCCCAGCGCCCGACGGCTGGGGCCCTGCACCACAGGAAGCACTGACCACCGGACCACTCGAGAAACCGAGACACGGACACCAAACATGAGTCACGCACAGATCTCCGCCTACGCAGATGCCGCCTACGGCATCGCCGCGGCCGAGGGCAGAACCGCCGAGGTCGAGGATGAGCTGTTCCGCCTCGGTCGTCTCCTGACCGCCAACGACGAGCTGCGCTCGACGCTGTCGGACCCGCACGTCCCCGTGGAGCGGCGTGCCCAGGTAGTCGAGGACCTGCTCGACGGAAAGGCGTCGCGCACCACGTTGTCGTTCGCCTCGATGCTGGTGTCAGCCGGTCGCATCTCGGACCTGCCGGCCATCGCGGAGGAGATGTCGCGCCGGTCCGCCGCGGCCAAGGGCCAGACGGTCGCCGAGGTCCGCTCGGCTGTTCCTCTGACCGACGCCCAGATCACCCAGCTCACGCAGGCGCTCAAGACCCGCACCGACGTCGACGTCACCATCCGCAACGTCGTCGATCCGACCGTCATGGGTGGCGTCGTCACCCAGATCGGCGACTCCGTGATCGACGGCTCCGTCCGTACCCGCCTGAACCAACTCCGAGAGGCCTTCTGAGATGGCTGAACTCACGATCAACACCGCCGACATCACCGCGGCGATCAAGAAGAACCTGGAGGGCTTCGCCCCCGACGTCGAGCTGACACAGGTCGGCCGTGTCATCGAGGTCGGCGACGGCATCGCCCGGGTGTCTGGCCTGCCCGACGCGGCGGTCAACGAGCTGCTCGAGTTCGAGTCCGGCCTCCTCGGCCTGGCGCTCAACCTCGACGAGGACTCGATCGGTGCCGTGGTGCTCGGCGAGGTCGACTCGATCGAGGAGGGCCAGACGGTCAAGGCCACCGGCCAGATCCTGTCGGTCCCCGTCGGCGACGGCGTCCTCGGCCGCGTGGTCAACACCCTCGGCGAACCGATCGACGGCAAGGGCCCGCTGGTCGGCGTCGAGCCCCGCCGAATGGAGATCCAGGCGCCCGGCATCATGGGTCGTCAGCCCGTGGGCGAGCCGATGCAGACCGGAATCAAGTCGATCGACTCCCTGATCCCGATCGGCCGGGGTCAGCGCGAGCTCATCATCGGCGACCGCAAGACCGGCAAGACGACGATCGCCATCGACACGATCCTCAACCAGCGTGGCCTGGGCGTGAAGTGCATCTACGTGGCGATCGGTCAGAAGGCCTCGACCGTCGCCCAGACCGTGGCCACCCTCGCCGAGCACGGCGCTCTCGAGTACACCGTCGTCGTGGTCGCCCCGGCCTCGGACCCGGCGCCGTTCAAGTACCTCGCCCCGTACTCCGGCTGCGCCATGGGCCAGCACTGGATGGAGAACGGCGAGCACGCACTCGTCGTGTACGACGACCTCTCCAAGCAGGCCGAGGCCTATCGCCAGGTGTCGCTGCTGCTGCGTCGTCCGCCGGGCCGCGAGGCGTACCCCGGTGACGTCTTCTACCTGCACAGCCGCCTGCTGGAGCGCGCCGCCAAGCTCTCCGACGAGCGTGGCGCCGGTTCGCTCACCGCTCTGCCCGTCATCGAGACGAAGGCCGGCGACGTGTCGGCCTACATCCCGACCAACGTGATCTCGATCACCGACGGCCAGA
>CAZNQK010000183.1:0-3017 GCA_964575165.1 uncultured Aquihabitans sp. | reverse complement strand
CGCGGACCCTGCTGGTGCTCAACGACACCAGGAGGCTTCCGATGGCAGAGATCCTGCGATCCCTCAACAGGGAGTGGTCGGCGATCGCCGGCTCTCCATCCGCAAGACGAGCGCTGATGCGCTGGTCGGCTACCCACCCAGTGCTCACGTCGGCGGCTGACCTCGACGACGTGATCGACCTCGGCTTCAACCCCGACGATGGGCCAGAGGTCCGACGGGCACTCGCAGCCTTGGCGCCCGCTGATCATCTCGCGGCCCGAACGCTGCTCCAAGGACTGCTCGGCGGTCTGTGCAACCTTGCCCACCGTGTCGGGCGCGACGACGACGCGGTCGACGACATCGTCCGGCTCGGCTGGGAGCGCATCCGCACCTACCCCGCGAGCCGACCCGGATCGGTGTCGGCCAACGTCCTGCTCGACGTCCGCAAGCGCTACCGCCGCGAGCAGGACAAGGCCAGGCGTCAGATCGGATCGTGCGTGGCGACCGAGGCGCCGTCCGCGGAGGAGCAGTTCGTCAGCCACGCCTTCCTCGAGGAACTCGTGACCGCGAGCTCCTCGTCGGGGATATCCGACGACGTCCTCGCCACGATCCTGCGCAGCCGGGTTGGCGGGGAGTCCATGGCGGATCTCGCCGCCGAACAGCAGGTGACGGTCAAGGTGCTCTGGCACCGCCGCTGGCGCGCCGAGGCCCGCCTTCGCGACCTTCCGTTGGCGAGTTGAGCCGTGCGCTCACGTCGAACAGTCCGAGAGGAGATTCAAGGTCTCCGAGCAGGCTTCTCACAGGTTCGCTACCGTCGTATGTGGCACCGACGTGTCGATGCCCGGTCTCGTCTGCCTGACCGTTACGGGGCTGACCTCCTCTCCCTCACCCGCGGCGCGGTCGTCGTTCCGCTGTGGACCTGCGGGAGTCTCTGGGTACTGAACCCGGTGACACCGGAAGAGGGTCGTCCCGAACGAGGAGGCGCGACCATGCCCAGGTCCGACCGCATCGCCACCGCAGCAGCACATCGGCAGCCACGCGGCGGGGTGATCGCGCTCGCGGTGCTGCTCTGTCTCAGCACCCTCGGCTGTTCCGGCGACGACGGAGCCACGTCGTCGACGACCACCACCGAGTCGCGTCGGCCGTCGACCACGACCGAAGCGACGACCTCGACCGCGCCCACCGAATCGACCACAACCACCTCGGGATCGGCTCCGAGCGGCCAGACCGACGAGGACGAGATCGTCGCCCGCTACATCGGCTACTGGGATGCTCGCTTCGCCGCCAACAGCGGCACACCGAACCCGGACGATCCGGCGCTCCGGGACTTCGCCACCGGTGCCCAACTGGACGCGGTGATCGCCGAGACACGCAGAAACCTCGAGAACGGCCTCGCGTTCCGGCCTGCGGCGAACCCGAGCGACATCCAGCGCGTTGACGTCATCGAGCTGGAAGGCGACCACGCCGTGGTCCAGGAGTGCGTCGTCACCGACGGCGTGATCTACCGCCGGGACACGGGCGAGATCGTCGACGGCGAGGTCTACACGCAGAACATCAGAGGAGAGCTGCAACGCGTCGACGGCGTCTGGAGGGTGTCCTCTGCCCGCCTCGTCCAACAGTGGGAAGGAGTTGCGGGATGCGCACACGCCTCGTAGCCGCGCTGTTCACAGCGCTCTCAATCATGGTCGTCTCGGCCGGTCAAGCTTGGGCTGGCGAGCGACCGGACGGTGACGGCGGAGCGTTCGTCGACCCTGACGGAGATCCGACCGCCGTCGCGGAGGAAGGCGGGTCCGGCGGTGGAGGCGGAGGGTCCGGAGGCGGGGGATCGGGCTCAGACGATCCTTGCGAGTGGCACGTGGTGATCGAGGACGACTTCCAGTTCGCCGTGTACGAGGTCGACTACACGCGCCAGCACTCGGCGACCGGCCGATGGCTGGAGCGCTGGTGTACCGGCATCGGTGCGATCGACGTCGGCGGCTACTTCCTCATTCCCGAAGGCGGCCTGGTGGACCCGTACCAGCTCGCGCTCGACGCGCTCGCCTCGGTGCAGATCGCACCACCGGCGATCCGCACGAGTCCGTCGGAGAACGGTCGCCTGTACGTCCAGGTGCCGACCTGGCTGTGGCTGGACTCGACGTGGTGGCAGACCTACGAAGCGACAGCCAACACCGGTCGTGTCTGGTCCACGGTGCGAGCGACACCGGTCGCGACGACTTGGGAGCTCGGCGACGGCGGGTCGGTGTCGTGTCGCGGTCCGGGCACCCCGTGGCGACCTGGCTCGTCTGAGGACGCGTCGTCGTGCACCCACACCTACCGCAGCTCGTCGGCGACGCGGCCGGGTGGCACCTTCAACCTGGAGGCGACGGTGACGCTCGAGGTGTCGTGGACGTCGAACGCCACCGGTGGCGGCACGCTCCCGGCGATCACGCGCTCGTCGACGCTCGATGTCGAGGTCGGTGAGATCCAAGCGATCGGAACGCGGGGAGGCCGCTAGCCGTGGCCGCTCCTCGAACCGCGACTCGATCCGATGCCCCGTCGTCCAACGGCCAAGGCGCTCGGCGCAGCGTTGACGTTCGCCCGCCCGGTCGGCGAGTGCGAGTCCCCGAGCTTGCCGTCGGCGTGTTGGTCATGGCCGTGTTCGCGCTGGGCGCGGTGCTCTGGCACTTGAGCGCCGTCGAGAAGGTTCCTGCATTGGTCTTGGTGTCGAGCGTCGAGCGGGGCGAGGTGATCGACGCGAACGACGTCAAGGTCGCGTACGTGGCGAGCGATGATGCGCTGGCTCGCCTCGACGGCTCCCAGCTCGACCGAGTGGTGGGTCGCGTTGCGCTGGTCGACCTGGCCGAGGGCACGCTCCTCACGACCTCGGTGATCGCCGATGCTGCAACGGTCCAGGACGGCGACGGCGTCGTCGGCCTCTCGCTCGACCCTGGTGCGTACCCCGCACGTGGCCTGGCCCCAGGCGATCGGGTCAACGTCGTTCGCTCGGCCGACGTCGCCGAACTCGACGCGGACCCTGCGGTCATCGCTCGAGATGCGAC
>CAZNQK010000182.1:0-3059 GCA_964575165.1 uncultured Aquihabitans sp. | reverse complement strand
GGGCGTTCGCGTCGCCCAGGACCTCGTAGCGGACACAGGTGGTGTGCACCACCGAGGTGACGTCGCCGGGTAGGGCATCGGCCTCCAGGTCGCGGATCTCCTCGCTGAAGAGCTCGCCGGCGGCGAGCAGCACGCCGGCCTTGTTCTCACAGTGGTTCAGGACGGTCTGGTGGGACACTCCTGCGGCCAGGGCGATCTCGTTGAGGCTGACGTCGTCGTAGTCCCGCTCCTTGAACAGCGCGAGCGCGGCTTCGGCGATCCGGCGCCGGGTTCCTGCCACCGCGTCGGAGCGCTTGGTCATGTCGTAGGCCCGGGGCCTCGTTGTGCTCATGCGGCTCCTGCCGGGACCGCGACACGGAGGTCGCTCCACATGCGTGCACTGACACCGAGAATCCAGACGCACCACAGGACGAACCCTACGAACCCGACGGCGCTGGAGGCGTCGCTGGTCGCCGTGGCGTTGAGGACCGCTGAGGCGAGGAACCCCAGCGCCGACACCACGCCCACGATGACGACCCATGTGGGCAACGTCTTGGTGCGAGCCCCCAGGGCGCTCGTCGCCAACAGGTGTGTGGCGACACCGAACCCCGATGCGGCGAGCAGCATCACCGCAAGCGTGTGGAAGATCACCAACGTGTCGCCGACATCATCGATGCGCAACTCCGCCGCGACCGACACCGCCGCCGAGGTGAGCGACAGCGCACCCGCCAGCGCAAGGCCCACGACCGACACCACCGCCAACCGTGCCGCGCCGCCCTCGGCGCGGACCATCCTCCGCCACAGCGAGCCGCTCCACCAGATGAGCGCCACCGACGCGAGCCCGAAGAGCCACAGCCCCGCTTCGATCGCCGGACCCTTGTCCGCAAAGTAGGTGGCGACCTCCCGTACGCCGGCATCGGTCGCAGGTGGCTCGCCACCGAGTACCGCCACCACCACGTCGAGCGCCACGAAGACGACCCCGCCGAGCGCCCCGTAGCGCTCCCACTTCACGTCCCCCATGGGCCGCACCTCCTCGTCGACTGACTGAGATGAGTGGACGCCAATATTGAGTGGAAGTCAAGAGAAACTTGATGAGTGCCCTAATTTCGGAACGGACGGGTCACGCTCCCATGGCAACGGCCGTCGCAAGGAACTGTCACGGCGCCATGGCAGGATCTGCATCATGAGTGAGCGGGTGCCCCGTGTGCGTCGAGCACCTCTGCCGGCGGACGCGCTGATCGTCGTGCGCGGCGACGATCTCATCGACGGTTCGTCGCAGTTGCAGGCCGTGGACTTCCGTCGCCGGTTCCCCGACTGGGGTCGCTGGGGGCTCTCGGCGTTCTACGCTTGCAGCGACACCGATGTCGACGACCTGGCCGCCGATCGGCTCGAGCACTTCCCGGTCCTGCGGTTGTACCGACCGGAGGTGCTCGAAGCGGCAGGCTTCGAGATCGTGGCCACGTTCCGCACGCCGCACGTCACGCTGGCGTTCGACGGCGACCTGGATGCCTGGGTCGACCGGCTGCGAACTGCTGACCACGACGAGCGGCCCAACCCCTACCATGAACGTGACTGAGCGAGGAGGACCTGACATGGCGACGACTGTCGACGTCGACCTACGCGTCGATCTCCAAACAATGGACGAGACCGGGCTGCCATGGACCTTCCTCGACGAGGCGCCCGACCCGTCGCGCATCGTGCCCGGTCGTCACATCGTGGCCGGGTCGGGATCAGCGGTCGCGGTCGCCGTGGTGGTCGACATCACCGACGAGGGCATCGTTCATGTGTACCCCCTCAGTGGGTCTGTGGCCTCGAACGCTCACCTGCTCGGGTCCGACCCTGCATCGCGGCGTCTGCCAGAAAATCTGCCAGATCCGGTAGAAGCCGGCGGAACAGTCCGGGACGAGACGGCACCATCAAACGCCGAAACCCCCGGAAACACAGGGTGGAAGGGCACTCTACGGCACCAGCCGGGACGGCCGGTCGCTGACTCATAACCCGAAGGTCGCAGGTTCAAATCCTGCCCCCGCCACCAACTTCAGCGGAATTGCAGGGGAAGCCGGGCCGTGAGGTCCGGCTTCTACCATGTTCAGGCCGCCTTCTTCCGGGTCTTCCACCGGGTCGTCCCGGTAGAAGTGGGGTCCGCGACGAGATCCGCGAAGATTCGGGCGGCGTCGGCTTGCATGCCGGGCAGGACGTGCTGGTAGGTGTCGGCGGTGAAGCTCGTCTTGGAACGGCCGAGGCGTTCGGACACGACCTTGGGTGGGACTCCCGCCGCGATGAGCAGCGTGGCGTGAGTGTGGCGGAGGTCGTGAAACCGGACCTTCGGCACCGGCGCCCGTCGGACCATCCGATCGAACGCCTGGGAGATGGCCTGGGGGTGGATGACGTCGCCGTGGACGTCGGTGAACATCCACTCCGAAGGTTCCAGACCAGCAGCTGAGCGTTCGGTCGCCTGCCACGTCTTCCACGCGGACAGGACGTCCATCGTGAGTGGGTCGAGGTCGATGCGCCGGAGCGCGCTCTTGGTCTTGCCGCGGCTCGCGCCGATGCGATCTCTCACCGACCGGCGGTGCGCCGTCGCCGGACGTCGGCGCGCCAGAGCTGATCTCGATCGCCCGAGCGCGGGTTCAGGTGCGGCTCCGCTGGTGCGCTCAGGGCCAGCGGTCGTCCGTGTTAGCCGGCTGGCGCTGGAGGCGAAGCGTCCTTGGGGCACATGTCGGTGCCGTCGGGCGCGGCGGAGTTGGTCACCGGCACCCGGCAGTACGCGAACACCACCTCGATCTCGGTTATCAGGCCGTCCACAACCTTGAACCGCTCAGCGAGCATGGTCGACTCGATGCCGGGGGCTTCTTGGATGTCCAGCACGTAGTAGGCGATCGCCTCGTCCCCGCTGACGAACCAGCGGATGTCGCGCAGTCCTTCGACGTAGGTGGTGAAGTAGTCGTTGGACATGCTTTCTTGGATCTCGGGGCCGGACGTGCCGGTGTTGACCCCTTGTTCGATGCGCCAGGCGTCATCGGCGACCGGGACCTTGCTGCCGTCGTGGCTGACGATGCTGGCGAGGTACGCACATGCTG
>CAZNQK010000181.1:0-3117 GCA_964575165.1 uncultured Aquihabitans sp. | reverse complement strand
GAGGCGAGGAAACGGTCCGGCCTCTCACAGGCCGAGTTGGCTCGTCGCGCGCATGTGTCCCAGCCGGTGATCAGCGCGTACGAGAACGGTCGCCGCGAGCCTGGCATGTCGATGCTGACCAAGCTGGTCGAAGCATCGGGTCACACGCTGAACATCGAACTCGTCGCCGAGCCCGACACGCCTCGTGGGCTGCCGGACACGCCCGTCGGTCGACTGCTTCGTCGCCGGCGTAGGGCGATCATCGAGGCTGCTGAGCGCCGGGGGGTGACGAACGTCCGCGTGTTCGGCAGTTCCGCACGCGGCACTGACACCGATTTGAGCGACGTTGATCTGCTGGTCGACCTCTCGCCGGACGTCGGGATCATCAGCCTGATTGGCCTCGAGCGAGAAATCGCGGAGATCCTCGGGCGCCAGGTCGACGTCGTTCCCGCAGCCAATCTGAAGACTGAAGTCGCAGCCCGGGCATTCGCCGAGTCGATCCCGCTGTGAGGACCGATGCCATCGACTCGACGACGTCCTGTCTGCCGCGGCTGCGATCCAATCGCACCTCTCACGCGGCACCCTGGCGGATGGTCTCGTCTTGGACGTGGTACGAGTGCGACTGATCGAGATCGGCGAAGCGGTCAAGGACATCGATCCTGCGCTGCTGGCGAATGAAGCGAGTGTCCCGTGGGCCGACGTCGCACGCATGCGCGACCACTTGGCGCACCGCTACTTCGATACCGACCACGAGATCGTGACGGCCACCGTCGAACACGACCTACCGCCACTGATCGTCGCAGTTCAACGCTTGAAAGCGGTCGAGGGACGCTGAGGGCAGAGGACGTGCTGCGCCGCGTTCCCGAGCTGCCTAGGCTACGCCGCGGGTAGGAAGCCTGCCGCTGCACTTGGTGGGTCCAAGGTGTGAGACGTCCCTCCGACACGAATCCGTGGGAGGTGAAGGCGCACACGCTGGGTCTCGGTGGCCGGACGCTCCTGCGCTCGGGGCCTGGACTTGTGTCGGCCGGCCCCTGTTCGGCCGACTGAGCAACCGAGCCACCTGGATGGGTGCAGTATGCACCCATCCAGGTTGTATCGTGGGCGGCGATGGCCAGAGTGATCCAGATCCGAGACGTTCCCGACGACGTGCACGAGGCCTTGGCTGAGGCCGCCGCGGCCGAGGGCCTCTCCCTGACCCGCTACATGGTGCGCGAGTTGGAGCACCTGGCCAGACGCGCCCAGGTCGTGCACGCGAACGCCGCCGTCGTGCGGCAGACCCAGGCGCAAGTTCGAGCGCATGTCGATCGGGACACGATCCTCACCGCGCTGCACGAGGGACGCGGCGACTGAGAGTCGTCGACGCCGGCGTCATCGTCGAGCTCGTCGCGAACGACCTCGATCCCGATCGTCTTGGTGACGAGGAACTCGGCGTGCCACACCTCATCGACAGCGAGGTGACCAACGTTCTTCGGCGTCTTGTCGTTCAGAAGGTCCTGACCGACAAGCAGGGCGCGATCGCGTTGGACGGTTTCACCCGGCTTGCCTTGACCCGGTTTCCCGCCGACAGGCTTCGGCCGAGGATGTGGGCACTTCGGCACAATCTCAGCGCGTACGATGCCACCTACGTCGCCCTCGCCGAGATGACCGGCGCGACGGCCCTGATCACGACCGACACCCGATTGGCGAACGCGCCGGGCATCCACTGCCCGATCGAACTGCTCTGAGCGCAGCGCCGCGAGTGGAGACGGTGCGTGCACAGACCCCTCTGAGCTGCGCACTCACGCCGCCGCCTCGTACCGTCCCGGGCTGACGGCGCGTGGGGTGAAGGTACAAGTCCCTCCACGGAAACCGCGTCGCCGAGCTCGTTGCCGAGGGCCTGACGCGCCAGCAGGTCAAAGAGCTCCTGATGGGAGCGGAGACCGTGAAGACCCACTTGGCACGTGCCTTGTCGCGGACGACTCCGTACAATGTGCCGTACAGCAATCGGAGGAATGATGGCAGTCAAGACGGATCGGCTCGAAGCGCGGCTCTCGCCTGACGAGCGCGCACTGATCGAACGGGCCGCGTCCGCCTCCGGCATGTCAGTGTCCGCCTTCGTGGTCGACGCTGCCGTCGATCGTGCCGACGAGGTCATCACCGCTACAACCACGACCCTCGTTCCCGCCGAGTACTTCGACGCACTGGTGGCTGCACTCGACGAGCCCGACGACGCGCCCCGCCTGGCCAAAGCAGCCAAGCGTGCCCGTCGGACCGCCCGAATCATCGCTCGGTGACACACACCGTCGAGCCACTGGGCGACCAAGACCTCACCGAGTTCAACTGCGGGAACGCCGACCTCGACGAGTGGGTTCGTCGACATGCACTGACGGCAACGGGCCAGGGAACCCGCACCTATCTCTTGGTGGACGATGACCGACGGGTCGTCGGATACTTCGCCATCGCGCCTCATCTGCTGGCACGACACGACGCACCGAGACGACTGGCGCGAGGGGCATCGGAGCAGATCCCGGCGATCCTGCTGGCCAAGCTCGCGCTCGACGGGTCGGTTCAAGGTCGCGGGCTGGGATCGGATCTCCTCGTGTTCGCCCTCGAGACCGTCATCGCCGCTGCACGGCGCGCCGGAGGGCGGGTGGTCCTCGTGGATGCGATCGACGACGGCGCACGGTCGTTCTACGAGCACCACGACTTCGAACGTCTCCCGGGTCATTCTCACCGTCTCGCCATGAAGCTCAGCACCGTGGCCAAGACGCTCCGCGTTCCCTGGCCGTAGCCCGGCAGCAGCCGATGAACGCGTTCGGCGTGTCGGACATGACCTCGGCCCGTCGAGAACCCCGGAAACTCGGGGTGGAACGCCGGGGAATTGGTTTCAGTACCACCTGCAATTCGATCCGGTGCCTCGGCCGCGTAGAGCGCTTGCCATGGCGCGCGAGCAGGCCTGACAGGACCAGTACGTACTGCCAATGTGATGCCATGTCGGTCACGAAGGATGAGCGGCTCCAGATCCGGGTGGATCCTGCCGAGAAGCGCCTGCTCGAGCGCGCCGCTGAGGCGTCGCATGTGTCGGTGTCGGCGTTCGTGCTCCAGTCCGCCGCTTCGCGGGTGGCCGAAGTGCTCGCGGAGCGTCAGCTCATCGAGCTC
>CAZNQK010000180.1:0-3188 GCA_964575165.1 uncultured Aquihabitans sp. | reverse complement strand
CGTGGTGCGTGAGCCGATCGGCGTGGTCGGCGCCATCACGCCGTGGAACTACCCGCTGTACCTCATCATCTGCAAGGTCGTCCCGGCCCTCGCCGCCGGCTGCACCGTGGTGCTCAAGCCGTCCGAGGTAACCCCGCTCAACGCCTACATCCTGGCCGAGGTGCTCGACGAGGTCGGCCTCCCCAAGGGCGTGTTCAACATGGTCGTCGGCACCGGCCCCGAGGTCGGCGCCGCCATCTCCGGCCACCCCGACGTCGACATGGTCTCGTTCACCGGCTCGGGTCGCGCCGGCGCCGAGGTGTCCAAGGCCGCAGCGTCGACCGCCAAGCGCGTCGGCCTCGAGCTCGGCGGCAAGTCCGCCAACGTCGTGCTCGACGACGCCGATCCGGCCGCCGTCGCCATGGGCGCCGTGTTCGGCTGCTACATCAACTCCGGCCAGACCTGCTCGGCGCTCACCCGACTGCTCGTTCCCGAGTCCCGCAAGCAGGAGTACATCGACGCAGTCGTCGAAGAGGCGTCCAAGGTGCAGCTGTGCGACCCCAAGGCCGACGAGCCCGACCTGTTCCACAACCTCGGACCGCTCTCGTCCAAGGTGCACCAGGAGCGGGTGCGCTCGTTCATCCAGAAGGGCATCGACGAGGGCGCGACGCTCGCTCTCGGCGGGCCCGACCAGCCCGAGGGCTTCGACAAGGGCTTCTACGTCCAGCCGACCGTGTTCACCGACGTCACGCCCGACATGACGATCGCCCAAGAGGAGATCTTCGGCCCGGTGCTGTCGATCCTCACCTACACCGACGAGGACGACGCCGTCGCCATCGCCAACGGGACGGTCTACGGGTTGTCGGGCGCAGTGCAGTCAGGCGACGTCGAGCGTGCCAAGGGCGTCGCCCGTCGGCTGCGCACCGGTCAGGTCGACGTCAACGGCGCGCCGTTCAACACCGAGGCGCCCTTCGGTGGCTACAAGCAGTCCGGAAACACCCGTGAGCGGGGCCGCTGGGGCCTCGAGGAGTTCCTCGAGACGAAGTCGATCCAGCTCCCGATGTGAAGTTTTCCAGGAATTGCCGTTTGAGGCCCCGCAGGCTGGGGTAGAAGTACGGCAATCTCCCTTACGCGGTGGCCGAGTTCCCAGGAGCTCGGCCACTTGCGCGTCCGGGGTTCGGTTGGGTGCGCGGAATCGGCGGGGCGGTTGTTCGGCGACCGAAGTAGCTTGGGCCGCCGCCCGCACCTCCAGAGGCCCAGCCTCCCGACGCCCTGATCTCCCTTGACCCTCCTCACCCCCGATCCGGACCTGGCACCCGCCGACGAGGTCAACCTCGGACCCGACACCGGAGTCGACCGCGCCTCGACACAGGGCAGCTCCTCGACACAGGGCAGCATCACCCGACGGGGCGGCCGCCTCATCGCCCGGTTCGTGCGCATGCACCCGGGGCCGTTCGCCATGTCGCTCGTCGGCGGAGTCGCGTGGGCGGCGTGTGTCGTGGCCGCCAGCTACGTGCTCGGCCGGGTCACCGACGAGGTCATCACCCCCGCGTTCTCCGACGAGGGCATCCCGGCGTCGACCGCGTGGTGGGCGGTGGCCGCGCTCTTCCTCGTCGGACTGGCCCGGGGCGTCTCGGTCGGTGTCCGTCGGTGGTTCGGCTCGCTGACCGAGGCCCGCACGCAACGATCGTTGCGCACCGGCGTCGCCGAGCGGCTGCTCACCATGCCGCTGTCGAGCTATCGCCGCCGTCCCACCGGTGAGCTCCTGGCGACGGCGGACGTCGACGTCACCACCGCGGCCCAGATGCTGATGCCGCTGCCGTTCTCGCTCGGCGTCGTGGCGCTCATCGCCATCTCGCTCGTCAGCCTGTTCGCTGCGGACCCGGCCTTCGGCGTGGTGGCGCTGCTGTTGTTCCCGACCCTCACGCTGTGCAGCCGCTGGTACACCAACCGGGTCCACGAGCCGGCCGCCGAGGTCCAGGCCCGACTCGGCGACGTGTCGGCCATCGCGCACGAGAGCTTCGACGGCGTGCTCGTCGTCAAGACCCTCGGCCGCGAGGCGCAGGAACAGGAGCGGTTCGACGCCGCGGCCGACCGGCTGCGGACCCAGCGCCTGGTCGTCGCCCGCATGACGTCGTCGTTCGAACCGCTGCTCGACATGTTGCCCAACCTGGGCACCGTGGCGCTTCTGCTCGCCGGGGCTTGGCGCATCGACCAGGGCGGCGCCACCCCGGGGGACCTGGTGCAGGCGGTCGCCCTGTTCGGATGGCTGGCGTTCCCGATGCGCATCGTCGGGTTCATGTTCGAGTCCATCCCCCGTGCCGTGGTGTCCATCGACCGGGTCGACTCGCTGACGGCCGAACCCGTCGACCCCGCCGTCGAGCAGTCGGTCGACTCGCCGCCGGCAGCACGGTCCGTGCCCGACGGCGCGCTGTCGCTCGAGCTGCGCGACGTCTCGTTCGCCTACGGCGACGCGGACGTGCTCGACGACGTGTCGTTCCGCGTCGAGCCCGGTGAGGTGGTCGCCCTCGTCGGGTCCACCGGCGCAGGCAAGTCGACGCTCACCCAGCTCCTGGTGCGGCTGGACGAACCGACCGGAGGCGCCGTCGAGCTCGGCGGTGTGCCCATCGACCAGCTCGACCCGAACGACCTCCGCGCCGCGGTGTCGCTCGTGTTCCAGGAGTCGTACCTGTTCGCCTCGCCGGTGGCCGACAACGTGACGCTCGGACGCGACGTCCCGGACGACGGGTTGGCCGACGCACTCGACCGTGCCCGCGCCCGCCGGTTCGTCGAGCGCCTGTCCGATGCCGAACGGACCGTGGTCGGGGAGCGGGGAGTGACGCTGTCGGGTGGGCAGCGCCAGCGCGTCGCCCTGGCCCGGGCGTTGGCGGGTCGGCCCCGGGTCCTGGTGCTCGACGACGCCACCTCGGCGGTCGACCCGGTGATCGAGGCCGAGATCCTCTCCGGCCTGCGCCGCGACGACACGACGATGGTCATCGTCGCCCACCGCCTGTCGACGATCCTGCTCGCCGACAAGGTCGTGCACCTCGACCAGGGGAAGGTGCGCGGCGTCGGCGCCCACGACGAGCTGCTCGCTGATCCCGAGTACGCGGCGCTGGTCACCGCCTACGAGGACGACGACGCGGCCACCTGGCCCCGTTCTGTTGTGCAGAACGAGAAGGATCCTTCTCGTTCTGCACAACAGAACG
>CAZNQK010000179.1:0-3278 GCA_964575165.1 uncultured Aquihabitans sp. | reverse complement strand
CAGCGCCGGGTGAGATCGTCGAGGTCGACCTGGACTCCGAGTCCGGCCGAACGGTCTGGGAGGTCGAGGTGCGGACGCCGAACGGAGCAAGGCAGGAGCTCACGATCGACGCCACGACCGGCGAGATCATCCGACAGGGCACCGGGTGACGTTCCGGGCGTCAACTCACTGCGTCGTGTAGCCGCCGTCGACCGCGATCGCCTGGCCGGTGACGAACCCGGCCGCGTCGCTGCACAGCCACACCACCGTCGACGCGATCTCCTCGGGGCGACCCAGGCGCCCCAGCGGGTGGGCGGCGATGGTCTGTTCGATCATCTCGGGCTGCTCCTCGGCGACACGAGCCACCATCTCCGTGTCGATCGCGCCGGGACACACCGAGTTCACGCGGATGCCCTCGGGTGCCAACTCGAGAGCCGCAGCCTTGGTCAGGCCGTTGACCCCGTGCTTGGAGGCCACGTAGGCGCCCAGACCGGGGAAGCCGTTCAGCCCTGCGATCGACGCGCAGTTCACGATCGAGCCACCGCCGTTCGCGAGCAGTGCCGGAATCTCGGCCTGGAGACAGAGGAACACCCCGGTGAGGTTGACCCCGATCGTGTGGTCCCAGTTCTCCCTCGTGCACTCCGCCAGCGGCGCCGGAGCGCCCTCGATCCCGGCGTTGTTGAAGGCGTGGTCCAGGTGCCCGTACGCCGAGATCGTCTGCTCGACCATGCGACCGACCTGTTCCGCGTCGGTGACGTCGGCGTGCACGAACACCGCCCGACCGCCAAGGTCGACGATCTTCGCGACGGTTGCGGCGCCGCCATCGTCGTTCGCGTCCGCGACGACCACCGCGGCCCCCTCGGCAGCGAACGCGAGGGCGGTCGCCCGACCGATCCCGGAGCTGGCACCGGTCACCAGCGCGACGTGCCCATCCATCTGAGCCATGACGAACCTCCTCGAATCAGGCGGTAGGTCCATCATCGTGACGGCGAACGGAGCGGGCCAGGGCACAAGGTCCATCCCACGGATTCGTCAGGCGAGATCCCGCTGCTGCGTGGCCACGGGACGTTCGGCCCTGTCTGCCGTGTCCGACCCGGCGCGATCGTGAGCGGACAGGCGTACGGTTCGCGCGGACACAGAGACGACCCACCGCCCCGCATCCGTGACCTGTCGCAACCGGGTGTCGATCGAGCAGGGGGTGCTGATGTATCCGGGACAGCGTGACATCGACGTGGCCGTCGAGGACCTCGCCGCTCGACTGCCCGATGAGCTCCGCGTCCTGTCGGCGTTGAGCTACGACTACCGGTGGTCCTGGACGCCTGACGGCCCCGCCGTCTTCGCCTCGCTGGACGAGGAGAGATGGCGGCGCAGCGGCGAGAACCCCGTCCAGCTCCTGCGTGAGCTCGATGCCGCGCGACTGGAGCAGGCAGCGCGCGACGGCTCCCTCGTCGAGCGGGTCGATCGCCTCGTCGAGGCCATCGCGTCGCAGCCGCCACCAGCATCGGCAACGGTCCGAGGCCGCTCCATCGACCCGGCCCACCCGATCGCCTTCATGTGCAGCGAGTTCGGCGTTCACCAGTCGCTGCCGATCTACTCGGGTGGTCTCGGTGTCCTTGCCGGCGACATCCTCAAGGAGGCGTCGGACCGGGGCGTGCCGATGGTGGGTGTGGGCCTCATGTACCGAAGCGGCTACTTCCACCAGCGGCTCGACACCTCCGGGTGGCAGCACGAGTACTGGATCGACACGAACCCGGAGCACCTCCCGGCGGTCGTCGTCACCGGACCCGACGGCGGGGCGCTGCGGGGCGAGGTCGAGATCGACAGCGAGGTGGTGGCGTTCCGCATCTGGAGGGTGGACGTCGGCAACGTGCCTCTGTACCTGCTCGACACCGACATACCCGGCAACAGCCCGGTCGGTCGATGGGTCACCTCACGGCTGTACGAGGGGAACAGGTCGATCCGGCTGGCGCAGTACGGGGTGCTTGGCGTCGGCGGGGTGCGAGCACTGACCGCGATGGGCCTGGACCCCGCTGTGTTCCACCTGAACGAGGGCCACCCGGCCCTGGCGGCGTTCGAGTTGGCGCGCTCCCGCGGAGAGGTTGCCACGACCACCGAGAGCGCCAGATCGAAGCTCGTGTTCACGACCCACACACCCGTCGCCGCCGGGAACGAGACCTACTCACGTGAGGAGATCCAGCCGGTGCTCGGCGCCATCGCCGAGAACTCCGTCGGCCTCGATGAGTTCCTGACGGTCGGCCGCGTGCACCCCGACGACCGGACTGAGCCGTCAGGCATGTCGGCGCTCGCGATCCGTTCGGCATGCTCGGTCAACGCCGTGAGCCGACGCCACGGCGAGGTCGCCCGCTCCATGTGGCAGCCGATGTTCGAGAGCCGTCGGCTCGATGACGTGCCGATCACGCACGTGACCAACGGAGTCCACGTCCCCACGTGGATGGCCCCGCCGATGCGGGACCTGCTCGACCGCCACCTGGGGAGCGAGTGGATCCACCACGCGGACGACACCGATGTGTGGGCCGGCGTCGCCGGGATCCCGGACATGGACCTGTGGGCGGCTCGGGTCGAAGCCCGACATTCCCTGATCAGCGCCGTGCGCGAGCGCGCCACGACGGATCGCCTGCGACGCGGCGAGGGGTTGCCCTACGCGGAAGCTGTGGAGCACACCCTGGACCCCGAGGTGTTGACGATCGGATTCGCTCGGCGTCTGGCGACCTACAAGCGACTCCACCTGGTGACGCTCGACGCAGCCCGTGCGTTGCGGATGCTCTCCGGCGACCGGCCCGTGCAGTTCCTCTTCGCCGGTCGGGCACACCCCCAGGACGATGCTGCCAAGCACATCGTCCAGCAGATGTTCGCCCTGAAGGGCGAGGCCGAGGTTGCCGGCCGGGTGGCGTTCCTGGAGGACTACGACCTGACGCTCGCGCCGAAGGTCGTCGCCGGTTGTGACCTCTGGGTCAACCTGCCGCGGCCGCCGCTGGAGGCCAGCGGGACCAGCGGCATGAAGGCGGCGATCAACGGCTCGCTGAACCTGAGCGTGCTCGACGGCTGGTGGCCCGAGGCCTACGACACGACGAACGGATGGGCGATCGACGGCACGGTCGACGCCGATCACGACGCGCAGGACCGCCGTGACTCGGCTGCGGTCTTCGACCTGCTCGAGCAGGAGATCGTGCCGATGTTCCACCGTCGTGACGAGATGGGAGTGCCGACCGAGTGGACCCGGATGGTCAGGCGGTCGCTCATGACCATCGGTCCACGCTTCAGCGCTGCCAGGATGCTCC
>CAZNQK010000178.1:1920-3303 GCA_964575165.1 uncultured Aquihabitans sp. | reverse complement strand
GTGAGATCGACGAGCTGCTGTTGGATGGCTATCACGACGTGCAGGTTGCGCGGGTGATCAGCTCGAACAGGGGGTTCCCGAATGGCAAAGGCACTGGTGTTGGAGTTCGAAGGAGTCGGACGCGACGGCTACGACGCTGTCAACGAACGTCTCGGCGGACTGGACGTGTCGAGTCCTGACGCAGATTGGCCGGCCGGCATCCTGAGCCACATGGCCGGCTCCACCGAGACGGGATGGGTCGTCATCGAGGTGTGGGAGTCCCAGGAGGCGCAGGCAGCGTTCATGGACGGCCGCTTGGGCCCGGCTCTGCACGACGCCGGCATGCCGGCGCCGACACGGATCACATGGATGGACGTGGCCGCCGACACCCGGATCGGTTGAGGGTCGACGGGCGGTTGCTGGACCCGCCCTGCTCAGCCGTTCGCATCGTGATGCTACGGTGCGTGTATGCGCACCACGCTGTCGATTCGTGACGATCTGTACGAGATCGCCCGCAAGCGCGCGTTCGACGAGCGTCGGACGTTGGGTGATGTCGTCAACGAGCTGATCGAGCGCGGAATCGGAGAGGGCGCCGTCGAGAGGCGTCGGACGTTGGGGGCCTTCGAAGGCCGGATCGCGATCGCCGACGACTTCGACGACGAACTGCCAGAGGTGACCGCTTCGATCCACGAGTCGATCGATCCGTGAGCGGCTACCTCCTCGACACCCACGTCCTGCTGTGGGCGAACGCCGAGCCCACGAGGCTCGGTCCGGCGACGACGAGCCTGCTGGTCGACCCTTCGGTAGACCTCCTGGTGTCCTCCGTGTCAGCGGCCGAGATCGCGATCAAGCGATCGATCGGACGAATCGAGATGTCCGTTCCGGTCGGCGCATTGCTGGAGCCGCTCGCGGCTGAGCCGTTGAACCTCACGGTCGATCATGCCGAGGCGGTCGAGCGTCTGCCGCTCCTGCACCGCGACCCGTTCGACCGACTCCTGGCAGCTCAGGCCGAACTCGATGGTCTGGTGCTCCTCACGGCTGACGAACGACTCCTGTCCTACCCCGTGAACACGCTCGACGCCCGTACCTGAGCTCGATCGGGAGCGCGTGCCGGTTGCTCCTGCGAACGACCACACTGCTCGCTCCCGACTCACCGCTGATCGACAGCCGACCGCCAGGAGGGTCGACCCGGCCGAACGCGACTCGCAGGGCCACCGAACCGGTGCAGGAGCGATCTCCGCCAACTGGCGGAGGTAGTGAACGCCGCCGGATACGACGATCGAGGTCCCTACCCGCCCTCAGAAGGGACCGATCATGCACAGACCCACCCATCGGCAACGCCGGGTCATCGCCGCAGCCGTGGCTCTCACGGCCGTTGCGTTCACCGGATGCAGCTCCGACAAG
>CAZNQK010000178.1:0-1820 GCA_964575165.1 uncultured Aquihabitans sp. | reverse complement strand
CCGGCAGGGACGCGACGACGACCACCGCAAACGACCCGAGTGGAGGCGACGAGTCAGCCACGGCGGCGTTCTGCGCCGCAGGAGAGACGATCAACTCGCGGACGAGCACGATCGGCTCACCAGATCAGGCCGTGACCGTGTTCACCGAGCTCGACCCGACGCTCGACGCCATGGTCGCCAACTCTCCCGAGCAGGTGGCGGATGCCGCCGCCACGTTCGTGTCGACGGCGCGTGCCTCGGTGGCTAGCGGCGACTTCACGCCGTTCGAGGACGGCACCATCGACGCTCTCGTCAAGCAGTTCGACGCCGTATGCGGCAAGGCGTGACACGACCATGACGAACGACACGACCATGACGAACGACACGACCATGACGAACGACACGACCACGACCACCTCCATGTCCACCGATGAGCAGCTCGCACGCCGGCTGCTGGACCACATCAACCAACGCGAGGTCGACGCCGCGGCGGCGCTCCTCTCCCCGGACTACCGTGCCGAGTGGCCCGACGCCGAGCTCGACCTCGCCGAAGGGTTCGGCCGGGAGATCACGATGATGACCGGAATACCGGACACCCACTTCGGCATCGACGCCACGACGGTCACCGCAGACGGCCGGGTCCTGGTCGAGGCCACGGTGACCGGCACCCACACCGGCGTCCTCGAGCTGCCCCACGGGGTCATGCTCGAACCGACGGGCCGATCGCTGTCGCTCTCCTTCGTCTTCCTCATGCGGTTCGCCGACGGGCTGCTCGTGCACGAGCGCCTGTTCTTCGACCACCACGAGCTGATCCACCAGCTCACCGTGGACGGGTGACCGACTCGTCGCCTCCGAGTCTCGGCATCCGGGCGATCCTCCGCGCCGGCGTCCCGGACGACCGGGACGAGGTGGCGACCGTCGAGCTGCACGACACCGTCGGCGCGGCGCTCGAATCGGCGGCGCGGCGGCTCCGTTCCGCCGGCAGCGCCGGACTCCGGGTAGCGGTCGACGTCGGGGAGGTCGAACTCGACCTCCCCGCGCCGTCGGCCTCGGCCGAGATCCGGACAGCGGCTCTGCTCAGTGCTGCGGTGTCGGGCCAGCTGCTCGTGTCGGACACGGCCGCCGCCATGCTCGGCGACCCTCACGAGCACGGTCTTCCAACGTCGCTGTCGCTGGTCGACCTTTCGCTGGTTGACCGTTCGCTGGCCGGCCTGTCGCTGGATGACCTCGGCGGCCATCGGCTCCACGGCGTGGCGGCGCCGATGCGGGTGTTCGAGGTGCGCGGCGACGGTCTGGCTTCCGCCGGGATCCGCACGATCGACACCGTCGCCGCCTCGATCCCGGTTCCGCCGACGCCGCTCGTCGGTCGGGTCGATCTACTGGCGCACCTCACCGCGACGGTGAGGGACGAACGACTGGTCACTCTGACGGGCTCGGGAGGAACCGGCAAGACGCGACTCGCGGTCGAGACCGCGCTCGCGAGCACCGGGCGCTTCGACGCCGTCCACTGGATCGAGCTCGCGCCGCTCGGGAGCGAGCGGGCGATCGTCGATGAGCTCGCCGCTCTTGTCGGCGCCCAGCACCTCGACGACGCGGGGCGACGCGAAGCCCTGCTCGGGGTCCTCGCACAGGGTGCACGACTGCTCGTGCTCGACAGCGCAGAGCACATCGTCGACGCGACAGCGCGGCTGGTCGGCGACGCGACGGAGCGATGCCCGGCGCTGCACGTGCTCGTCACGAGTCGGGAGCCATTGGGTCTCAGGGTGGAGGTGGTACTGAGGGTGCCGCCGCTCGACCTTGCCGACGAGGCATCCGCGTCGGGCGTCGGCCCCTCGTCGGGC
>CAZNQK010000177.1:0-3313 GCA_964575165.1 uncultured Aquihabitans sp. | reverse complement strand
GAAGGACCGTGCCTGCTGGAAGGACCGTGCCGGTGTCGAGTGCTCATCGTGAGCCCGCGGGCGGTGGTGATCGTGAACCAGCCGTCGGCCTGACCGTCATCGGATCCCGAGGCGGTGATGGTCCAGCCCTTGCGGTGCACCACGCCGTGGTGGTGGCGACACAACAGGACCATGTTGCACAGAACCGTCGGTCCGTCGTCCGAGTAGGGAACCACGTGATGGGCGTCGCACCACGCAGGCGGACACTCACATCCCGGGAACACGCAACCGCCATCACGCGCCTCGAGGGCTCGACGCTGAGCCCGCGACGGCCCTCTCTCGGTCTCCCGACAGGCGACGAACCTGCCACCCGCATCGAGCCGCAGCTCCGACACGTGCGCACCGCAGCACAGCAGCTCCCAATCTCCCGGGCTGAACCGCACGGGCACCCCGGCAGGCGTCGACACGTCCCACCCTTCCGGCGAACGCAGGAAGCCCTCCTGCTCCGGATCCGAACCTGGAACGTCCGCCGGTTCGACGATCAGCGACAGCTCCGCCACAGGCCGCTTGGCTGCGCCGACCTCGACCGATGCACCCCGACGCACCAACTCCAACAACGCCTCAGCCCGCAACTCGGTCCGAGACGGCATCACCAGCTCAGGGCACTCCCTCCGATCGTCGCGGTAGCGGCGCCACAAACGGTTCGTCGCCGACTCCAACAACTCCTCGAACGACGCTCCCTCAACCCCGACGAACGTTCCACCCACCACCACCTCCTCACCGGTCCTGCGAGCCGACACCCGACTACGACCCGGTTCCGGGTCGTGACCACCGTCGGCATCGGCGAAGCGGGCCAGGTCCGTCACCAGCACAGCGAACTGCGAGAACGACGGCTCCGATGCCGACAGCGCCAGCAGGGCATCCTGAGCCGCGACCAACGCGTCCGAGTTGCGGTCGTTCACCTTCGACACGATCAGCTCGGCCCGCTCCACGCTGATCTCGCCGCGGGCCATAGCCGACTCCAGCAACGGCATCGAGGCCAACCGCTTGGCTGTTCGCGCTTCTCGAGCGACCGACTGGCGAGACCGTCCGTGTCGACGCTCGAACCAGGTGCCGATGGTCATCCCGTAGCGGGCGTCGCAGACGCCCCGGGCCTGCAACGCCGCCGACAGCCTCCCGGCGACCGCACCCAGCGAGCGACGGACGAGCTCGAGGTCGTCGAACACCCCGAGGCACTCGTCGTCGGAGAGCGAGTCCACATCCAACGCTGCCAGCGTCCGGACCGCCACCACCGCCGCATGACCAGCTTCGACCGAGGCCACGGCAGCCTCTGCCGGTTGGAAACCCACGAACCCCGGCCCGGCCGGAAGCTCGCCGGCGCTTCCGAGATCCGACGCGGGGGCGTCCGGCCCGATCCCCGGATCGGGCTCCTCCGCTGGCTGTTCCCCTCGCGAATCCCCAGTCGAACGCATGTTCGATATCGTAATCCCTCGGTAGGACAGTCGACCTGTCGCCGGTCGGTTCCCGTCACTCCTTCGGGGCCAGCGGGTCCGGCGTCGGGCGAGCGACGAGCAGCACTGCTCCCAGCGCGCCGGCGATGCACGACGCGCCCAGGACGGCGAGCTTGGCCTGGTCCGAGACCGGCGGATCGAACGCCGCCTCGAGAACCTGAGCCCGGCCCGACCGCACGGGTACCCTCGATCGCTCAGTCGGGAGGCGTTTGCGTGGTCACAGGTGAGCTGAAGTCGCAGATCGACCGGATCTGGGACAGCTTCTGGTCAGGCGGGATCTCGAACCCGCTCGAGGTGATCGAACAGATCACGTTCCTGTTGTTCATCAAGCGACTCGACGAGCTCCAGACCCTGGCCGAGAACAAGGCAGCCCGACTCGGCGAGCCGATCGAGCGTCGCATCTTCCCCGAGGGCGTCGACGAGAAGGGCCGCCCCTACGCGGATTACCGCTGGTCGCGGTTCAAGGACTTCGCCCCGGCCGAGATGTACGAGGTCGTCAAGGACCACGTGTTCCCGTTCCTCGGCACCGTCGGCGGCGAAGGCACCACCTACGAGTCCCACATGGCCGGCGCCCGGTTCACGATCCCCACCCCGGCGCTGCTCGCGAAGGCCGTCGACGGCCTCGACGCAGTCCCCATGGTGGATCGCGACACCAAGGGCGACGTCTACGAGTACATGCTCGCCAAGATCGCGACCGCCGGGCAGAACGGCCAGTTCCGCACCTCGCGCCACATCATCGAGCTCATGGTCGCGATGACGGATCCGAGGCCCGGCGACGTGATCTGCGACCCGGCGTGCGGCACCGCCGGGTTCCTCGTCGCGGCGAGCGAGCACGTCCGCACCAAGTACCCCGAAGCGCTGCGGGACACCGTGCAGAACCGCCAGTTCCACGAGCAGATGTTCAACGGCTTCGACTTCGACAACACGATGCTGCGCATCGGCAGCATGAACATGCTCCTGCACGGCGTCGAGCACCCCGACATCCGCTACAAGGACTCCCTCGCCCAGGAGCACTCCGGTGAGGAGGAGGCGTACTCGTTGATCCTGGCGAACCCGCCGTTCGCCGGGTCGCTCGACTACGAGAACACCGCCAAGGACCTCCAGCAGATCGTCAAGACCAAGAAGACCGAGCTGTTGTTCCTCGCACTGTTCATCAAGCTGCTCCGTCCTGGCGGCCGCGCAGCGGTGATCGTGCCCGACGGCGTGCTGTTCGGCTCCACCAAGGCCCACAAGGAGCTGCGCCGCATCCTCGTCGAGGACCAGAAGCTCGACGGCGTGGTCTCGCTGCCGTCAGGGGCGTTCAAGCCGTACTCGGGCGTGTCGACCGCGGTGCTGCTGTTCACCAAGACCAACTCGGGTGGCACCGACGACGTCTGGTTCTACGACCTGACCGCCGACGGCTACAGCCTCGATGACAAGCGCACACCGCTGCTCTCCGACGACAAGCTCGGCCTGCGCGCCGCCGCGGTCGGGCTCACCGACGAGGAGCACGCCAAGAACAACCTTCCCGACGCGCTCGCCCGCTGGCAGCACCGCGACGGCGACGAACGCGACCGGCCCCGCACAGCGCAGAGCTTCACCGTCCCTGCCGACGAGATCGCTGCCAACGCCTACGACCTGTCGATCAACCGGTACAAGGAGATCGAATACGAAGAGGTCGAACACCGCAGCCCCCGCGACATCATCGCCGAACTCCAGCAGCTCGAGACCGAGATCCAGGCCGGGCTGCGTGAGCTCGAGGACATGCTGTGACCGACCTGCCCAAGGGCTGGACCGAAGTCGCGCTCGGGGATGCGTTCTCGTCGGTGCAGAGCGGGAAGAAC
>CAZNQK010000176.1:0-3362 GCA_964575165.1 uncultured Aquihabitans sp. | reverse complement strand
GTCGAGATGCAACAGGCGTCGGCCGACCTGAGGTTCGTAGAGGCGGCCCGCCTCGGTGACGAGATCAAGGAGCTCAAGCGCGAGCTCCGCAACGCCGGCGGCGCCTGAACCGCACCCCCGCCCCGTCCTCGCCCGCTTTGTTCCTGGTTTGTGGCGGATTTCCGCCACACACCAGGAACAAAGCAGGGATTCTCGGGGCCGGGATTCTCGGGGCCGGGTAGCTCAGGAGCGGAGGGCCTCCTGGCGGAGCCAGTGATCGGCCAGGACTAGCAGCACCGCTGCCTCGACGAGGGGAACTGCCCTCGGTAGGACGCACGGGTCGTGACGCCCTCTTGCCTCGAGCGTCACCGGATCGCCCGAGCGGGTGACCGTATCCTGCGGCGACGAGATGGTCGCGGTCGGCTTGAACGCCGCCCGCACCACGATGTCCTCGCCGTTCGAGATCCCGCCCTGGATGCCGCCCGAGTGGTTGGTCGACGTCCGGGGACGGCCGTCAGGGCCGGGCACGAACGGGTCGTTGTGGGTCCGACCGGTCATCGCCGCTGCCCCGAACCCCGAGCCGACCTCGAAGCCCTTGGTGGCCGGGAGGCTCATGACCGCCTTGGCGAGGTCGGCCTCGAGCTTGTCGAACACGGGCTCGCCCCATCCGGCGGGGACTCCTCGGGCGACGCATGTGACGATGCCACCCAACGAGTCGCCGTCACGCCTGGCCTGCTCGATCGCCTCGGTGACGGCCGCTGCCGCAGACGGATCGGGGCATCGGGTCGGGTCCGCATCGACGGCCTCGAGCGTCACCGTCGCCGGGTCGATGTCAGCGACCACGTCGTGGACCCGTGACACCCAGGCCAGCACGTCGATACCGAACCGCTCGGCCAGCAGCTTGCGCGCGATGGCCGCCGCTGCCACCCGGCCGATCGTCTCGCGTGCCGAGGCCCGGCCACCTCCGGCAACGGCTCGGATCCCGTACTTGGCCTCGGTCGTCCAGTCCGCGTGCGAGGGTCGGTACAGGTCCGCCATGTGGTCGTAGGCCCCAGATTGCTGATCCCTGTTGCGCACGAGCAGGGCGATCGGCGAGCCGAGGGTGTGTCCGTCGGTCACCCCGGACAGGATCTCGACGGTGTCGGACTCGTCACGCTGGGTCACGAGCCGACTCTGGCCAGGTCTACGCCGATCGAGGTCGGGCTGGATGTCCTTCTCCGACAGCTCGAGCAGGGGAGGACAGCCGTCGACCACCACGCCGACGCCGCTGCCGTGGGACTCGCCGAAGGTGGTGATGCGGAACAGCGTCCCGGTGCTCGACGACATGGTCCAAGTATGGCAGCGCTCCCGACGCACGCCCCACGGCGAACACCTGTTCGGGTGGTAGGATTCCGCCACGATGGCACCCGCCGCCCCGACGGGCACAAGTTCCCCAGTCCCGACCTCCCCGGCGCCGAGCACCCGGTCGGCGCACCACCCCTCGGACCAGATCGTGATCCGGGGCGCTCGCGAGCACAACCTCGCCGACATCTCGATAGCGCTCCCGCGCGACCGGCTGATCGTGTTCACGGGGCTGTCGGGCTCGGGCAAGTCGAGTCTGGCTTTCGACACCATCTACGCCGAGGGCCAACGTCGATACGTCGAGTCCCTGTCGTCGTACGCCCGTCAGTTCCTGGGTCAGATGGACAAGCCCGACGTCGACGTCATCGAAGGCCTGTCGCCCGCGATCTCCATCGATCAGAAGTCGGCGTCGCGCAACCCGCGCTCCACGGTCGGCACCGTCACCGAGATCTACGACTACCTACGGCTCCTGTTCGCCCGTGTGGGCGTCCCCCATGATCCCGAGACCGGCGAGCGTCTGGTCCGCCAGACCCCGCAGCAGATCGTGGACCGGATCCTCCAGCTGCCCGAGGGAAGCAGGTTCCAGGTCATCGCGCCGATGGTGCGGGGCCGGAAGGGGACCTACGAGCAGCTGTTCACCGACGTCGCCGGACGGGGCTTCAACCGCGTCCGGGTCGACGGCGTGGTGCACGAGCTGCCCGCGGACCTCGAGCTGGCCCGCTACGAGCAGCACACCATCGAGGTGATCGTCGACCGGCTCGTCCTGCGCGCCGGCATCGAACGGCGTCTCACCGATTCGATGGAGACGGCACTCGAGCTCGCGGAGGGCATGGCCCAGATCGAGATCGTGCCTGGCAAGGATGCTGCCGGCGACGCCGAGCCAGAGCTGCTCACCTTCTCCGAGAAGCTCGCCCGACCGTCCGACGGCAAGTCCTTCGAAGAGCTGGCGCCCCGCAACTTCTCGTTCAACTCGCCCTACGGGGCATGCAGCGCCTGTGACGGTCTGGGCACGGTGTTCGAGGTCGACCCCGAGCTCGTGGTGCCCGACCCCGACCAGTCGGTGTCCGGGGGAGCGATAGCCCCGTGGGCATCGGGTCACGCCAAGTACTTCCACCGCCTCCTCGAGTCGGTGTGCGCCGAGTACGAGGTCGACGCCGAGACGCCGTGGAAGGACCTCCCGAAGAAGGACCAGAAGCTGCTGTTGCACGGAATCGGCGACGCCAAGCGCGTCGACGTGAAGTTCCGCAACCGCTACGGACGCACCCGCACCTACACCGCCCGCTACGAGGGGGTGATCCCGTACCTCAAGCGCCGTCACTCCGAGGCCGAGTCCGACTCCGCCCGTGACGCCATCGAGGGCTACATGCGTCAGGTCGCGTGCTCGACCTGCGGAGGGGCCCGGCTCAACCCTTACGCGCTGGCCGTCACCGTCGACGACCTGAACATGCACCAGCTGTGCAGCCTCAGCATCTCCGAGTCGAGGGAACGACTGGCCACGCTGCACCTCGACGACCGTCAGACCCTCATCGCCGAGCGGATCATGAAGGAGATCAACACCCGGCTCCAGTTCCTCTGCGACGTCGGCCTCGAGTACCTCTCGTTGCACCGTTCGGCATCCACCCTGTCGGGCGGCGAGGCCCAACGGATCCGGCTCGCGTCGCAGATCGGTTCGGGGCTCGTGGGAGTCCTCTACGTCCTGGACGAACCGTCGATCGGTCTGCACCAGCGAGACAACCACAAGCTGATCGAGACGCTCATCCGTCTGCGCGACATCGGCAACACGGTGCTCGTGGTCGAGCACGACGAGGACACGATCCGAATCGCCGACCACGTGGTCGACATCGGCCCCGGTGCCGGTGAGCACGGCGGGCGGGTGGTTCACTCCGGGACGGTCAAGGGCCTCTTGCGCAACAAGGATTCGGTGACCGGGCAGTACCTAGCCGGCAAGCGGTCCATCCCGGTGCCCGAGCTGCGTCGCCAACCAGGTGAGGAGTGGTTGGCCATCAAGGGCGCCCGTGAGCACAACCTGCGCGACATCGACG
>CAZNQK010000175.1:0-3468 GCA_964575165.1 uncultured Aquihabitans sp. | reverse complement strand
GCCTTCGGAGGTTCAAATCCTCCCCGGCCCACACCGCCACAACGCCAAACCGCCGTTCTCGGGTCGTTTGACTGCGATGATCGGAGTCAAACGACCCGAGAACGGGATTGCGTGGGCGGGATTCGGCGGGCGGGATTGCGTGGGCGGGATTCGGCGGGCGGGATTGCGTGGGCGGGATTGGCTCAGCCGGCCGTGATGACGGCGAGGGAGTCGAGCACCGCTGCAGCGGCGACCGCCACGGCGCCGATGGCGAACGGAGCGAGCGCCGCCACCAACGACAACGTCACGACCTTCGGCCTCGGAACGGTCGACCGTGCCGTCCGGTTCATCGCGACCATCGACAGGCCGAACGCGACGATCGACCATGCGCTGATCCACGCCATCGCTCCGAACAGCAGGAACAGCGAGATCACTCCGTCGCCACCGTGGCCGCCGTCCTCGTGAGTGGGCATCAGCACAGCCGTCGCGAGGGCTGTCACGCATCCGAGCACGCCGACCGCCACCGAAGTAAGCGATGCGATCGCCCAACCGACCCCCGCGTCCGCCCTGAGCGTGTCCGTCCCGGCCGACGACCTCCGATGGTCGGGCGCGCTGGGAGGTGCCGCCACAGGCGGCACGCCCATCGGCCACCCCGGTTGGTCGCTCGTCATCGGATCCTCCCCAGCACCTACGTACCCTCCGCCTCGGCGAGCAAACGCCGGTAGAGCGCATCGGTCCCGGCGTCGAACCCCACGAGCAGGGCGCGTTCGACGTTCAGCGGTCGCAGACCACGCAGCGTTCGCACGGCGATGGTCGCCGCTTCCTCGGACGGAAAGCCGTACGCCCCGGTCGAGATCGCCGGGAACGCGATCGATCCCACCACCAGGGCATCGGCAACCTCGATGGAACGTCTGTAGCAATTGGCCAGCAGGTCGGCCTCGCCGTCGGATCCGCCGCGCCAGACCGGCCCGACGGTGTGGATCACGAACCGGGCGGTGAGGTCGTGTCCGCCGGTGGCCTTCGCGTCGCCGGTGTCGCACCCGCCCAGCGTGCGGCACTCGGCGAGCAGCCCCGGCCCGGCCGCCCGGTGGATGGCTCCGTCGACGCCTCCGCCGCCGAGCAGCGAGGACCTGGCGGCGTTGACGACAGCGTCGACGTCGAGCTCGGTGATGTCGCCGCGGTGGGCGAGGATTCGCAGGCCGGCCCCGCTCATAGCAGCTTCTCCATGACCACGACGTCGTGGAACCGGCCGAACTTGCGACCGACCTCCTTCTCGACCCCGACGACCTCGAACCCCAGGCTCTCGTGCAGGCCGATCGACGCGTCGTGGCCGGCGACGATCCGTGCGAGCAGTGCGTGGAAGCCGTGACCGGTCGCGGTCTGGACCAGACGGGCGAGGATCGCAGCGCCGACGCCGGCGCCGCGGTGGTCGCTGTGGACGTACACGGAGTCCTCGACCGACGTCGAGTACCCGGGGCGGTCCCGGTAGGGGGAGAGGGCGCCGAAGCCCAGGACCATGTCGACGCCGTCCACCACCTCGACGGCGACGATCGCACCGTGGGCGCCGGAACGGTCCGTGATCCACCGGCGCTGCTCCTCCTCGGTCCTCGGCGTGAGGTCGAAGGTGACGTTCGAGGTCAGCACCTCGTGGTTGTAGATCTCGAGGATCGCCGGCGCGTCGGCGGCCACAGCGGGGCGCAGCATCACCCGGCCGACGCTACCGGGACGGCTTCGCCCGGCGGTCGACGGTCAGACCGTCGTGGTCGGACGAACGATCGACGTTGGCTCGATCACGCCCATCGCGCCGGTCATCGCCTCGACCCGTGCCCACTCGGCGACGGTCGGCGACTCGCTGAGCAGCACGATCTGCTGGTGCTCGGAGCTGCGGACCAGCTGCTCGAGCATGGCGGGCAGGATCGACTCGTCGAGCAGCGAGAACGGCTCGTCGAGCAGGGCGGGGAAGGACTCCCAACCCGGACCGAGGCTGCGCAGCTGCTCCAGCCGACCGAGCACGGCGTGGATCGCAGCGGCGGTGAGGTCGCCACCGGCATCCGCGTCGGGCGACACGAACGGCTGCACGTCGGAGCGGAGCCGGGCGGCGCTCGTGATCTCGGCCCGGTTCGCGACGGCCCAGTTCACGTCGATCTCGCCGGCCAGCACGTGCCAACGGCCGGCCGCCATCCGGTGCTCCTCGGCGGCACGGATCAGACGCTGGCGACCCATGTCGGAGCTGAGCAGGCTGTTCACCCGCTGGAGGTGGAAGCCGAGGTACGACTGCGCACCGGCGTCCGCGAGCGCTTCCTCCTCGGCGGCGCGTGCCTTCTCCGTCCGGCGCCAGAACACGACCGACACGATCACCGCAACGATCGCCACGAGCGCCAGCGGGGCGACGGCCAGAGCGCCGATCACGGCGGAGGCAGGCACGGCGAGCAGGGCCGCGAACCCGGCGGCCAGGAACGTCAGCCGACGGACCTTCTCGTTCTCGAGCTGGGTGCGCTCGAACTGGGCGTGGTGGTGCTCGATCCGCTCGATGACCTCGGCGTCCTCGACGCTCGAGCCCACTGCCTCGGCCTCCTCCTCGAGGCGACGGTTGGCGATCAGCAGAGCCTCGGCGGCGGACCACAGCTCGTTCTGCTCGATGCGGGCGAGCTGGTGGATGTACTTGCCGCGCTCGGTGGTCTCGGCCAGGTCGGTCGCACCGAAGCGCATGACCCGACGAGCCGTGCGTGGGTCGAGACCGGCCCTCGACAGCAGGTCGATCGAACCGCTCGTGTCGGTGAACTGCTGGGTGACGTCGAGCCGGTTGTCGACGTCGATCACACGGTGGGGGGCGGCGTTCGGACGGAACACGGCGAAGCGGTGCCCGTTGCCGGCGAGCAGCTCCAGGTGGATGCCCGAGCGGGAGTTGCCCAGCGCGCCGACGAACTCGTTGACGAGCCCGTCGCGCTCCATCTGGGAGAGGCCGGTGATCACGGTCAGGCGGGGGTGGAGGTCGAAGGCCACCGAGTTGGCCCCGCTCTCGATGACGAGTCGTTCGAACTGCACGGTCGGGGCATCGGACGATCCAGGCCCGACCTTGAGCCGAACGACCCATCAGCCGCGGATGGGTGGCCGATGTCCGACGGGTACGACTCCCTGTCGAACCGGCACCGTTCTGTGGCTCGGGCCGTATGGAGGTTGTGGCGTCGAGCGGCGGCTGAGCTAGTCTCATCGGTCGGTCCGCCGGCCTGGCCGGCGTTCCACGCCTCCTTAGCTCAGTCGGCAGAGCGCTTCCATGGTAAGGAAGAGGTCGTCAGTTCGATTCTGACAGGGGGCTCGCCCGGGACCGTCCGACGGTCCCGACGCGGGGCGGCGTAGCTCAGTTGGTGAGAGCACTCGGCTCATAATCGAGGGGTCGTCGGTTCGAGTCCGACCGCCGCTACCCAGAACAACGAAGTCATCCCATCCATTTGAGTGACCCCGGCTGTGGCCGGTTGATGTGAAAGTGAG
>CAZNQK010000174.1:1240-3561 GCA_964575165.1 uncultured Aquihabitans sp. | reverse complement strand
TCCCGTTCTGTTGCGCAGAACGGGAAGGATCCTTCGCGTTCTGCACAACAGAACCGGAACGGGGTGGGTCGGGGGCGGCCTACCATCGGCGCCCATGCGGACGCGACTGACCGAGATGTTGGGCATCGAGCACCCCGTCATGCTGGCGGGGATGGGGGGTGTGTCGTATGCACCCCTCGCTGCGGCGGTGTCCGAGGCCGGTGGGCTCGGCTGCCTCGGAGCATCGACGATGCGGGACGACGAGATGGTCGAGCAGATCGCTGCGGTCGCAGCGTCCACCGACAAGCCGTTCGCCGTCGACCTCCTCACCGCTGCCCCTCAGGACATGACAGCGAAGGTGCGTCAGATCAGCCAGGGCGGTGGTTCGGTCTTCGTCGCTGGACTCGGCGTGCCGGGCGAGGTGATCGACCTGTGCCATGAGCTCGACATCCTTGTCGCCAGCATGTGCGGCAAGGTCGCCCACGCGGTGCGGGCCGTCGACGCGGGCTGCGACCTGGTCGTCGCCCAGGGCACCGAAGCAGGTGGCCACACCGGTCAGATCGCGACCATGGCACTCGTCCCCCAGGTCGTGGACGCCGTCGGAGCGAACGTGCCGGTGGTCGCTGCTGGCGGGATCTTCGACGGCCGCGGGCTCGCCGCGGCTCTCGCGCTCGGAGCTGTCGGCGTCTGGGTGGGCACCCGTTTCATCGCCACACCCGAGGCCCAGGCTGTCCCCGGCTACAAGGACCGGATCCTGTCCTCCGCCGAGGACGGGACGGTCGTCACCCGTGCCTACACGGGCAAGACGTGCCGCGTGCTCCGAACCGCCTATGCGCGTGACTTCGAGGAGGCCGGCGGCGTCCCGGAGCCCTTCCCGATGCAGGTCCTGCGCTCGATGGACGACGGCGCCAACCACCTCGGCGGCGACGCGTCCACCCAAGGGGTCGATCCCGACCGCGAGTTCATGCCCGCCGGACAGGCGATCGGCGCCATCGACTCGTTGGTCCCGGCGGCCGACATCGTCGCCTCGATGGTCGCCGAGGCCGAGCAGGTGCTGAGCCGGCTCGACGCGCTGCGTTGAGCACCACGGCTCGGCAGGCACCTCGCACTCCATGTCCGCTGTGAGGCCGGTCAGCCCGGGTACTGCGTGCTCAGCCAGCCGATTCGCTCGTTCAGCCAGTGGCTGACGTAGGCCGGCTGATCGGCATCGCCGACCCCACGGGCCCAACGAGCGTTGTCGTTCGCCACGGCTGGAGCCAACGAGTCGGCTCGAGCCAGGATCTGGTCCGCAACGGACTGGAACGCCGGCCGCAACTCGTTCCAGCGGTCCACGACCTGCTGGTTGAACCACGGATCCTGGAACGCCCGAGGCAGCCACGGCCCGCTCACCCGAGTCCAGAACCAGTACGGCGAGATCGTCGCGAGCGCGTTGCCCATCGACGCGTCGAAGTCCCACGCCGGACCGAAGTGCAACAGCGGATCCGAGCGCTCCTTCCAGAGGTACGCGCTCGAGAAGAAGCCGTCCACGTTCCCTGTCACCTCGTTCAGCAGGTAGTAGTCCACCATCGACGCAATGTCGACGAACCCCCGGTACCCGCTGTCGGGGTTCGTGAAGTCCGGATCGAACAAGGCATCCTCGAAGGCCTGGATGGAGGACCGGGCGTACTCCATCTGCTCCGGGGTCGCCGGGTCGGGCTCCTTCACCACGACCGGGACGTTCTGGGTCGTGCGCCACCCGGGTTCGCTGTTCTGCTCCAGGTACTGGTCTACCTCGAGCAGGTATCCGCCGGTGAGGGCCTCGCCCTCGATGTCGGACGAATCCACCTCCGTGATCGGCACCCGGTCCGACGCACCCCGGACCTGCTCGACCAGCATGTAGACGCCGTCGTAGCTGCCGTTGAGGACGACCTCGACGAATTGGTAGCGCGGCGTCCACACGAGGCTGGTCTGCGACGACAGGTCGAACGCAGTCGCGTTGCGGAGCTGGCTCGCATCCAGGTAGTTGGCGAGGAGCACCCAGTGCTTGCTCTTGGGCATTCCGCCGAGCGCTGTGGAAGATGCCAGCTTCAGCCGATATGGCTTCTTCGGGTGGTTCCACGTGGAGTTGCCGCGGCCCTTGATCTGCGTGCTGCCTTCGTACTCCGGGAGCGGCGATCCATTGGGATCGAGCTTGATCGTCCCTGAGAGGTACGTCTCCTTGTCCACGATCGGAGCGCGACCCGTCGTGTCGATGCGCAGCACCGGCAGGACGGGGATCACGAAGGTCGCGCTCGCCTCCTTGCTCCACGCCGTCGTCGAGTCCAGTCGAACCCGGAACGAGTGCTTGGTCTTCGGAACGCCGA
>CAZNQK010000174.1:0-1140 GCA_964575165.1 uncultured Aquihabitans sp. | reverse complement strand
TGTGGCGAACAACACCGCGATTCACGTCGAGCACACCCTCAGCCGGTTGTCACGCGCTGTTTCGGTGGGGCCGAGATCAGCTGGCCAGTTCCTTGACCTTCCAGATCAACTGCTGTTGGCCGGCGAGGTCCGATGCGATCGGCGTCACGTTCAGGATCGTGACACCGGACGCCTTGAACTGCTCGATCCGGTCCTTCAGATAGGCCTCGTCACCACACAACGACGTCTCCTCGAGGAACGAGGCGGGGACGGCCTGCGCTGCCTCGGCCTTCTTCCCGTCGAGGTACAGGTCCTGGATCTGCTTGGCCTCGGCCTCGTAGCCGTAGCGCTGGAAGAGCTGGTTGTAGAAGTTGCGGTCGCGGGCACCCATGCCACCCACGTAGAGGGCGATCATCGCTCGGGAGAAGTCACGGAACCCTCCCACCTCGCTCTCGGGCCCCATAGCCAGCAGTCCACCGGCGATGACGTCGAGGGGGCCGAGCTCGGGCGCACGTCTGGCGAGGCCCGCGTCGAGGTCGGCGCCCCAGACGTCGGCCGCCCGCTCCGGGTGGTACAGGATGGGGAGCCAGCCGTCGGCCAGCTCGGCGGTCATCTGGACGTTCTTCGGACCGAGCGACGCGACGTGGATCGGGATCTGGGAACGGACGGGATGCGTGATGAGCTTCAGCGGCTTGCCGAGCCCGGTGCCCTCCCCCTCGGGCAGCGGCAGGTGGTACTTCCTGCCGTCGTGCGTCACCGGCTCGTCGCGACGCCAGACCTTGCGGCAGATGTCGATGATCTCCCGGGTCCGCTGTATGGGGGCGTCGTACGCGACGCCGTGGAAGCCTTCGATCACCTGTGGGCCCGAGGCACCCAGACCCAGCACGGCACGACCCCCGGACAGCTCGTCGAGCCCTGCTGCGGTCATGGCGAGAAGCGTCGGGGTCCGGGTGTAGATCGGCAGGATTCCCGACGCGATCTGGATCGTCTCGGTCTCGGCCGCCAGGTAGCCCATGAGCGTCGGGGCGTCGTAGCCGTAGGCCTCGGCGACGTAGACGATGTCCATGCCGGCCTGCTCGAGGGCGCGGACCTGGGCCACCGAATCGGCGAATCCGCCCGAGTAGCCGATCTGCATGCTGAGCTTCATGCCACTCCCCTGTC
>CAZNQK010000173.1:0-3579 GCA_964575165.1 uncultured Aquihabitans sp. | reverse complement strand
CGGCACGTCCCAAGGGCATCATGCACTGCTCGGGCGGCTACCTGACCCAGGTCGCATGGACGCACAGGGCGGTGTTCGACCTGCGACCCGAGACCGACGTCTACTGGTGCGCGGCGGACATCGGCTGGGTCACCGGCCACAGCTACATCGTCTACGGGCCCCTCGCCAACGGCGCGACGTCGGTCATGTACGAGGGCACCCCCGACACGCCGAGGGAGGACCTGCGAGACGGGTCCGGCCCGGCGGAGTGGGACAGGGACCGGCTCTGGGACATCATCGAGCGCTACGGCGTCACGCAGCTCTACACCGCGCCGACGGCCATTCGGACGTTCATGAAGTGGGGCGCCGAGTGGCCCGGCCGTCACGACCTGAGTTCGCTCCGGGTCCTCGGGACCGTCGGCGAGCCGATCAACCCCGAGGCGTGGATGTGGTACCACCGCAACATCGGCTCGGAGCGCTGCCCGATCGTCGACACGTGGTGGCAGACCGAGACCGGCGGCGACATGATCGCCCCGCTGCCCGGCATCACCTCCACCAAGCCCGGCTCGGCGTGCCGGCCGCTGCCGGGGATCAGCGCCGAGATCGTCGACGACGCCGGCAACGTCGTAGAGCGCGGCGGCGGCTACCTGACCCTCACCAAGCCGTGGCCGTCGATGCTGCGGGGCATCTGGGGTGACCCCGAGCGCTACGCCGAGACCTACTGGTCACGGTTCCCGGGTCGGTACTTCGCCGGCGACGGCGCCAAGATCGACGAGGACGGCTACATCTGGGTGGTCGGGCGCGTCGATGACGTCATGAACATCTCGGGTCACCGCATCTCGACAGCAGAGGTCGAGTCCGCCCTGGTCGACCACGAGGCGGTGGCCGAGGCGGCAGTGGTTGGCGCCACCGACCCGACGACCGGCCAGGCCATCGTCGGATACGTGATCCTGCGCGGCGGGTTCGAGCCGTCCGAGGAGCTGCGTGAGGAGGTCCGCCAGCACGTGGCGACCAAGCTCGGCGCGATCGCCCGCCCCAAGGCGGTGATCATCGTCGACGACCTGCCGAAGACCCGCTCGGGCAAGATCATGCGACGGCTGCTGCGCGACGTCGTCGAGGGCCGTCAGCTCGGCGACACCACCACGCTCGCGGATGCCAACGTCATGGAGGCCATCCGGGAGGGTGCGGCCACCTCGACCGAGGACTGATGGCCCCTTGCTCGACGCCAGCCCGTACCGAGCACGTTTGACGTCGACTATCGACGTCAAACGTGCCGAGAAGCGGGTGGGTCAGGGGCGCGGCGTGCCGAGAAGCGGGTGGGTCAGTCGGGTGGGTGAGGTGGGTCGTAGTCTGCGCCCGTGGCTTCCTGGGACCCGCTGTTCGGCAACTGGCTGTGGCGCGACCTGCCTCTCGACGCCACGACATCCGTCGTGTTCGACATGGACGGCGTGCTGTCCGATGCCTCCACCCGCCAGCACCACATCGAGTACCCGTACCCCGACTGGGAGGCGTTCTTCCACGCCTGCGGCGACGACGACCTGATCGACGAGGTCGCCCGACTGCTCGACGTCATCGACCCCGGCCACCAGATCGTGCTGCTCACCGCCCGGCCGATCCGTGTCCAGCCCCAGACGCTCGACTGGCTCGACCGCCACGGTCTGCGTTGGGACGTCCTCATCATGCGGGAGTTCGGCGACTACACGGCGGCCCGACGGTTCAAGCAGCGCACCGTCGCCGAGCTGCGCCACCGTGGCCACGACCTGCGTCTGGCGTTCGAGGACGATCCCCGCAACGTCGCCATGTTCCACGGCGAAGGCGTCCCCTGCGTCTACATCCACTCCGGCTACTACAGCTGACCGCCGGGGACTGAGCCGGCGTTCAGTGGGGGAACGCCACGGTCGGGCGTGCGCCCTACGCTGAGCCCCGTGCGGAACAACGTCAAGACCGCGGCTCTGCTGGCCGGCCTCGGCGCGCTCTGCATGTTCATCGGGTCCTTCTGGGGATCGACCGGCGTCGTCATCGGCCTGCTGATCGGTCTCGCCATGTGCGGCGGGTCGTACTGGTTCTCCGACCGACTCGCTCTCCGCTCGGCCCAGGCGATCGAGGTCACCGCGGATCAGATGCCGCAGTACCACGCCATCGTGTCCGACCTCGCCGGACGTGCCGACATCCCGGTGCCCCGGCTGTTCGTGTCGCCCAACCCGCAGCCCAACGCCTTCGCCACCGGACGCAGCCCGCAGCACGCCGCGGTCTGCGTCACCCAGGGCCTGCTCGAGGTCCTCGACTGGGACGAGATACGGGGCGTCCTGGCCCACGAGCTCAGCCACGTCCGCAACCGGGACATCCTCATCGGGTCCGTCGCCGCCGCCGTCGCCATGGGCATCACGTTCGTGGCCAGCATGGCGCGATGGGCGATGATCTTCGGCGGTGGGCGATCCGACGAGCGTGACAACCCGTTCGGTGCTCTGCTGATGGTGATCCTCGCCCCGATCGCCGCCGCGCTGATCCAGATGGCCATCAGCCGCAGCCGTGAGTACGAGGCCGACGCATCCGCCGCCCGGATGATCGGTACCGGCGAACCGCTCGCCAGGGCTCTCGAGAAGCTGGAGGCCGGCGCCGACCGTGTCGCCGCCCGGGTGCCGGACCGGGTCAACCCCGCCGAGGCATCGGCCTACATCGTCAACCCGCTGCGCGGTCGCAAGGCGTCGCAGCTGTTCATGACGCACCCGCCGACGGCGGAGCGCATCGGCCGGCTCCGCTCCGGCGCCTGGGCCGCCTGACCCGCTCAGAAACCGCCCACAACAGCTCCGCCCCTTGGTTTTCGCGTTTTGTGTGTATCTCACGTCGCTATGCGACGTGAGATACACACAAAACGCTGAGGGAGGGCGTTCAGTCGCGGAAGTTGCCGAACTGGAGCGGGATCTCGAAGTCGTGCTCCTTGCAGGCGTTGATCACCGCCTGGAGGTCGTCACGCTTCTTGCCGATCACGCGGACCTGCTCGCCCTGGGTCTGTGACTGGATCCCCTTGAGCCCGAGGGCCTTGATGAACTTGTTGAGGTCCTTCGCCCGGTCGGAGTTGATGCCGGCGACGAGCTTGGCGACCTGACGCACCGTTGCGCCCGACGCCTCCTCGACCTTCTCGTACGACAGCGCCTTCATCGAGATGCCTCGCTTGACGAACTTCTCCTCGAGCACCTGTCGCAGAGCCGCGAGCCGGTCCTCGGTGTTGGATCGCAGGGTGATCGAGTCGTCGCCCAGCTCGAGCGACGAGTCGGTGTTCTTGAAGTCGAACCGGTTCGCGACCTCCCGGGAGGCCTGGTCGACGGCGTTGCGGATCTCCTGACCGTCCACCTCGGAGGTGATGTCGAAGCTGGGCATGTCGCTCGCCTTTCAGGGGTTCGTGGTGCTGCAGCGATCCGTCACCGCCGACCTCGGTCGCCCGTGGTTCCGGTTCGATCGCCGTGGTCCGGAACGCTATCGTGACCGCTTCCCAGGGTCGGTGCCCGAGTGGCCAAAGGGAGCAGACTGTAAATCTGCCGGCGTACGCCTTCGGAGGTTCAAATCCTCCCCGGCCCACACCGCCACAACGCCAAACCGCCG
>CAZNQK010000172.1:0-3599 GCA_964575165.1 uncultured Aquihabitans sp. | reverse complement strand
AGAATCCTTAGGTTGTGATGTCGTGACGAAGAGAGCAGTCGCTCAGACCGAGCTGTCGACGAACCAGCCGCTGGGTGCGACCTCATCGCCGAGACGCGGCGCGTACTGGTCGAAGAACACCCGCGACACCAGCTCGCGTCGACTCCGCACGTCGGCCTTGTCGAACACCGACTTCAGGTGGTCCTGCACGGTGTAGCGAGACAGGTTCAGCGTCGCCGCTATCTCCTTGGTGTCGACACCCTGGAGTACGAGTCGGGTGACGTCGCGCTCGCGGTCGGTCAGGCCGAACGCCGCCACCACCAACGGCACGATCTCAGGAGGTCGTGCCTCCTCCATGGTGATCACGACGTCACCGGAACGACCGTGGGCCGAGCTCAACGGCGACGCGTTCACGACCAGCCAACGACCCGACGGCAGCCGGACTCGACCGCGCGGCAGGACGTCGACCACGCCGAGCTGGTAGCGACGGGCGCCGGCGACGAGCGCTGCCAGCGTGCCGGTCGCGTCAGCCGAGTTCGCCGAGCTCGTCATCTCCGCGAGGAGCTGCGTCGCTCCGACCGACACCTGCACGATGCGGTCAGCGGCATCGACGATCACCACCGCCGGTCCGGAGTCGACCACCGCGTCGCCGACGGATCGAGGACTGCCGACGACCCTGGCCAGCAGGCCGATACGGATCCCTGCCGCATATGCGGTCGATAGACCGGCGACGAAGTCGACCTCGGCTTGGGAGAAGCGCTGATCGCCATCACCCCGGAACAGCGCCAACCCACCCCAAGCGAGGTCACCCTGACGGGCGACCAACCGGATCTCGTCGTGGTAGTCGTACTCGGGGACGATCAACTGATCCATCCTGTCGTTCGACCGGACGTCGCCACCCGTCTCGATGTGCAGCCCGACCGAGTCCCGGCGGTCGTGGAACATCCTCGAGAACGACGTCGGGTCGTTCCCGCCGTACTCGATGAGGCCCCACAGCAGGTCGTGCGCGTCGTTGCCGTAGAGGTCGCCGAACTTGAACGTCCCGGTCAGCAGGTGGGTCGCGGGATCCACGGTGCACATGCACGCGCCCACGTGCGGAACGGCTCGGGCCAGCGACGTCCGGACCTCGGCGACGAACGTCGCGACGTCGAGCCCCGCACGGGACAGGACCTCCACGTCGCTGCGCACCCGATCCATGGTGAGAGTCCCGGTCACGGGTCCCAGTCTCCACCGAAGCACTCGGGCCTGCCATCCCACATGTGTGGGGGGTCATCCCTTCCACTCCTGACGTCGGAAACCACCCGGAGCGCTGGGATGGTCGCCGTCGCGGCGGCGCCTCATGCTCGGATCCATGAACACACCAACCGACAGACCAACCAGCCCCGACGCTCCATCCAGCCCCGACAGTCCAACCAGCCCCGACGCTCCGAACAGAGCCGTGGCACGCACGGACCAGGGCGGACGTCCCCGTCACCGACCCGTCGAGATCGCTCCCGAGACGTGGGTCGTCCAGGACACCGCCGGCGACGACGCCCCCGGTCCGGTCGTGCACATGAACTCGATGGTGATCCGCTCTGCCGAGCCGGTGATCGTCGACACCGGCGTCGCCGCCAACCGCGACCGCTACCTGGAGGACGTGTTCGGCCTCGTCGAGCCCGAGGACGTCCGCTGGGTGTTCATCAGCCACGAGGACATCGACCACCTCGGCAACGTCGACGCGCTGTTCAGCACCTGCCCGAACGCGACGCTCGTCGCCACCTGGTTCCTGTGCGAACGCCTCGGCCAGGAGCTCGCCGTGCCACCCACCAAGTGGCGCTGGGTGGGCGACGGCGAGTCCTTCGACGTCGGCGACCGCACCCTCTGCGCTGTCCGGCCGCCGCTCTATGACTCGCCCACCACCCGTGGACTGTTCGACCCGGTGACCGGCGTGTACTGGGCATCGGACTGCTACGCCTGCCCCGTCGAGGAGGGCACCGAGTTCACCGACGAGCTCGATGCTGAGGCATGGGCCGCCGGCATGGGCGTCTTCGCACGTTGGAACAGCCCCTGGGTCGATCTCGTGGACAGCGATCGGTACCTCGCTCAGTGCCGCCGGATCGAGGATCTGCCGGTGCGGGCGATCGCCGGAACGCATTCCCCGACGATCGGAGCGAGCGACGTACGGCGCGCCCACGAGCTCACCCGTTCGATCCCCGACTTCGTGGCGCCACCCCAGCCCGGCCAGGCCGAGCTCGAAGCGATGTTGTCCGCCCTGTCCGCGCCTGCCTCCCAGTCCGCGCCTGCCGCGGCGTGAGAAGCACCCACCATCAGCACAAGGAGCAGAAGTGAATCCCTACACCACCACCAGCAGCCATCCGTCCCGACGACGTCGGCTCATCCGGTCCGCCACCGCCACCGCCACCGCGACCGCGGCCGTCGCCGCCGTCGTCGTCCTGGGCGCAGGATGCAGCGACGAGAGCGCTTCGTCGGAGACCACCGCGCCTCGTTCGACGAGCACCGTTGCGGCAACGACAGGCCATGACCACGTCGAGGTCCGAGCCGTCGACTTCGACTTCGAGGGGCTCCCGAAGACCATCGAGGCCGGCACCCGGCTGACCCTGACCAACGGGGCGCCGCGTGAGATGCACGAGCTCGTCGCGTTCAGGCTCCCCGACGACGAGGATCGGCCGGTGGCCGACCTGCTCAAGCTGCCCGAGACCGATCTCGGCCCGCTGCTGGGTCAGCCCACGACGGTGCTCCTGGCCGCGCCAGGCGCCGATCAGATCCCCGCCGTCGGCGACGGCACCCTCACAGAGCCTGGCCGCTACCTCGTGATGTGCTCCATCCCGACGGGGGTCGATCCCGCCGAGTACCTGTCGGCAGCGGCCGCGAGCGCCGGGCAGAAGCCCGACGTGCCAGGCGGTCCGCCGCACTTCACCTCTGGGATGTTCGCCGAGTTGACCGTGCGCTGACCAGAGAGCGCCCGAGCTCGGACAGCGGGGCCGTGCGACACACCCGTGTCGCACGGTCCTGGCGCGGATAGAGCGCGGCGCCAACCGTGGGGACGGCACCTGGCGAACGGTTCAAACCCGGGCTGCGCACCAGGAGTCGGCCATACCATCATGGTGTGGGTACTCGTTATCATGACGACGTGATCCGGACCCAGATCTCGATGACCGAGGACCAGGCCGAGGGTCTACGGCGTCTCTCGGCGCTCCGACAGAAGTCTCAGTCGGCACTGCTCAGAGAGGCGCTCGACCGGCTGCTCGCAGACGAGGAGCGCGAGCGACGCGTCGCCGCGGCGAGAGCCGCCGTCGGAAGGTTCACCGACGACACCGGCGACGGCCGATCCGACGTCTCCGAGGACCACGACGCGGCACTCGACGACATATGGGGATCATGAATCGATCCACCGTCCTGGTCGACACCTCGGCTCTGTATGCGCTGCTGACGGCATCGGACCCGAACAACACGGCGGCAGGAGCGATCTGGAACCGACTGCTCGACGGCGACCACATGGTGACCCACAGCGGGATCGTCCTCGAGTCGAGCGCCCTGGTGCAGCGACGGCTCGGACTCGAGGCGGCGCGGGTGCTGCACGACGACCTGTTGCCGCTCATCGACATCACCTGGATCGATCA
>CAZNQK010000171.1:0-3663 GCA_964575165.1 uncultured Aquihabitans sp. | reverse complement strand
GACGTCGCCGACGATCGTGGTCACCGGCGCCGGTGGCGTGGTCGGGGCGGCGGTCGTCGGGGCAGCGGTGGTGGGAGCGACCGTCGTCGACGTGGTCGAGGCGGTGGTGGTTGAAGCGGCATCGTCGTCGCCACTTCGCCCGAGCGCGAACGCCCCGGCGACGAGAGCTACCACCAGCACGACGGCGCCGAGAGTGATGGCGACGATCGCGATCGGCGACATCGGCCGCTTAGGCGCGGGAACCCCCGGCGGGACCGGTGCTCCCGGGGTGCCGGGCGGTGGCACCGGTGGCACCTGGCTGGTGGGCGGCATGCCCGACGGGTTCCACGAGTTGGACATCTCGCTCCCTTCCTCTGATCGTGACTCCATCCACGGTATCCACCGATCCCTCGAGATCGGTGCATGGGCGTCGGTCAGTGGCCGGTGCCGTGGCCCGCCATCGTGGTCGGCGTCGACGTGCTCGAACCGCCCGACTCGGGCGCCGTCGTGTCGGTGGACGAGGCCCCGCCGCCCGCGCCCGAACCCGTCCCGTCGACGGCTGCCTTCGGCACCAGGATCACGAAACCCTGGTTCGAGGTCATCGTGCAGCCCGCCGAGGTGCCCGCCGCGTTCGGGTTGTGGATCTGCTCCCAGTGCCCGACGAGGATCGGAGCACCGTCCTCGGTCGCCGCCACGGCGCGCAGCTCGCTCCACTGCTCGGTCGAGTCGTACTCGCCGGGACCCTCGCCCTCCGAGCAGCGCCCGGTGTCCGACGTTGCCGATCCCGACCAGGTCCCGTCCGCCTCACGCAACGTCGCAGGAGTGCCCAGGGTGCCGACCAGCTTCGCCGTGTCGCCTTCGACGGTCACCGCGGCATCCTCGAGGATGATCCCCCGGAAGCCTCGGGGCCGGGTCTCCGCGGGCTGGGTGGCGTCGACGATCTCGGTCACGGTGTAGGCATCCGCGAACGCCGGCCCGTCGGCGCCGTCGAACGCCCCCACCGGGGCTCCTGCCACCGACCAGGTCGCGGCGTAGTCCGTGCAGCCCTTCGCCGCGCCCTCGGGAGTGCCCTTGGCCGACTCCTCCATGGTGCCGTGGAGCGACTCGGGCTGATCCTTCGTGGCCGGATGGAACTGGAGCCGGGTGACGCGGGTGACCGAGTAGCCGTCCGCGACGTCGCCGGATGTCGTCGTGCAGTCCGTGGTCGTGACCGAGGAGTTGAAGTACGACCCGGTCGCCTCGTCCCACGTCAACGTGTACGGCTCGCCGGGCTCCACCGGGTCGGTCAGCGGGTAGCCCTCGGGGCGGTACGTCCCCTGAGCTCCGGCCGGGGTCACCTCGATGTCGCACGGGCCGCTCTTGCACGTCGGCTCCAGCTTCGACACCGACGCCTGCGCATCACCCATCTGGGGGGCGCCGGCGCGTGCCGTCTGCCAGCGCACGATGTTCCACTCGCCCTCGGGGCGATCCGTGCCCTGGGCTGTTGTCGTCGTCGACTCGTCGCCCGATGCCTTCTTGTCGTCGTCGTCGGATGAGCCGCTGCAAGCGCCCGCCGCCAGGGCGATCGCCGCAACGATCGCAACGGTTCCGAGCAGCCGACGGGTCCTCTGTGACATGACGGGGAGGGTAGGTGAAATGCCTGTCGACTCGGCGTGACCGTCGTCATGCTCTACCCTCGTCCGTTCATGGAGATCGGCGTCGCGCTGCCCACCATGGCGCGCGACTACACACGGCGGACCACGATCACATGGGCCCAGGGCATCGACGCGGGTCCGTTCTCGTCGGTGTCGTGCGGAGAGCGGATCAGCTTCCACAACCAGGAGATGCTGGTCACCAACGCCGCTGCCGCCGCACTGACAGAGCGAGTGCGGGTGTTCGTGAACGTCGCCGTCGGACCGCTGCACTCCGCCGCCATCCTGGCCAAGCAGCTCGCCACCCTCGACGTGCTGTGCGACGGACGGCTGAGCGTAGGGCTCGGCGTCGGCGGACGCGAGCACGACTACCGGTCCGCCGGGTCGCCGTACGAGCGCCTTCACCAGCGCCTCGACGACCTCGTCGCCGAGCTGCGCCGCCTCTGGGCCGGTCACCCGCCGTTCGACGGCGCCGATCCGATCGGACCCACACCCGTCCAACACGGCGGACCCGAGCTGCTCGCCGCTGCGATGGGCCCCAAGTCGCTCGCCCGAGCCGCCCGCTGGGCCGACGGCGTCACCGGCTTCTCCATCGACGCCGACCCGGCCGGCATGGTCGCAGCCGTGGACCTCGTCGGCCGGGCCTGGACCGACGCCGGGCGATCCGAGGCGCCGCGGCTCGTCACCGGGTGCTTCGCCGTGGCCGGCACCGCCGATGACCGGGGCGTGCTCCAGGCGTTCACCTACGACTACCTGGCCGTCTTCGGCGACCGCTTCGCCCGGGCCATGGCCGACGCCGCACCGGTGTTCGGCGCCGACGGACTGCACCGGGTGCTCGACGGGGCCGAGGCCGCCGGCGTCGACGAGCTCATCGTCGTGCCCGGCACCACCGACCCCGCCTGTCTGCACGTCATCACCGAGGTGGCACGTTCCCGCTCCGGAGTGGGGTCGGCCCGATGAACGAGTCCGTTCGGTCCCGGCGACGCTCTCCGGCCCGGGGCCCGATCCGGCGCTTTCTCCGCCTGGCGGCGGTGCTCGTGCTGGCCGGTTCCGCTTCGCTCCTCGGTGGGTGCTCGATCGAGAACAGCGCAGCCCGCGTCGGTCGGGCGGGAGGACACGGCGACGACCCGGCTTCGACCGCGCCGTCGGCCACGCCACCCGCCCAGTTGATGGACGCGGTGTGTGGCGACGCTCCCGAGGTGAGCGATGCCGGCAGGATCAACACCCCCGAGATCACCGAGGCGTCGGGACTCGTGGCGTCGTGGGTCAACGCCGACGCCTGGTGGATCACCAACGACAGCGGCGACACCGCCCGCATCTTCGCCCTCGGGACCGACGGGGACCTGCTCGCCACCGTCGACATCGCCGGCGCCGAGGCCCGCGACTGGGAGTCGCTCGCCATCGGCCCGCCGATGCATGGCATGAACCCCACGCTCTACGTGGGCGACACCGGCAACAACCTGATGCGCACCGACAAGGCCGCGACCAGCCGGACCACCATGCGGGTGTACCGATTCACCGAGCCGGTCATCGACCGTGGAACGGTTCCGCAGCAGCTGCGAGCCACGGCCGAGACGCTGAACCTGCGCTTCGCCGACGGCCCCCACGACGTCGAGGCGATGGTCGTCGATCCCGTCTCGGGAGACCTGGTGTTCGTCACCAAGGAGTGGTCACGGCTCGGGACCTCGGGCGTCTATCGGGCCCCCGCCGGTCTGGCAGCCGGGTCGACGACCACGCTCGAACGGGTCGGCGAAGTTCCGTTGGAGCCGGGCACGCTGGTCACCGGCGCGGATGTCACCCGGGACGGATCGCTGGTCGCCCTGCGGTCCTACGGCGCCGTCGACCTGTACCGGCGACCCGCCGGCGAGCCGCTCTGGGCCGCGTTCTCGACCACGCCGTGCTCGGGACCGTCCCCCGGCGAGCTCCAGGGCGAGTCGATCGCGTTCGCCCCCGACGGCGGGTCGTACATGACCGTCGCAGAGGGCCCGGACCCGGTCCTGCACCTCACCGTCCCCTGACGTCGCCTCGGACGGGGCCATCGCCTCCGCCTGCC
>CAZNQK010000170.1:0-3688 GCA_964575165.1 uncultured Aquihabitans sp. | reverse complement strand
AGACCGAGTCATCGGTCTTGAGCGCCTCCTCGACCTCTTCGGGGAAGACCTTCTCTCCGCCGGTGTTGATGCACACCGAACCGCGACCGAGCAAGGTGATGGTGCCGTCGGCCTCGACCGTGGCGTAGTCGCCGGGCATCGAGTATCGGACGCCGTCGTGGGTGATGAAGGTCGCAGCCGACTTGTCGGGGTCCTTGTAGTAGGCGATCGGCACCCGACCGGGCACAGCGACACGTCCCCGCTCGCCCGATCCCGGCTCGAGCGGGATACCGGCGTCGGAGAACACCTTGCACCCCTCGCCGAGGGAGAAGTGCGCGGTCCTCTCGGCCGCGCCGCCGGCGGAGATCGAGCTGCCCATGCCGATCGCCTCCGACGAGGAGAAGGTGTCGACGAGGAACATCCCCGGGTTGTGGCGGAGCATGTCGGCCTTGACCGATTCGGACCACATGACGCCCGAGGACGCCACGATCACGAGGCTCGACAGGTCCCATCGTCCGGGGTTGTCGTCGAGGGTGCGCACCATCGGCTTGGCGAACGCGTCGCCGACGATGGACAGCGCGCCGACCTTCTCTCGCTCGACGGTGTCGAGCACCTCGATCCAGTCGAGCGAGCGGTCCTCGAGGGTGACGACCGAGCCTCCCTGCGTGAGGTAGATGTTGGCCGAGAACCAGCCGGTGCCGTGCATGAGCGGACAGGCGGGCAGGCCCGGTGCGCCGGGTCCGGTGAGGTCTGCGGCGATGGCAACGGCTCCGCCCGAGGCCTCGGCGTCCTGGGCCAGCTTCGGATTGCCGGTCGAACAGGTGACGGCGATCAGGTCGTCCTGGCGCCACATCACGCCCTTGGGCATTCCGGTCGTGCCGCCCGTGTAGATCATGACGATGTCGTCGCCGCTGCGACCCCACGGCGGGCTGACCCGCTCCGTGGTCCGGGCGACGACCTCACCGTGGTCCTCCGCCCAGTCGGGGCATGGCCCGGAGCCGTCGTCGACCCAGATCCAGTGCCGCACCTTCGGGACCCGGTCCTTCACCGCCGCGATCCGATCCGCGAACGTGCCGTGGAACACGACAGCGATGGCGTCCGCGTTGTCCCACAGGTAGACGAGCTCGTCGTCGAGGTAGCGGTAGTTGGTGTTGACCGGCACCAGGGCGGCCTTGAACGCGGCATAGGCGCTCTGCATGTACTCGGGGCAGTTGTAGAGGTACAGCGCGACCTTGTCCTGCTGCTGAGCGCCGCCGTCGAGCAGGTGCTGCGCCAGCGCGTCGGCGTTCTGGTCGAACTGGCGCCACGTGTCGCGACGGTCGCCCTGCACCTGGGCCTGCGCGTCGGGGAACCTGTCCGCCACCGCCTCCCACAGATCGGCGAAGTTCCATCCGGCCATCGGTCGTCCCCCTTGGTCGCTGCTCGGTTCCGCCGTACGTTCCGGACGTGGGCCCGCTCCGTGCGACGACGTGCGCCGCACGGTACCGTCCGCCGACATGGACTTCGAACTCCCCGGCTCCGACGACCCCCGACGGGTAGCCGTGCGGGCGTGGTTGGAGGATCACCCCGACCCCAGCGGGCGGGACCTGGCCGAGGCCGGATACGTGGCACCACACTGGCCGAAGCCGTGGGGCCTCGATGCCGATCCGGTGCATCAGCTCGTGATCGACGAGGAGCTCCGGGCAGCGAAGGTCCGCCGTCCGAACAACCCGATCGGGATCGGTTGGGCGGGCCCGACCATCCTCGCCGCCGGTACCGATGAGCAGAAGGAGCGGTACCTGTTCGGGCTGCTGTCCGGCGAGGACACCTGGTGTCAACTGTTCAGCGAGCCGGGCGCGGGCTCCGACCTGGCGGCGCTCGGGACCCGCGCCGTTCGTGACGGCGATGAGTGGATCGTGAACGGCCAGAAGATCTGGACGTCGCTGGCCCACTACTCGCGTTACGGGATCCTGATCGCCCGCACCGACCCCGACGCGCCCAAGCACAAGGGCATCTCCTACTTCATCTGCCCCATGGACCTGCCCGGGATCGAGATCCGTCCCATCGTCGAGATGACGGGTGCCCACAACTTCAACGAGGTGTTCCTCACCGACGTCCGCATCCCGCACGAGCTGCTGGTGGGTGAGGCGGACGACGGATGGCGGCTGGCGAAGGTGACGCTCGCCAACGAGAGGGTGTCGCTCTCCTCCGGGGGTGCGCTGTGGGGTATGGGCCCCGACGCGGGTGACCTTCTCGACGTCATACGAGGTTCGGGTGGGCTGACCGATCCTGTGCTCCGCCAGCGTGCCGCGGATCTTCACATCGAGTCCGAGATCCTGCGCCTGATCCGGATGCGCACCGTCACCGCAGCGATCAAGGGACGCCAACCCGGCCCCGAGGCGTCGATCCGCAAGATCCTGGCCGATGAGCACGGGCAGCGGATCATGGGCCTCGCGAAGGACCTGGCTGATGCATCTGGGATGTTGACCGGCGGGGGTCCGCTCGGCACCGATGTGGCTCTCTGGCACTACGGGTACCTGTTCGCCCAAGCTCTGACGATCGGCGGCGGGACCGGCGACGTGCAGCGCAACATCGTCTCGGAGAGGGTGCTGGGTCTGCCCCACGATGTCGATGTCGAACAGGGGATGACCTGGTCCGAGACCCGTCGTTCCGGTCGCTGATCGGCTGGAGGCCGGACCGATGAGGGTGCTCGTCACAGGGGGAGCGGGCAACGTCGCAGGTTGGCTGGCGCGCACTGCACCCGACGGGGTCGAGCTGCACCTGACCGAGCACATCACTCCGGTGCCGGCTGCGGTGCGAGGCGCAGCGACGGTTCACGTGCTCGATCTCCTGGACGTCCCGCTCGTGGACGGACTGCTCGACTCGGTGCGTCCCCACGTGGTGGTGCACGCGGCGTACGCGCCGGATCGACGCGATGCCGTGGTCGACGCGACAGCGAACCTCGCACGCGCCGCCGCGTCGATCGGGTCGTCGCTGATGCACCTGTCGACCGACGTCGTGTTCGCCGGGGACGCGCCGCCGTACACGGAGGACGCATCGCCCGACCCGATCACCGACTACGGCTCGTGGAAGGCCGAGGCCGAGGAGGTCGTCCGGTCGGTGGTTCCCGATGCGTGCATCACCCGGACGTCTCTCGTCCCCTCGCTCGGTCCGCTCGGTCCGCTCGACCGGGCCACCGCCGCGCTGGTCGCAGGTCTGTCGGGCGGGCGGCCGGTCACCCTCTTCGCCGACGAGATGCGTCAGCCGATCAGGGCTGCCGACCTCGCCCTCGAGATGTGGGCGATGGTGGCCCTGGACCGCGACGAGCGCTCCGGGGTGTGGCACCTCCCGGGACCTGAGCGCCTGAGCCGTCACGGGATCGGCCTCCGCATCGCCGGGGCGCTCGGACTCGACCCCGCCGGGATCATCGCCGGGAGGTCGACCGATCAGGTGTCACGGCGTCCGCTCGATCCACGGATGCTCGGTACGCGCCGGAACCGACTGGGGGTGGCTCCGCTGCCTTTCGACCGACCTGTCAGTGCCCCTTGAGCCGGGGAGAGGTGCTGCGCCCGACGCGAGTACCGTGTCGGCGATGGCGAAGAAGAGCGACGACGATCAGCTGAAGGTCGGGGCCAAGGTCGTACTGGCCGAGGACCTCCCAGGAGTCCCGGCGGGAACGAGGGGCCGTGTGACCCTCAAGAACGGGTTCGAGTGGATCCGCTACCGGGTG
>CAZNQK010000169.1:2827-3752 GCA_964575165.1 uncultured Aquihabitans sp. | reverse complement strand
TCTCACGTCGTCAGACGACGTGAGATACACACAGAACACGCTGGGCTGGGCTGGGCTGGTCGGGGTCGGGCTGGGCTGGGTCGGGGTCGGGGGGCGGTTTCACCCTGCGATGGGGGCGGCTTCCTCGGCGCGGTGGGCGTGGACGACGCCGAGCTCGCGATGGCGGTCATAGGCCCAGCCCGGTCCCCGGAAGACGAACGAGAGTCGGTCCGACCAGGTGTCGGAGGTCGCGACGTCGCGGGCGATGTCGACGTACTCGTGGGTCGCGACCACGATCGGGTTGAAGGTCCCGATGTTCTTCGTGAGGCCGTACACCACCGGCTCGTCCTCGACCTCGAACGTCCCGAAGAGGCGGTCCCAGACGATCAGGATGCTCCCGTGGTTGCGGTCGAGGTACTGGCGGTTGCTGCCGTGGTGCACACGGTGGTGCGAGGCGGTGTTGAACCACTTCTCGAATGCGCCGAGCTTCGTGATTGCCTCGGTGTGGATCCAGTACTGGTAGATGAGGTTCACGCCACGAGCCGTCTCGATCACCTGGGGGCGGACGCCGAGCAGACCCATCAACCCGTACGGAACGAAGGTGCCCAGCGAGTCGGCGACCGGCTGCCGCAGCGCCGTCGACAGGTTGTACCGCTCGCTCGAGTGGTGAACGACGTGCAGCGCCCACATGTAGCGACTGGTGTGCATGAACCGGTGGTTCCAGTAGTAGATGAAGTCCCAGCCGGCGATCGCGACGACGTGGGCCAACACGCCGGTGCCCAGGTCCGGCAGCAGCCGCCGTTCGTACATGCGGCGTGCGGTGGTGCGCGCGGCCCAGGTCCCGGCGACGGCGGCGCCGGTCGCGGCGATCGCCCGCGGCCCCCACGGCCCCGCGCCCCCGCGCCCCCCCGAACGGGCCCCGGCGCGGGGGGGGGCCCGGGGGTCC
>CAZNQK010000169.1:0-2817 GCA_964575165.1 uncultured Aquihabitans sp. | reverse complement strand
GCCGCCGACGTCCCGGCGACCCTGCTCCACGCCGAACGGGCACGTGACCGTCGTGTCGCCCGGTTCTCCGGAGCTGTGTCCTCGGGGTCGGCTGTGGCGTCCGGACCGAGCGTGGGTGGGATCTCGTCCGTGGGGTCGACGGAGGGTGCGGGGATCTCGCCGGCCTGTAGATGCCTGGACCGGGCGACGGCGTCGGCGGCGACGGCGATGGCTGCCGCGCCGGCGGCGGTGCCCAGCACGACCTTCCGGTAGCGGCCTCCGAACACGTCGAACTTGCGGAACAACGGCGTGGTGACGGCAGGGATCGCGAGGCTGAGCACACCCATCGACAGGCTGGTGATCGTGTCGTCGCGCTCGTAGTCGCCAGCTCGTGGCGGCTCGCCCCGGGCCAGGCGCCTGCGTTGGGCGGCGGCCTCGAGCCCCATCGACCCGAAGAAGAACGGGATGGCGGCGATCGTCAGGTCCACGACGGTTCCCCCTTTCCGACGCGACGCTACCGCCACGGTCGTTCTCGGGTCGTCTCGCGCCCCATGTCGGCGTCATCCGACCCGAGTTGGGTGGGCCAGCGGAACTCGGGTCGTCTCGCGCCCCATGTCGGCGTCATCCGACCCGAGTTCGTTGGGGGTGGGTCGTTCGGGATCCGGGTCAGAGGGTGCCGTCAGGCGTGACGAGCTCTTCTCTCGCCCGGATGTCCTCCTCGGTGGAGCGCATCGCCGGCGCCATGATCCACGAAGGAGGCATGTAGTCGTCGGCCCGGGTGGGGTCGACGCCGTAGCCGAGGTCGGCGAGGGACGAGATCGTGACGGCGCTGAGCGGGTTCGTCGACGATCCGATCCAGCCGGTCATGAGCTCGTTGCCGAAGGTCGACTCCCGCCAGTGGCTGTCACGTGTGCCGGGTCCGCCGGCGTCCTCGACAGGGACGCTCCCCGTCCCGCCGACGTCGTGCCATGCCAGCACCGCCCCCAGGCCGGTGAACCGTGGGTCCGAGGTGCCCTTCCCGATGATGAGCGGACTCTTCCACAAGGTCCCGATCCCCAACACGTGACCCATCTCGTGGAGCACGACGGGGAGCAGCCTCCCCGAGGCCTGCATGGCGGCGACGTCGTCGGCATCGAATCGCATCAGTCCCGCTCGAGGGAGGCCGTCGCCCGAGCTGATGCTGCACGGACCCGCTGAACCGAGGATCCCTCCGGGTCCGTCCTCCGGTGCGATCTCGACGTCGATCACCAGGTCGTCGATCGTCCCGGTCGGCCCGGCACCGAGACACCCGTTGAAGCCGGAGGCGCCGACGTCGGCCACATCGGCGGTGATGATCTGCTCCCACCGGTGCTCGGCCTGTTGGAAGGCCGCGAGCACGTCGGGGGCGACGGTCCCGACCGGTCGGACCACGATGTCGTAGGCGGGGGGCGTGATCGGCGCGGTCGTCGCAGGCGGAGCGGAGGTGGTCGTCGACAGCCCCGACACCGCCGGTCCGGCCACCGATGGTGGAGACGACGGGGGAGGAGCGCCGCACGCGGCGAGCAGCGGGATCGACACCGCTGCCGAGGCGAGAATCATGAGTCGTGCGACCTTCACCGGAGCGGTGTCGACGCGATCACCGGCCGGGTTGAGATCCCGGGCCGAAGAAGGGCCGGACGGCTCAGCCGGGATCGACGTCGATCATCCCGACAGCATGTCCGCGACCAGCGACTCGAACTCGCCGACCTCGCGCAGCCGGGCGGCAGCGACGGCGTCGGCACGTCCGGCGAGCATGAGGCGCTTAGTGGCCAGCAGGGGCGCGAGGGGGAGCGAGCCGATGTGACCGGCGATCCGGCGTGCTTCATCCATCAGCTGGTCGGACGGCACCGACCTCAGTGCGATGCCGTCCGCCACCGCCTGTGCGGAGTCGATCCACGGCTCTGTGAACAGGACCTCGGCGGCCCGCTGCCACCCCATCGTCGCCGGCATCAACAGGCTGGCCGACGCCTCCGTCGTGACGCCGAGCGAGATGAACGGGACCTTCAGCCGGGCGTCGTCGGAGATCAACACGATGTCGCAGTGCAGGAGCATGGTCAGACCGATCCCGACTCCGACGCCGTTGACTGCGGCGACGACCGGCTTGGGGAACGTCTCCAGGACCGGCATGAACCGCTGGTAGCCGGGCTCCTGGCCCTCGAAGACGCTCGGATCGCTCATCTCCCCGAGGTCCTGCCCAGCGGAGAACGCACGGCCGGTTCCGGTGATCAGCACGCAGCGGACCCCGTCATCGGCTGCGGCAGCCTCCAGCGCCTCGGCCGTGGCGTACCAGAGGTCCTGGTTGAAGGCGTTCAGCGCCTCGGGTCGGTTCAGCGTCAGGGTCCGGACGCCGCCGTCGTCCTCGACGAGCAGGACCGGACCCGACTGCGGGGGCTGCGTGGGCTGCGGTGACTGCGAAGGCTGCGAAGGCTGCGACATGCCCCGATGGCTAGCACCCCCGGCGTCGTAACGTGGTGGCCGTGACCACCACCGAACCCGCACCTCCTCAGCCGAGCACATCACCGAGCAACGCCGAGAGCACGGCGGCCGATCGGCGTCATGTGTTCCACTCCTGGTCGGCGCAGGATCTGATCTCGCCGCTGCCGATCGCCGGTGGCGACGGCGCCTGGTTCTGGGACAACGAGGGCAACCGGTTCCTCGACTTCGCTTCGCAGCTCGTGAACCTCAACCTCGGCCATCAGCACCCCGAGATGGTCGCGGCGGTGAAGGCGCAGGCCGACCAGCTCTGCACCGTTGCCCCTCCGTTCGCCAACGACGTCCGGACCGAGGCTGCCCGACTGATCGCTGAGCACGCGCCGGCGC
>CAZNQK010000168.1:0-3755 GCA_964575165.1 uncultured Aquihabitans sp. | reverse complement strand
CAGAACGGGGAATTGGGGACGGGTTGTGGGGACGGCTGACCTGCTCAGAGGTCGATGACCTCGAACGCGACCGCGAGCTCGACTCCGAGGCGGGGACCGGTGAACTCGGCCATGCCCCGGAGGAACGGGTCGGGGTCGACCCCGGCGGTGCCGGGCGGGAGGGCGTCCAGGTAGGTGCGGTGCGCCTCCAACGACTCGATGCCCTTGTGGATCCAGTCGGTGATGTCGACGGCGTGGGTCGACTCGTCAGAGCTGGCGAACGCCGCGAACTTGACGCCCGACCACGGGGCGAGGACCTCACCCGTCACCGGGTCGGTCAGGTCCGTGAACAGCCAGCGGTTGCCGGCGTCACGGGCCGCGTCGAGCAGCGCGACACCCGTCTCACGGTGATCGACGTGGTTCCACCCGAGCCCGCCCCAGTGCTCCCGGAAGTTGATGGAGATCAGCGCGTCGGGACGGTGCCGGCGGATGTAGGCGGTCAGGTCGCGACGCAGGTCGAGGTCCGCGACGACGTACCCGTCGGGTCGACCCATGAACTCGACCGACTCGACCCCGACGATGGCCGCGGAGGCCTCCTCGTCGGCCCGACGCAATGGACCGCACACGTCGGGTGCCATCGTGTCGATTCCCGCCTCGCCATCTGTGACCAGCAGGTACGAGACGTGACGGCCCTCGGCGGTCCAGCGTGCGATCGCCGACGCGGCGCCGTACTCGAGGTCGTCGGGATGTGCGACCACCGCCAACGCCCGCTCCCAGTCGGTCGGGAACTGCCTCAGTTCTGCCACGTCTCCACCCCCGGAGTCGATAGGTCGTGCCGGCGGCAGCCTACGATCGCGACCCGGAGGTCAACATGACATACGTCAGTTCCGGTGAGTTCGATGTGATACTGCTCGTCCTGCGTGTCGTCGCGGGTGTGACGCTGTTCCTGCACGGCTACAACAAGGTGTTCAGGGGCGGGAAGATCGAGGGCACCGCCGGCTGGTTCGAGAGCATGGGCATGAAGCCCGGCAAGCTCAACGCCTGGATGGCAGCGTCGACCGAGATCGGTGCAGGCATCCTTCTCGCAGTCGGCCTGCTCACCCCCTTCGCCGCCGCCGGCCTCATCGGGATCATGGTCGTGGCCTCGCGCACCGACCACCGTGGCTCGTTCTTCATGTTCAAGAACGGCTGGGAGTACGTGATGGTCTTCGGCTTCCTCGCCTGGGGGATCGGTGCTCTGGGCCCCGGTCGTTGGTCGCTCGACAACGCGTTCGGCATCGCCGATGACCTCACCAGGGACTGGCGGGGGGCGATCATCGCCGGTGTGCTCGGCGTTGCTGCAGGCGTCGGCACCCTGCTCGTGTTCCACCACCCGGAGCCGTCGGAGGAACAGACAGCGGCCTGAGGTGGGCGGACCGGCCTCGGAGTCCTCGACCGAGGTTCGGTAACCTCGCACGTCGGCGATCGGAGCGGTCGCCGGGGACGTGGAGGCTGAGTTGTCCGATCCGACCGGGCTCACAGATTCAGGAACGGCGCTCGCCGGGGGGTTCGATCCTGCCGACGAGGACGCCTGGCTCGCGGCGGTCGACAAGGTGCTCAAGGGCGCTCCGTTCACCAAGCTGGTGTCGAGCACCGCTGACGGCATCACCGTCCAGCCCCTCTACACGCCCGACAGCTCTCCGGGCTCGGCGGACGAGGCGGGCTTCCCCGGTCAGGTCCCCTTCACCCGTGGGTCACAGGCGGCCCGACCGCTCGATGCGGCATGGGACGTCCGATCCGTCGTGTCCGGGCCCGACGTCGCAACCGCCAACGCACGGGCCATCCAGGACCTCGAACGCGGGGTGACGAGCCTCGAGGTGAACTGGGACGGCGATCCAGAGCGCCTGCGGGCCGTGCTCGACGGCGTTCACGTCGAGCTGGCACCCATCGCGCTGCGACCCGGCTTCGACTTCGCCGCTGCGGCCGACGCCATGGTCGCGCTGTGGACCGAGCGGGGGCTCGACCCGTCCACCGTGGTCGCCGGCTTCGGGGCCGACCCGATCGCGGCGTTGGCGACGCACGGGGCTGATGGTCGTGATCCCGCCGGTTTGCTCGAAGAGCTGGGAGCGCTGGCAGCGCGCACCGCGGCCGAGAACCCGTCGGCGCGGGCCGTGACCGTGAGCACCCTCCCGGCGGTCGAGGCCGGAGCGTCCGAGGCCCAGGAGCTGGCCGTCATGCTCTCGGTCGGTGCTGCGTACCTCCGGGCGATGTCCGACGCCGGGATGACAGCAGACGACGCTGCCGCACAGATCCAACTCGAGCTCGGTGCCGACGAGGACGTGTTCGCCACGATCGCCAAGCTCCGCGCCGCCCGCCGCCTCTGGGCCACGCTGCTCGGTGCCTGCGGCGTGTCGGAAGATGCCCGGGCGCCACACGTCCACGCGGTGGTCGCCAGCCGGATGCTCACACGCCGCGATCCGTGGGTGAACATGCTGCGCACGACCGCTGCGGTGTTCGCCGCCGGTGTCGGCGGCGCCGACGGCGTCACGGCCATGCCGTACGACGTGCTGCTCGGGGATCCGAGCGACCTGGGTCGACGCATGGCCCGCAACACGCAGCTGCTCCTCCAGGAGGAGTCGAACCTGGGCCGGGTCCTCGACCCGGCGGGAGGCTCCGGCTACGTCGAGAGCCTGACCGACGAACTGGCGTCTGTGGGCTGGTCGACCTTCCAGGAGCTCGAAGCGGCCGGCGGCATGCCGGCCGTGCTGCTCGACGGAACCCTCGCGTCGCGTGTCGACGAGGTGCGCGATGCCCGGCTCGCCCGTGTCGCCACGCGGCGGGCTCCGATCACCGGCGTCAGCGAGTTCCCGAACCTCGACGAGGACCGGCCTCCTGCCGACACCGCCGGAGCCGGCGACGCCCGTCCGCTGCTCGTGCCGGTCCGGTGGGCCGAACGCTTCGAGGTGCTGCGGGACAACGCCGACACCGCCCGTGACGGCGGTGAGGACCCGACGGTGTTCCTCGCCAACCTCGGCCCGGTCGCCACCCACACGGCCCGGGCGACTTACGCCAAGAACCTGTTCGAGGCTGGGGGCCTGCGGGCGGCCACCTCGGACCGCGGGTCGACGACCGGGTTCGCCGACGCAGCCGAGGCCGCCGAGGACTTCACCTCGAGCGGCGCCCGGCTGGTGTGCATCTGCTCAACGGACGCCCGCTACGCCGAGCAGGCCGAAGCGACCGCGTCGGCGCTGAAGGCCGCGGGAGCGGCCGTCGTCTACCTGGCCGGCAACCCCGGTGACCGACGCGACGCCGAGCAGGCAGCGGGGGTCGACGAGTTCGTGCACGTCGGCGTCGACGTCCTCGCCGTCCTGGAACGGGCCCACACGACACTCGGCCTCGACGGCTCGGAGGAGCGCTCATGACCACCCGACGCTTCGAGGTCCCCGACCTGAGCTCGTTCGACCTGCCCGCCCCGACGGCCACACCGCCGGGCGCCCGTGACCGCTGGGCCGAGGCCGCGGCGGGTACGGACGGCGATGCGACCTGGGAGACCCCCGAGGGGATCGAGGTCGCTCCGCTCTACTCGGCGGCCGACCTCGACGGACTCGACTTCCTCCACACCTATCCGGGACTCGCCCCGTTCCTGCGCGGCCCCTACCCGACGATGTACGTCAACCAGCCGTGGACGATCCGCCAGTACGCGGGCTTCTCCACCGCCGAGGACTCCAACGCGTTCTATCGCCGCAACCTGGCCCAGGGCCAGAAGGGCCTGTCGGTGGCCTTCGACCTGGCAACCC
>CAZNQK010000167.1:0-3757 GCA_964575165.1 uncultured Aquihabitans sp. | reverse complement strand
GTCACCGTCAACGTCACCGTGTAGGGACCTGCCGCCGCATACGTGTGCGACGCCGTCACACCTGAACCGGCGTCCGTGCCGTCACCCCAGTTCCACGAGTACGAAGCGATCGAACCGTCGGGATCCGACGACGCCGAACCGTCCACGGACACACCCAGACCGTTCACCGTCGGATTGAACTCGGCAGTCGGCGCCACGTTCGCTGGCGGCGGAGCCGTCACCGTCACCGAGTGGGTGATCGAGTGAGTGGCCCCGGCACCGTCGGTCACGGTGAGCGTGATGTCGTAGTCGTCCGCGGTGGCGTAGGTGTGCGTTGCCGTCACACCTGAACCGGCGTCCGTGCCGTCACCCCAGTTCCACGAGTACGAAAGCGATGTGCCCTCGGGATCGGAGGAGCCCGTCGCGTCGACCGACAGGGCGAGGTTGCTGGTCGACGACGTGAACGCTGCCGTCGGCGGCAGGTTCTGAGGTGCACCGCCGGCGGCGACCCAGTGGGCGGTGACCGCCTCCGGCGACAGCACGGAGGGATAGACCGATGCCTCGTCGATCAGACCGATGTAGTTGCGGTCACCGTCCCAGATGTTGTCGCTGCCGAGACGCCAGTAGCCGCTGTAGTCCTGCGCTGTCGCGGCTGTCCCGGTGGCGACGGCGACGCCGTCGACGTACAGCTTCTGCTCACCGGGACGGTTGGTCACCACGACGTGGTGCCACTGACCGTCGTTGACCGCCGTCGGAGAATCGATGGTGGCGGCCGAGCCGGTCCACACTCCGTAGCGCAGACGACCGTCGCTCAACAGGTAGAGGTGCCGGTCGTAGTTGGAGCTCGTCGCCGCGGTGGAGTCGCCGAACCCGATGATCCGACCCCCGTTGCCGTCGGTGGTTCGGACCCAGGTCTCGAGCGAGAAGGTGGTCGGGTTGTTGTACAGCGTGGTGCCGACGACCCGGTCATCGGAGCTGTTGAACTCGACCGAGGTACCTGCCGGGTTCGCAGGGGACGGCGCTCCGCCCCAGGTCGTCCCCGTCGCTGTGGCGCCCAGCTGTGCCGTCATCCGGTTGGAGGCCGAGCTGCCGGAGGTCTCGTCGAGGCGCAGGTACATGTCCGGGTTCGAGTCCCAGACGGCACCGCCGTAGGCGTCGGCCGGACGGGTCGGCCATCCGGGGGTCTTGCCGCTGGCGAGGAAGTGCGCCCGGATCTGGGCCTGGCTGAGCTGTGACTCGTAGACGGCGACCTCGTCGATCGTCCCGGCGAAGGCGTTCGAGCTCGGCGCCGACGGCCAGGATCCCAACGTGTCGCCACCGATCCGCCAGTACCCACCGTACGTCTGAGCTGTCGTCGCGGACGCGTCAGCTCCGACGAGGATCCCGTCGACGTAGAGCTTCATCCCGCCCGGACCCATCTGCCCGACCACGTGGTGCCACTGGTTGTCGTTGAACGCCGTCGAGGACGACACGGTCCGCGCCGATCCGTCGTAGACGCCGAAGCGCAGCTGCCCAGCGTTCGTCATGTAGATGTGACGGTCGTAGGTGCTGCTGAGACGGTCGTTGCGGTTGCCGAAGCCGACGATCTTGCCGCCGCGGTTGGTGTTGGTCCTGAACCACGCCTCGACGCTGAAGTTCTGCGATCCCGACGCAGCCGTCCCGGTCGTGGATCCCGGGGCGTTGCCGCTCGACGGGAACGTCGTGGCGGTGTCGGTGTCGCCTGCCAGGGCGCCGGCGACCCCGCGTGTCGTCGACGACGCCAGGGTCAGGTCATCGGCTCCGACCTGGTCGTAGCCGGTCGTGCCATTGGGCTCGCCGAGTCGCCAGTACTTGGCCGGAGAGTCGGCCAGGACAGAACTGCGGTAGGCGCTCGGTGAAACCGTCCCCTCCGGAACCGTCCCGGTCGTCGGGAGGCTGGCGAAGCCGTTCCCGAGCGGGTCACGGACACGGATCCGATAGGTCTGGGTCGATCCCGGAGGCGCCGTGGTGTCGACGAAGGCGAGCTTCGGTCGCGTCCACCAGTTGGAGCGATCGAAGGTGACGGTGCCGATGACGGTCGAGGTCGCGACGGTCTCTCCCCGCAGCACCTCGTAGGTCAGGCGTGCGTTGTCCCGGTCCCACGCCGCCTGCCAGGACACCCGGAGTGATCCGGGGAGGATGCCGGCGACCGTCGGGGTCAGCTCCGGATACCCCTGGATCGCGTCCTTGTTGGGAGCGATCGACCTGTTCGCGAAGCGGACCAGGCCCTGCTGAGGTGTGTTGTTCACTCGCGGGAACTCGCCGCCGAGCACGATGTAGTCGCTGTTGCCCTCGACGGTCCACGCCGCCTGCGTCTGTCCCGTCACGGTGCCGGCGGTGAGCGTCGGCAACCAGTGGAGCAGCTGGGAGTGAGGCAACCCGTTGAGCTTGCCGCCGATGTTCTTGGCGCCTGAGGGGTCCGCGTAGATCGTCTCGGCCTCGGCCCGCTGGAAGGTCCACGGACTGGTCTGGGGCAGGCCGCCGACGGCGGAGCAGTTGTGGGAGTGACCGACGCTGTAGAGGACGTCACCGATCGGTGCGGTGTCGTAGTGGTCACCCAGGCAGCCCCGGACCCAGTTCAGGTTGCCGCTCGCGGCGTCGGCGGCGAAGGTCGCCTCGAGGTTGCCACCCGTGGTGGGGTCGTTGTTGACGAGATAGGTCACCCCGGTGCCGAACACCTTGTTGCCGTTGGTGGACAGGCTGGCGACGTACGCGTCCGCGCCCCAGTTGCCGATGATCTGGTTGGCGGCCCAAGGGACGGTCGAACCGGTCGTTGGATCAACCGCACCGAGTCCCTTCACCGCGGTGCTGTTGAGCGTCGTGAACTTGCCGCCGACCACGACGGGGCCGTTCGGCGCGACGATCGCGTGCACCTCGAGCTCGGCGCTGGGCGCCCACGGCAGCAGGGCGCCGGTGGTGGCGTTGACCGCTGCGAGACGGGACCGGAGCTGGTTGCTGACGACTGTGAACGCACCGCCGAGGTACAGGGTGTCGCCGGAGACGGCGAGGTCGTTCACGTTGGCGTTGACGTTCGGGTTGAACGAGCGCAACGCCCCTGTGGCGGAATCGAAGGCCGCCAGCCGGTTGCGGGTGGTCGTCCCGTTCACCTGCGTGAAGTCCCCACCGACGTAGACGGTCGAACCGTCGGCCGATGCAGCGATCGTCCGACCCTGGGCGTTCAGGGACGGCGCCCAGGTGCTGATCAGCGCACCGGTGCTCAGGCGGAACGCCAGGAGGTTCGCACGAGGAGTCTCGTTGGTCCCGAGCGCCGATCCAGCCGGCCTCGCAGAAGAGAACGAACCGGTCACGTACACGGTGTCGCCCACGATGACCTGGTCCCAGACGATGCCGTCGATCTGCACGGTCGGCAGGGCATCGGCGGCGACCGTCCGGGGCTCGTTCGGATCGACAGGGGCGGTGTCGGCGCCGGCAGTCCCCGCTCCGACAGCGAACACCGAGGTGAGCATGAGGAGGGCTGCGAACGCGGCAACACGCCGTCTCCAACCGCTGACCGCCAACTCAGGGTGACCTGACATCTCTCGCACGCTCCCAGCACGCTCAGGGGGTTCGATACCACGTCGCGTGGTATCGCTCCGACGAGCGTACCGGGATGTCGCAGGATTCCGATCTGGGCAAAAAGCCCTGGGCCGCACCGGGAACGGGCCGTCCGGCCCACTCCCGATGCGGCCTCAGCTCCCCAGGGTCAGGCGCCGGGTGTGGCGATGAGGTTGTCGACCGTCATGGTGATCGGCGCGTTCGT
>CAZNQK010000166.1:0-3777 GCA_964575165.1 uncultured Aquihabitans sp. | reverse complement strand
GTGTGTGTCAGGGGGGTCGGCTCAGGCGGTCGCGGCGTCGGCGACGACGACGCGGTTGCCGCCTTGGAGCAGGGCGGTCTCGCCGGCCGCGTCCGCCATGCGCACCGTGTCGTCGGTCGAGGTGCCCCGGGCCCCGTCGACCAGCCCCGCCGAGCAGGTGAAGTAGGGGACACCGGCCACGGTGAGCGCGAGCACGAGCGACTCCCGCACGCGCTCGAGAGCGGCGGCGGCCTGAGCGGTGCTGCACTTGGCGAGCACCGCGGCGATGCGGTCCTGGTCGAGCCGGCACACGACGTCGTCGGGCCGCAGGGTCGTTCCCGTCGTGTCGCCGAGCAGGCGGAGAGCGTCGTTCCATGCGTCGGCTCCGTTCTCCTCCCGGAAGTCAGCGGCACCGTCGATGCGGAGGATGGCGACGCAGTACGGGATCTGGGATCGCACGAGCTCGCCGGCGCGGCTCCGCAAGGCGGCCTCGCCCGGCAGGCCGGTGACCGGGTCGGTCGGTCCCGGTGTCGACGGGCCGTGTCGGTGGCGAAGCTCTCCGAGTCGACGGCCCGTGGTGGTGACGAGGTGCTCGAGCGCGGCGACGTCGTCGGCAGATGGGACCTCGCCGGGCGGCCCGGTGACGCAGACCGAGCCCAGCGAGCGGTCACCGAGACGCAGCGGGATGCACACGGCGGAGACGTCATCCGCGTCGGGTCCCTGGAGGTGCTCGCAGGCACCGAGGCGGTGGATCGAGTCGGCGATCGCGGTCCGCTCCGTCGCCAGAGCGGTGCACCCGGGTCGCGAGGGTGCCGGCTCCGCAGGCAGGAGCTCGCCGTCGAGCGACCGCACGCGCCAGGCGACCCGGTGCTCCTCGGGGAGGGAGAGGAGCAGCGCCACGTCGTGGTCCTGCACGATCTCGTGGACCGCACGCACGGCGAGTCGCAACAGCGTGGGTTCCGCGTCGACCGCCACGGCGGCGGCTTCGAAGCGGTCCCGGACCTCGAGCAGTCCGCGCAGGTGCTCGGTCGCAGCGCCGAGATCGGCGGCGTCGAGCCGGGCGGTGGCCACGAGGTGGCCGAGCGGTCTCACGACGAAGTGCAGCGTCAGCGCTGCCGCGGCCAGTGCGCCAAGCACGACGGCGGTCACCGTCGCCCATGCCGGGGCGTCGATGCCGGCGGCGACGAGCGCGGCCAGGACCGGCGGAGCTGCCACCGCCAGGGCGACGATCGCCCCCCGGTAGGCTGACCCGCCATGATCCGGCTGCACGACACCGCCGCGGGGGAGGTCCTCCCCCTGAGCCCCCGGGAGCCCGGGAAGGTGTCGATGTACGTGTGTGGGCCCACCGTCTACGGGCCGCCCCACCTCGGTCACGGGCGCTTCTCCCTGGTGTTCGACGTCCTTCGACGGTATCTGGAGTGGTCCGGAAACGACGTCTTGTACGTGTCGAACATCACCGACATCGACGACAACATCATCCGGAGAGCCGAGGAGGAGGGCCGCCCGTGGCAGGAGGTCACGGCGGACTACGAGGCCGTGTGGTGGGAGGCGATGGACGCGATCGGCGTGCGTCGCCCGGACCACACGCCCCATGCCACCGAGTTCGTCACCCGGATGATCGCCTTCGTCGCGGACCTGGTCGAGCAGGGCCACGCCTACGTCACCTCCGATGGCGTCTACCTGTCGGTGGAGGCCGTCCCCGGCTACGGCCTGCTGGCGCACCAGTCGCTCGACGACATGGTCGCCGGAGGCGGTGACCGCTCGATCGTGGGCGGATCCGAGAAGCGCAGCCCGGCCGACTTCGCTCTCTGGAAGTTCGCCAAGCCGGGCGAGCCGAGCTGGGCGGCGCCGTGGGGGGACGGTAGACCCGGCTGGCACACGGAGTGCGTCGTGATGAGCCTCGATCTGCTCGGCGAGGACTTCGACATCCACGGTGGCGGGCTCGACCTGGCGTTCCCGCACCACGAGAACGAGCGGGCCCAGGCGGTCGCGATGGGGCGTGACTTCGCCCGCCGCTGGGTGCACAACGGCTTCGTCGAGGTCGGCGGCGAGAAGATGTCGAAGTCGCTCGGCAACTTCACGACGCTCGTCGACCTGATCGAGACCCACGACCCGAGGGCGTACCGGCTCCTGGTCCTCCAGGCGCACTACCGCTCGCCGGTCGAGGTCACCGCGGCGACCATCACCGAGGCCGAGGCTGCGCTCGACCGCCTGGACGCGCTCGCCCGTCGGACGGTCTCAGCGGAGGTGCCCGACGCCGAACCCGACGTCGACGCTCTCGACGCGTTCGCGGCGGTGATGGATGACGACCTGGGGACTCCTCAGGCGATGGCCCAGGCGTTCGCACTGGTGACCCGGATCAACACGTTGCTCGACGCGGGAGACGCCGACGCGGCGGCGCCGCTGGTCTCTGCGCTGTTCTCGATGCTCGGGGCGATGGGCCTGGAGCTCCGTGATCCTGACGGCGTCGAGGTGCCCGATGATGTGGCTGAGCTCGCGGCGGCCCGTGACCGGGCGCGGGCCGATGCCGACTGGGGAACGGCGGACACGCTGCGGGACCAGCTGGTCGCGCTGGGCTGGGTGGTTGAGGACACGTCGTCGGGCACCCAGGTCCGCCGCGCCTGACAGGCGACCTCCTCGGCCCCTTTCGGATTTTGTGTGCATCTGACGTCGTGGGACGACGTGAGATGCACACAGAACGCGAGGCAACGGCCCGCCGTTGCCGTTGCCTCCATGGTTACCCGTCGGTAACATAAGGGGTGGTCACAGCGCTCCGGACGATCCGAGCGACCGCGACCGACCGAATCACAGCTGACTCCACGTGAGCAGCGTCGAACCCCACGAGGAACAGAACCATGAGCGGCGACTTCTCCCTCGAGCTCAACGAGGACCAGCTCCAACTTCAGAAGTGGGTCCACGACTTCGCGGCCGACGTCATCCGTCCGGCCGCCGAGGAGTGGGACGAACGGGAGGAGTTCCCGTGGCCGATCGTCGAGGAGGCCGCCAAGATCGGGCTCTACTCGATCGACTTCATGGCCCAGGCGATGATGGCCGACCCCACCGGTCTCACCATGCCCCTCGCCGTCGAGGAGCTGTTCTGGGGTGACGCCGGCATCGGGCTCGCGATCATGGGTTCCGGTCTCGCCGCGGCGGGCATCGCAGGCAACGGCACACCCGAGCAGGTCTTCGAGTGGGTGCCGCAGTGCTACGGCACACCCGACAACATCCAGCTCGGCGCCTTCTGCGTGTCCGAGCCCGACGCCGGATCCGACGTCTCGTCGCTGCGCACCCGTGCCGTGTACGACGAGGCCAAGGACGAGTGGTTGCTGAACGGCACCAAGGCGTGGATCACCAACGGTGGCATCGCCGCGGTGCACGTGGTCGTGGCGACCGTCGACCCCGAGCTGCGGGGACGGGGCCAGGCCAGCTTCATCGTCCCGCCCGGAACCCCGGGCCTGTCGATGGGGCAGAAGTACAAGAAGCACGGCATCCGCGCCTCACACACATCTGAGGTCGTGCTCGAGGACGTGCGGGTCCCCGGTAGCTGCCTGCTGGGCGGCAAGGAGAAGCTGGACGAGAAGCTCGCAAGGGCCCGCGAGGCGCAGAAGAACCCGCAGGTGCATTCGGGCAAGCAGCCGGCGATGGCCACGTTCGAGGCCACTCGGCCAGCCGTCGGCGCCCAGGCGATCGGTGTCGCCCGTGCCGCGTACGAGTACTCGCTCCAGTACGCCCAGGAGCGTCACGCGTTCGGCAAGCCGATAATCATGAACCAGTCGATCGCGTTCATGCTCGCCGACA
>CAZNQK010000165.1:0-3847 GCA_964575165.1 uncultured Aquihabitans sp. | reverse complement strand
GTGTCGATCTCGACCAGGCACATGCGGCACATGCCGACCGGCTCCATGCGCGGGTGGTAGCAGAACCGCGGGATGTAGACGTCGTTGCGCTCGCAGGCGTCGATCACCAGGTCGCCGCGCTGGGCGACCATCTCGGTGCCGTCGACGGTGATCGTCACCGGGTCGGTGATCTCGATCGGCTTGGGGCGCTCCGAGGAGTGGCGCTCAGGCATCGACCGCACCTCCCGTGGCGGCGGCGGGCTCGGCCGTCACGAGCTCGGCCGTGACGGGGATCCGGTCCCGCAGCGTGATCTTCGCCTCGAACTCGTGGCGGAAGCGGCGCAGCGCCGAGGTGATCGGCGCGACCGAGGACGGGCCCAACGGGCAGATCGTCGTCTGGCGCGGCGGGAACGGCACGGCTTCGAGACCGTTGTCGGGATCGGCGGCCACCGGGTACGGGCCGGGGCTGATGTTGTCGGCCACGTCGAGGAGCAGGTCGATGTCGCTCGGACGACCCTGGCCGTCGAGGATGCGCTGGAGGATCCGCTCCTCCCACGTGGTGCCCTCGCGGCACGGCGTGCACTTGCCGCACGACTCCCGGGCGAAGAAGCGGACGATGCGCAGACAGGCCCTCACCGCGTCGGTCGTCTCGTCCATCACCACGATGGCGCCGGAGCCGAGCATCGATCCCGCCGCACCGACGGGCCGGCCCTCGAGCGCCATGTCGACCTGCTCGGGGAAGAACCACGGTGCCGACGCACCGCCCGGGATGAACATCTTGAGCTGGTGACCGCGACGGATGCCGTTGCCGTACTCCGGGTCCTCGAACAGCTCACGGAACGTCGTAGTGCCCTGCGGGACCTCGAACACGCCCGGGTTGTTGACGTGGCCCGACAATGCGATCAGCCGGGTGCCCGGCGAGGACTCGGTGCCGATCGAGCGGTAGGCGTCGACGCCGTGGCACATGAGCCACGGCAGGTTCGACAGCGTCTCGACGTTGTTGACGATCGTCGGCTGCATGTACAGGCCCTTGGCCGCCGGGAAGTACGGCGGCTTCAGCCGGGGCATGCCCCGCTCGCCCTCGAGCGACTCGATCAGCGCGGTCTCCTCGCCGACGATGTAGGCGCCCGCACCCCAGTGCAGGATGACGTCGACGCTGAAGTCGGTGCCGAGGATGTTGCGGCCGACCAGGTTGGCGGCGTGCGCCTCGTTCAGCGCGGCGGCGATGCGCTCGTGCGCGTGGGGCATCTCGCCACGGACGTACAGGAACACCTGCGCCGCACCGATCGCGTACGCCGCGATCAGGCAGCCCTCGATGAGCTGGTGCGGGTCGCGCTCCATCAGGACGCGGTCCTTGTAGGTGCCCGGCTCGGACTCGTCGCCGTTCACGACGATGTAGCGCGGCCACACCCCCGGCGGACAGAAGCCCCACTTGACCCCGGCCGGGAAGCCGGCGCCGCCGCGGCCCAGCAACGTCGCGTCCTTGACCAGGCCGGTGACGCCGTCGGGCGACATCGCCAGCGCGGCGCGCAGGCCCTCGTAGCCCTGGTACGAGCCCGACGCCTTGTAGCCCTCGAGGGTGTGGCCGTCTGCGACCTCGAAGCGGGAGGAGACCCGCGCCTCGCTCGAACCGGTGTACATCAGCCGCCCTCCCCCGCGTCGGCGGCAGCGGAGTGCCGGGCGATCCACGCCGGGACCGTCTGGTCCTCGGGCGGGGAGACGTTGGCCAGGTCCTCGGGATCCAGGTCCTGGCGGACCTTCCCGAGCGTGCCGTGGTCGGGGACGTGCTCGGCCAGGGCGCCGGAGCGGGCGTCCGCGATGATCCGGTCGAGGTCGGCCTCGGACACCTTGTGGAAGTACCGGTAGTTGACCTGGATCGCCGGCGCCTCGGTGCACGCAGCGATGCACTCGACGTCCTCGAGGGTGATGGCGCCGTCGGCGGTCGTCGCCCCGGCGCGGATGCCGAGCGCCTCCTCCGCGTGGTGCAGCAGCTCCTCGCCGCCGAGCAGCTGGCACGAGATGTTGGTGCACACGTTGACGCAGTAGCGCCCGACCGGGTGCAGCTTGAACATCTCGTAGAAGCTGGCCGTGCCGAGCACCTCGGCCGACGTGCAGCCGACGAGCTCGCCGATGTGGACCATCGCGTCCTCGCTCAGCCAGCCGTCCTGCTCCTGGGCCAGGTGGCACAACGGGATGAGCGCGGACTTGGGGCGCGGGTAGCGGGCGATGATCCGTTGGGCGAGGGCCTCGTTGTCGGGGCTGAAGCGGGCCATCAGCGGTCCACGTCGCCCATGATCGGATCGACGGAGCTGATGATCGCGACGGTGTCGGCGATCATCGAGTCCTTCATCAGATGCGGAAGTGACTGGAGGTTCACGAAGCTCGGGCCTCGGATGTGCATGCGGACCGGTTTCGACGACCCGTCCGACACCAGGTAGCAGCCGAGCTCACCCCTCGGGTTCTCCACCGCTGCGTAGACCTCGCCCTCGGGCACCTTGAAGCCCTCGGTGAAGATCTTGAAGTGGTGGATCAGCGCCTCCATCGACTCGTCGATGCGAGCACGCGGCGGCGGGGTGACCTTCTTGTCCTGGAGGCGGTAGTCGCCGTCGGGCATCTTGTCCATGCACTGGCGGATGATGCGAATCGACTCGCGCATCTCGGCCATGCGGATGGCGTACCGGTCGAAGCTGTCACCGTACGAGCCGACCACCACGTCGAAATCGACCTGGTCGTACACGCCGTAGGGCATGTCACGGCGCAGGTCCCACGCGTAGCCGGTCGAACGCAGGAGCGGCCCGGTCGCCCCGAGCGCCAGCGCCTCTTCGGCGGTGAGGACGCCCACGCCCTGGAGCCGCTCACGCCAGATCGGCTGACCGGTCATCAGGACGTCGAACTCCTCGAGCCGTGCGGGCAGCGTGTCGAGGATCACCTCGAGCGACTCGCGCCAGCCGTCGGGCATGTCCACGGCCACGCCGCCGGGGCGGATGTAGTTGTGGTTCATGCGCAGGCCGGTGACCATCTCGAGGAACCGCAGCAGCTCCTCGCGCTCACGCCAGCCGTAGAGCATCATCGACACGGCACCGAGGTCCATGCCGTTGGTCGCCATGAACAGCATGTGCGAGCTCAGCCGGTTGACCTCGCAGATCAGCGTGCGGATCCACTGGGCGCGCTCTGGGGCCTCGATGCCGAGCAGCTTCTCGGTCGCCAGCGAGAAGGCCAGTTCGTTGAACAACGGCGCCGCGTAGTCCATGCGGGTCACGTTCGTCGGGCCCTGGAGGTAGGTCAGCTGCTCGCCGGTCTTCTCCATGCCGGTGTGCAGGTACCCGATCACCGGCTTGGAGCGGGTGATCAGCTCGCCGTCCATCTCCAGCACGAGCCGCAGCACGCCGTGGGTCGACGGGTGCTGCGGACCCATGTTCATGATCATCCGCTCGCCGACGCCCTCGGCGGTCGGGGCCTGGTAGCCGGAGCGGACCTCGGCCTCGTCCTCCGACAGGTGCAGCGTGGCATCCTCGTCGCGGAGGCGGACCAGAGCATCGTCGAGCACGGACAGGTCGACTGTCCTGTCGCCGGTCGCGGTCGGCGGGGTCACGACGCCGCTCCCTTGAACTGCACCGGAACCGCGCCCGACGGGTCGTCCTTGCGCAGCGGATGGCCCACCCAGTCCGGCGGCATCAGGATGCGGCTCAGGTCGGGGTGGCCGGCGAACGAGATGCCGAACAGGTCGAACGTCTCACGCTCGTGGTTGGCGACGCCGGGGTGCACGTGGGTGATCGTCGCCACGGTCGGGTCCGACTCGGGGACCTGGAGGCGGATGCGGACGCGGCGCCGGTCGGTGTGGTCCAGGAAGTTGGCGACCACCTCGAAG
>CAZNQK010000164.1:0-3896 GCA_964575165.1 uncultured Aquihabitans sp. | reverse complement strand
GAACGAGACGTCGATACGCATTTCGACGACCTCCTCGACGACGGACCTCGACTGGGGGCACTCAGTGGGGGAGAGGAACCTGACGATTCGTACTTCGACTCCGAGTACGACCGGGATCCGATCGAGGCGTTCGCTCCCGAGGACGACGAGTTCATCCTCGACGACCGCCGGTCCTCGCGCCGACGTCCGCAATCGAGTGGGAGTGGGGGGAGCGTCGGCCGCGACCGGTCCCAGCGTGGTGACGCTGGAGATGACGATCGTCGGCCCGGCGATGGTGGTGGACATGACGACGGTGGCGTCGGTGGTGACCGTGACCTCATCACAGCCGTCGGTGTGGGAGTCGCCCTGGTCGCCCTCGGTCTGCTCTGCTTCAAGCTGGGTGCGATCGCCACGACGGCGTTGGCCTGCGTGATCGTGGGTGCGGCGGCCTACGAGTTCTTCACGACCGTCGACCGTCACGGGTTCCGCTCGGCCGGCCTGGTGGGCATGGTGTCCACGGTTGGCCTGCTCGTGGCGACCTACACGTCGGGTTTGAACGCATACCCGGTCGTCCTCGCGTTGACAGTCGTCATCGGCCTCCTGTGGTTCATGTGGGTCCAGCCGGGCGAGGGAGCGGTTCGCAACCTCGCGATCACCCTCATGGGCGTGATGTGGATCGGCTTCCTCGGGTCCTTCGCCACGCTCTTCCTGGGGCTCGGCAAGGTCCTCGAGTCCGCCGGCGCCAAGTCGAACGTCGGGATCGGGGTCATCATCGCCGCTGTCGTGGTCGCGGTGAGCCACGACGTCGGCGCCTACTTCATCGGACGGTTCTTCGGTCAGAACCGCCTGTCGGCGGCCAGTCCGAACAAGACGGTCGAGGGCACGGCGGGCGGAGTCGCCGTCGCCGTGGTCGTCACGATGATCGTCGTCGGTGCCTTCGGCATCGCCCCGATCGGCGGCAACATCTTCAGGGTGTTCGTCTTCGCGTTGCTGTGCTCCCTCGTCGCCCCGATCGGGGATCTCGCCGAGTCGTTCGTGAAGCGGGACCTGGGCATCAAGGACTTCGGAGCGATCCTGCCCGGTCACGGTGGTGTGATGGATCGCTTCGACGCCCTGCTGTTCGTCCTGCCGACCGCGTACTTCGTCACGATCCTGTTCGACGTCTGGTCGCCGGCCTGAGTCCAGGAGCGTTCGACGAGGGCAGGCCGCGCTCAGAAGAGTGCCGGTAGTGCCATCCGACCGAGGAACCAGACGGAGAACCCGACGAGCATCACGCCGAAGGCGTGCTGGAGCCGGGCCGTGGGAAGTCGTGGGGCGATCCGGCTGCCGACGATCACGCCCGGGATCAGTCCGACGGCGAAGGACATCGAGACCATCCAGTCGACGTCGCCCACGACGGCGTGGGTGATCAGCGTCGGGACGGCCAGACCGGTCGCGACGACGAGGCTCGTACCGGTTGCCTCGTTCATGTCGAGGCCGAACGCCAGCAGGAACATCGGCACGAGCAGGAACCCGCCTCCGTTCGCGAGGAGTCCGGCGAGTAGGCCGACGACGGCGGCGGCCCCGACGACGAGCACGAGGTTCTCGCGGCGCGACGCTGTCAGCTCCTGCCTGGCGAGGTCGTCGTTCACGGGTCGCAGCACGCGGATCCCGATCGCCCCCAGGACGATCCCCGATGCGACGAGGAGGACGGTTCCGCCGAGGTGATGACCCATCGCGGAACCGACGATGGTGGCTGGGACCGCTCCGGCGAGGGTGGCCCTCGCCACTCCCCAGTCGACCTTGTCGGTCCGGGAGTAGGACCAGGCGCCGGCCATCGATCCCGGGAGCAGAGCCGGAAGCGGGCCGACGACCGCCGCCATGCCCGGAACTCCGAGCACGGACAGGACCGGCGTGGCGAACGCGCTGCCGACGCCGAAGAGTCCGTAGAGGGTTCCGACGAGGAGCCCTGCCGCAGCGATCCAAGTGTCATGTGGAAGCACTGAGTCATCCCATCTCGGATCGGCTCATCAGTCAAAGGGGAAGAACCGATCGAACACATAAGCTGACCTTATGGACCTTCGCCAACTGGAGTACGTGATCGCCGTCGTGGACGAGGGCGGCTTCACCCGTGCGGCTAGGTCCGTGCACGTCTCGCAGCCTGCGTTGTCGCAGGCGGTCCGCTCCTTGGAGCGTGAACTGGGCGTCGAACTGTTCAATCGCAGCGGTCGGACGGTGGCACTCACGTCAGCGGGTGAAGCGCTGCTCGGGCCGGCAAGACAGGCTCTGAGGGATGCCCGCTCGGCACGGGAGGCGATCGACGAGGTGAAGGGGCTCACCGCCGGCCGGCTCGACCTGGTGTGCCTCGCAACCCTGGCGGTGGACCCGGTGGCGGGGCTCGTCGGGGCGTTCCGACGTCGGCATCCGGGCGTTCGGGTCCGCATCGAGGAGCCGGGTGACGCCGGCGCGGCGCTGACTGCGGTGCGTGACGGATCGGCGGAGATCGCCGTGACCGATCTGGGCGACGATCTCAGCGGGCTCCTGTCGATCGAGATGTCGACTCAGGAGATGGTCGTCCTGGTGCCCGATTCGTTGATGGACGGGCTCTCCTCGGCGGCCACGACATCCGGGTCGATCGACCTGGCGGCCCTGGCGGACCTGCCGATCGTCGCGCCCCCGCCGGGAACATCTGTGAGGCGGCTCCTCGACGAGACCCTGGCCGGGATCGGTCGCTACCCCGATGTGGTGGTCGAGACCGCACACCGCGAGACGATCGGTCCGCTCGTCCGGGCCGGGGCGGGCGCTGCAGTCCTGCCGGCGGGGATGGAGCCGGCGGCGATCGGTGTCGACGGATCGGTTCGCGTGCTCGCCCTCGACCCCCCGATCCGGCGTCGGGTGGGTGCGGTGCACCGTGACGCTGCCCTGTCGCCGGCCGCGCGTTCATTCCTCGAGGTGCTCCACGGCTCCAGTGCCACTCACGTTCCCGCCTGAGCGGACTGCCGGGTTGCAGGAGCTGGAGCCTGACCCGTTGACCTGGGTTCGAGGATCGAACAGGATCATGGCAGCGTGTTCCGTACGTTCACGAGGGGAGGCACCTCAATGGTCGAACTCGACCGTCGGACTCTCCTGACCGCGCTCGGCGTGGCAGGGACCGTGCCGATCATCGGGGCGGCAGCGTCGTGCACCCCGACGACGCCCCCGATTCCTCTCGACCTCACTTGGCTGGTGAGTTCGGAGTTGCGACGCGAACTCGAGTCGTTCGCCGACGATCGTGAGATGACCCCGGCGGAGGCGGCAGTGTGGCGTTGTGGTGTCAACGCTTTCGACTTCAACGCCGGTCCGAGCCTTCCGCCGCCAGCTGACGTCGGACATGGCGCGCTGCGTCGCTACATGGACGGCCTGCTGGACGGTCCTCCTGGAGTCGTGCGATGGACGGTGTCCTGGGACCGTTACGACCGCTCACCTACCGCTCGTCAGGACTGGCAGGACTACGTCGCGCTGTTCGACGACTGCGCGGCAAGCCGGATCCGGCTGATCCTCAACGTCTGGGTGAAGAGCCCCCAGTGGTGGGGTGACGACGCGTTCGGTCCCGGATGCAGTTGGGCGAAGCCGGGTGGGTCCACGTCTTGGAACAACTACCCGGAAGATCCCCGTGGCTCGTACGGACAGTTCCTGAAGGACCTGTATCGGGCGGCGCGAACGCGATACGAGGCGGCGGGATCCGACCCCGGGCTCGTGTGCATCGAAGCGTGGAACGAACCTGACATCCTCTGGGGATCGGATCTGGGTTCCAACCCCGTCTCGGTGATCAACCCATCCACGGCCTGGTCGGTGAGATTCCCGTGGTCATGGGCGTACTTCAGCGGTGGGACCGACGGTTTCGCGGAGTTGCACCGTGTCCTGGACGATCCATGGACCGATGACCCACCTCCGAACGC
>CAZNQK010000163.1:0-3966 GCA_964575165.1 uncultured Aquihabitans sp. | reverse complement strand
CCAACGCCTTGTGCAGCATCGGACCACGCCAGATGACCGGCTGGTCCTCCTCGACGAAGAACCCCATCGAGATGAACCGGACGCCGTGCGACTCGGGCGGGACGATCATCCGGTCGATCAGGGTGGGTGGACGCTCGACACCCAGCATGCGGGGGATCGAGAAGCCCCAGACGTCCGCGTCGACGATCGCGACCGACCGGCCCCGCTTCGCCAGCGACACCGCGACGTTGGTGGTGACCGACGACTTGCCGACACCGCCCTTGCCGGACGCGACGAGCAGCACGCGCGTGTGGGAAGCGGGGTCCGCGAACGGGATGGCCCGTCCCTCCGAATGCCCGTGCGAGGGCTGCGATCCTGCGGTCGCGGCCGGGTCTCCGTGCAGCCGCTGACGCAGCTCGGCGCGCTCGGCGTCGGTCATCGACGTGAACTCGATCGTGACGCCGTCGATCCCGTCGAGGGCGGTGACCGCGTCGGTCACACGCCGGTCGATCTCGTCACGGACCGGGCAGTCGGGAGTCGTCAGCGCCACCGTCAGGGAGGCCGCCGCACCGTCCACGTGCACGTCGCGGATCATCCCGAGGTCCACGACCGAGCGTCGGAGCTCCGGGTCGAGGACGCCTCGGAGCGCGTCGATCACGTCGTCAGCGGTGTGAGCCATGCACCGAGCTTCCCCCCTCCCCGGGTGGAACGGCAAGCCACCACGGAGCGTGGTCCACGGGAACCCCTCCCTGCGCCCGTCGGGGCGCGTGGCGGTGCCACCGGTACGCTGCGGACGTGGCCGGCATGAGTCCCACCGAGTTCGCCTCGACGGTGACAGCGATAACCTCCGCGTTCGGCGACCCCACCCGCCGTGAGATCTACCTGCACGCGCACACCAACGCCGACGGTGTGACGGCCTCCGAAGTGGCCGAGCGCTTCGAACTGCACGCCAACGTGGCCCGACACCACCTCGACAAGCTGGCAGCGGGTGGGTACCTCGAGATCACGACCGAACGCGGAGCCGGAGGCGCCGGCCGACCGTCGAAGAGGTACCGCACGGCGACCGATGAGGTCTCCCTCGACGTCCCGGTGCGCCACGACGACGTCCTGGTGGAGCTCCTCGGACGCGCTCTCGCCGAGTTGGGCCCGGAGCGGGCCTCGCAGCTCGCGGAGCAGGTCGGCGAGGAGTACGGCCGGACCATGGCGACCGCGATGGGCGCCCAGAGCACCCGCTCGTTCCGATCCGCCCTGCACGTGGTCGCCGACGCACTGTCCGCCCACGGGTTCGCCGCTCACGCCGAGAAGGAGGGCAACGCCCTCCGGATCGTGACCGAGCACTGCCCGTTCGGAGACGCCGCCGTCGAGCACCCCGTGATCTGCGCGGTCGACCGGGGCATGGTGAAGGGGATGCTCGGCACCCTCTACGGCGAGACCGACGTGGCGCTCACCTCGTCGGTTCCCGGCGGCGACACCCACTGCGTGACCGCGTTCGACGACTGAGACGGTGGGTCGGACCAGACCGTGACCAGGGCCTACCTCGACCACGCGTCCACCTCACCGCTGCGACCAGCGGCGCGGGAGGCGGTGATCGCGGCGTTGGACGGTCGCTTCGGGAGCCTCGACGACTCCACCGGAGATCCGGGAGTAGCGATGCTGGGCGACCCCGGACGGATCCACCACGAGGGGATGGCCGCGAGGGTCGCCCTCGAGACTGCTCGTGAACGGGTTGCCGCCGCGTTCGGGGCACGCTCCCGCGAGGTCGTGTTCACCTCCGGAGCGTCCGAGTCGATCGCTGCCGCCTGCTTCGGCGCCCGGGCCCGCGCCGATGCCCGCGCCGCCGGCCCCGGTCACATGGTGCTGGCCGCCGTCGAGCACTCCGCCGTGCGCGAGTGGGCCGACCGCGGCCCGGCCACCGTGGTGGCGGTCGACCGTTCAGGAGCGGTCGACCCCGAGGAGCTCCTGGCTGCCGTCAACGACGACACCGTCCTCGTGCACGTGCAGTGGGGCAACCACGAGGTGGGCACGCTCCAACCGGTTGCCGACGTCGTGGCCGGTTGCAGAGAACGCGGCGTTCTCGTGCACGTCGACGCGGCGCAGGCGGCCGGCCGGGTGCCCATCGACTTCGGTGGGCTCGGCGCGGACCTGTTGTCGTTGTCGGGTCACAAGCTCGGCGGACCGGCCGGCACCGGCGTCCTTCTCGTGCGTCGCGGAGTGCGACTTCCGCCTCTGCTGGTGGGCGGCGACCAGGAGCGGGCCCGACGCGCCGGGATGGAGAACGTGCCGGGAGCGCTCGGACTTGCCGCCGCAGCCGAGGACGCCGAGTCGTCGATCGACGTGGAGTCGAGTCGTCAGAAGGAGCTCGCCGGGCGGGTGCGGACATGGGCGGCGTCACAGGCGGGCCTCGACGTGGTCGGAGCCGATGCCGACGCCTCGCTCCCCCACCTCGTGTGCCTCACGTTCCCCGACGTCGAGCCCCAACCCGTCCTGCTCGGACTCGACAGGGCAGGCGTCGCGGTGCACTCGGGGTCGTCGTGCTCGTCGGAGTCGCTCGAACCGTCGCCGGTGCTCCAGGCGATGGGGGTCGACGCCCACCGGTCGCTGCGGATCTCGGTCGGTTGGTCGAGCACCGACGCCGACATCGACGCACTGCTCGACGCACTTCCCGAGGTGCTCGACGGGCTGAGGTCACTGGGCGGGTGAGCATGTCGGAGCGGCTCGAACCAGACCTCGACCTCGGCGACGCAACCGCAGCGCCGTCAGCGGTCGTGTTCGACCTCGACGGCGTGATCCGCCAGTGGAACGACGACCAGCTCGACGAGGTCGAGGCGGCTTTCGGACTCGTTCCCAGGACGATCCTCGGCGTCGCCTTCTCCTCCGACCTCGGTCCGGCGGTGATCACGGGTCGGATCACCCACCCCGAGTGGATGGCCGAGGTCCGTTCCCGGGTGATCGCCGAGCACGGCGTCGACGTGTCCGGGGCGATCGACGAGTGGGAGCTCAACGTCGGTCGGGTCGACACCGAGATGCTCGAGCTCCTGCGCTCCGCCCGGCGTCGGACCACGGTCGCCCTGCTGTCCAACGGGACGAGCCGCCTGCGGCGCGACCTCCACGTCCTGGACCTCCTCGACGAGTTCGACGCCGTGTTCAACACCGCCGAGCTGGGCATCGCCAAACCGGACCCCGAGGTGTTCCGGATGGTGTGCTCGTCGCTCGGTGTGGACCCGTCGGAGTCGCTGTTCGTCGACGACCTGCTCACCAACGTCGAGGGCGCCGAGGCCGCCGGTCTGCGTGCCCACCAGCACACGGACAGGGCATCGACAGCGGCGTTCCTCACCCGGCACGGAGCGCTCGACAGGGAGGGCCCGCGACGTCGGTTACCGTGACCTGCGATGGCGATGTACCTGGTTCGCCACGCCTCGGCGGGCGTGCGCAACGACTCGGACCCGTGCGACGGTGACCGTCCGTTGGACCCGACCGGCGCCGAACAGGCCGTCCACCTCTGCGAGTGGCTCCGACACGAGTCGCCGTCGCTCGTCGTGTCGAGCCCGCTGCTGAGGTGCCGCCAGACTGTCGAGCCCCTGGCAGCGGCGCTCGATCTCGACGTGGCCGTCGACGACCGACTCGCCGAGGGCACCGACCTGGACCGGGCGTGGGAGCTCGTCACGTCGACGGCCGCCGGATCCGCCGTGCTGTGCAGCCACGGAGACCTGATCCCCGAGATCATCAGCAGGTGCCAGCGTCGGGGCATGGTGATCCCCGGCAAGAGCGGGTGCTCGAAGGGCTCCGTGTGGATCCTGAGCCACTGGGACGGGACGACCTTCGCGACCGGCACCTACACCCCCGTCAAGGTCTGACGGGACCCGGCCCGGACCCCCGCCGACCCCAACGAACTCGGGTCACCTCACACCGACATACGGCGCGAGACGACCCGCGTTCGCTGGGGTACGGGTCACTCGCGGATGCCCCAGGGCGAGTCGTACTCGCCGG
>CAZNQK010000162.1:0-3984 GCA_964575165.1 uncultured Aquihabitans sp. | reverse complement strand
GTCGGTCCAGGTGTGCTGTCAGTCCAGGTGTGCTGGACCCTCGGCGACCCGGAGCCGCTGTGCGAGCGACACCAGCAGCCGGTGGGCGAAGGTCGGCACCTCGTCGAGCACCGCGTTGAAGGCCGGTCGCGTGAGCACGAGGGCGTCGATGTCGGAGGTGGCGGTCACCGTCGCGGACCGGGGACCGCCGTCGAGCAGCGACATCTCGCCGACGACGGCGCCGGGGCCGATCTCGGCCACGGCCACCCCGTCGCGGGTCACCTCGGCGGTGCCGCTCACCACGACGAACGCCTCGCGGCCCACGTCACCCTCGCGGGTGAGGACCGTCCCCTCGGGAAGCACCACCTCGTCCACTGCCCGGGCGAGGTGGTGGAGGTCACGGTCGGAGCAGCCCGAGAAGAGCGGAACCTGTGCGAGGTGGTCGATCAGCGTCACCGATACCGAGGCTAGGTGAGAGCCGGGACGAAGTCGGTGGTCGTCGGTGGTCCGCCACCCAGGGGTACCCCGTCGGGTTGAATGTGAACAGGCCCGGGGGTCCGAACCGATGTCGATGAACGCAGCCGTGAACCCGGCGGAGTCGAGGAGCTGGTGGATATGAGGGTGGTCGCGGTGGCGGGCGCCAAGGGCGGCGTCGGCAAGACCGCTGCGGCGGTGAACCTGGCGATGCTGTCGTCGGCCGGTGGGTACCGGACGTTGCTGTGGGACCTCGACCCTCAGGGCGCGGCAACCCACTGCTACCGGGCGAGGGCGCGCGTCAAGGGCGGCGCGGCGCGGCTCCTGGGTGGCAAGCGCGGGCTCGAGGCCTCGATCCGCAGCACCGATCACCTCCGCCTCGATCTGCTGCCCGCCGACCCGTCGTTCCGCGTGGTCGACTCGGTGCTGTCAGCGCGGCGCTGGCCGGATCGGGTCATCCGCAAGCTGCTGCGTCCGCTCGAGAGGGCCTACGACATAGTGATCCTCGACTGCGCTCCCGGTCTGGGCGTGGTGACCGAGGCCGTCGTCGCAGCGTCGGACCTCGTGCTCACCCCGGTCGTGCCGGCTCCGTTGTCGGTCCGGAGCCTCGAGCAGCTCCAGGCGTTCCTCGACACGCATCGCCCCGGTCTTCCACTGCTCGCGTTCCTGTCGATGCTCGACGAGCGCAAGGTGCTCCACCGCGAGATCACGGCACAGGTCAGGACGGACGCCCGCTTCGCCTTGAGCGCTGTGCCCGTGTCGTCGTCGGTCGAGCGCATGGGACTCGAGCAGATCCCCGCGGTCGTCGCCTCGCCGTCGAACCTGGCCGCCGTCGGCTACCGGCGGCTGTGGGCTGAGATCGAGGACCGGCTGGATCTGGATCCGCCGGCCGGATCCGTGGTCGACCTCACAGCCGTCGCTGCGGCGACCGGGGATCAGCCGCCGCTCGACTGCCTGGCCACGGCCTCCGCTCGGACCCTGACGGCGTCCTCGTCCATGAGGTAGCGCTGCTCGATCGGCTTGTCCTCGACGGGCCTGAACTCGTCGTCGAGCTCGAAGTGGAGCGGGACTCCGGTGGGGATGTTCAGTCCGGTGATGTCGTCGTCGGAGATGTCGAGCAGGTGCTTCACCAGCGCCCTCAGCGAGTTGCCGTGTGCAGCGACCATGACGGTGTTGCCGGACGCGAGATCGGGAACGATCGCGTCGTACCAGTAGGGGAGCATCCGCTCGACCACGTCGGCGAGGCACTCGGCGTCGGGGACCAGCTCAGGGGGCAGCGACGCGTACCGGGCGTCGTTGCCGGGGTCGTAGGGGTTGTCGGCGGCGACGGGAGGGGGCGGGACGTCGTAGCTCCGCCGCCACACGAGCACCTGGTCCGCACCGAACTGCTCGACGGTCTGGCGCTTGTCCTTGCCGGTCAGGTCCCCGTAGTGACGCTCGTTGAGGCGCCACGAACGACGGACCGGGACCCACAGCCGTCCCATCGCATCGAGCGTCAGGTTGGCGGTGCGGATGGCGCGGGTCTGCAACGAGGTGTGCACGACGTCGGGAGCGATGCCTGCGTCGGTGAGCATGGCTCCCGCAGCGGCGGCCTCGGACCGCCCCTTCTCGGTGAGGTCGCAGTCGTACCAGCCGGTGAACAGGTTGAGCTCGTTCCACTCGCTCTCGCCGTGACGTAGCAGTACCAGTCGATGCATGCCCGGATGCTGTCTCAGTTCCCGGTGCTCGTGCCAACGGAGCGCACCGGTCTGGGCCCCGTTCTCGAGACCCCGCCTGTTGCCTCGTGTCGAGACCTCCGGAAGGGGTGAGGCCCTGGCTGGGTGGCTCGGGAGGGTCGGTACACTCCGGAGCGGTGACCGTGTCGGTCGTGATCCCGTGCTTCGACTCGATGGAGTTCCTGCCGTCGGCGGTGACGTCGGCGCTCGCACAACGGGATGTCGAGCTCGAGGTCGTCCTCGTCGACGACGGGGGGACCGACGACCTCGTCGGGTGGGTCGCGGGGCTGCACGATCCCCGGGTGCGGCTCGTGCGCCAGGACAACGCCGGGCCGTCCGCCGCCCGCAACCGTGGGATCGTCGAGTCCTCGGGCGAGCTGGTCGCCTTCCTCGACTCCGACGACGAGTGGGAGACCGACCACCTGGCGAAGATCCTCCCCTGCTTCGACGACCCGCGGGTCGGGCTGGCGTACAGCGGGTGGGACGTCGTCGACGCAGCGGGTCGACCGACCGGCCGGGCGACGGTCTCGTCGTGGGAGGGCGACGTTTGGGGCCGCTTCGTCACCCGCAACCCCGTCGCCTGTTCGGGTGCCGTCGTCCGGCGCAGCGTGTTCGACGACGTCGGCGACTTCGCCGTGAACCGGGACCGCTTCCCCATCGACGTGGAGGACTGGGAGATGTGGGTGCGCATCGCCGGGTCCCACCGCGTGGCGGTGGTGTCCGAGGTGCTGGTCCACCATCGCCGCCACGACGCCAACTCCTCGTCCGACCCGGACTCTCTCGCCGCCGCATACGCACACTTCCTCGACACGGTCTTCGAGGGTCAGTCGCCGGAGCGCCTCGCCCTGCGGCCGATCGCTACGGCCAGGATCGAGATCATCCTGGGGTGGCACAGCCTGGCCGATCGTCGTGACGCCGAGCGGGCGCTGGGTCACCGGCGTTCGGCTGCCCGCCACGCTCCCGAGGTCCGCCGTTCGAGCGACTGGTGGCGCCTGGGCGCCGCAGCGTGGGCGTTGAGGGCGATGGGCGACCGGGGCTTCGCCGCCGTCAGGTCGATGAACCGTTCGACCCGCAGGGTGACCGGTCGCCTGCCGCTCGGGCGGGTTCGACGCGAGGGCACGTTCACCCCCTGACCGGCGGGTGAGCGACCCGAACCTGAGTGCTGTGTCAGCAGATCCGACCTCCGGGATCCATACCTGATAACAGCACGCTCAAGTTTGCTATGCTGCAACCTGTCATCTGATTCTCCGGTCCCCTCGAACACCCCCTAGCGTGGTCCGGAGCAGCACGCACCAGCTCCTACGGGTTCAGCCGGAACAGGTCTGAACAGGACAGAAAGCGAGATTCCCAACATGCCCAAGGCAGTCGGTATCGACCTCGGAACAACCAACTCCGTCGTCTCGGCCCTCGAGGCCGGCGACGCCGTCGTCATCCCCAACGCCGAAGGGGCGCGGACCACGCCGTCGGTCGTGGCGTTCGCGAAGGACGGCGAGGTGCTCGTGGGTGAGGTCGCCAAGCGCCAGGCCGTGACCAACGCGGATCGCACCATCCGGTCCGTGAAGCGTCACATGGGGACCAACTGGAACATCGAGGTCGACGGCAAGAAGTACGCCTCGCAGGAGATCTCGGCGCGGATCCTGATGAAGCTCAAGCGCGACGCCGAGTCCTACCTGGGTGACACGGTGACCCAGGCGGTCATCACGGTGCCGGCGTACTTCGACGACGCCCAGCGGACCGCCACCAAGGAGGCGGGTCAGATCGCGGGCCTCGAGGTGCTGCGGATCATCAACGAGCCCACGGCCGCGGCACTCGCCTA
>CAZNQK010000161.1:0-4082 GCA_964575165.1 uncultured Aquihabitans sp. | reverse complement strand
CGATGTCCCTACCAGCGATCCTCATGCGGCGAACATAACCGAGAGGGTGATCCGCTTACCGGACGTCGTGCGAGCCCGCGAGCCGAGCGGCCGCGGCACGGGGTGTCCGTGGCGCTGACTCGCAGCCTCTACGTCGTCGCGCGAGCGATCCGGACGAGCGAGGCGCCGGGGTCGCGTCCTGCCCTGCCGGCGGCGGGATGGTCAGCCACGATCTGGACCGTTGCGGAGCGGAATCCCGCGTCGATCAACGCGCTCTCGGCGGCGTCAGGGCTCGAGTGGAAGGTGTGCACGGCGCCGCGGACGAACAGCGACAACGCGGTGCTGAAGACACGGATCAGGGGTGTGTCGGTGTCGCCGCTCAGGTACAGGTCGGTCAGGTACACCCCGGTCGGGAACGGTCCCAACGCACGAGCGAATCGGGCGAACATCGACTCGGCGGTGTCCTGGTCGAAGTAGTTGACCAGACCCTCGGTGAGGAGAGCGGTTCCCCTGTCAGGGTCCATCCCTGCGGTCAACCGCTCCAGGCTCTCCGGACCGTCGTCGGCGAGAGCATCGACGACGGCCACGCGGTGGGTCTCGTCGAGACTCCCGGCTCGTCGGAGTCGTCGTCGCTTCAGGGCGGCCATGTCGGGAAGGTCGGCTTCGATGTAGGTGATCCTGTCCCCGTAGCGGCGATGGAATCGCAGACCGCGTGGGGAGAGGCCACAGGCGAGCTCGATCACCTGGGAGACCGAACCGTCCTCGATCGCATCCTCGAGATGTGCGTCGATCGTCCGGTGACGTGCCAGGAGGAAGCCGTCCAGGGTCGGCTGCCCCAGGAGCGACAGGGTCAGGTCGAGCGGGCGGAGCCCGGAGTGGAGGAGCTTCCCGGCCGGGGTGGCGAGTGACGGGTCCGACAGCCCGTGGTGGACCCAGGTCTGCCCCGTGTAGTGAGCCGTAGGGCTGATGCGGGAGCCACGGTCAGCGGCCATCGAGTCCCAGCCGTTCGGCGATCGCCGGGTGAGCGACTACGACGAGCTCCAGGACCGCTCGACTGATGCCGATGTAGAGGAGCTGTTCGGCCACGTCATCGCCCGAGCAGACGAGGAGCACGCTGTCGACCTCGAGGCCCTTCGCCCGGTGGACGGTCTCGCACGCAACCGTGCTGTCGGAGCGGTCCTCCCAGCGTGAGAGACCCAGACCGTCCCTCAGGCGATCGCGCAGCTCCGAACCCGTCGTGATGACGAGGCTGCTCGCGCGCCCGCCCTCCTCGACCCATCGGGAAAGCGTTGCCTCAGTTGCCGCCACCGCCGCTTCGTCGTCGTCGGCCCTGACCCACTGCACGTCGAAGGGGCTGGGCCGGAACGCCGGGGCAGCAGCACCGTCGAGGCGTCGACGGAGCAGGCGGGCGATGGGTTGGGAGCTCCGGCAGTTCGACGTGAGCACCGCGCGGGTCCAGCCCTCGTCGGCTCGCGGGGTGCTGAACCCTCGCCGGTACAGCTGCTGGCGCTCATCGGCCACCAGCAGGAGCCGCCGGGGCCCGTCGGGGTCCAGGAGTCGGCCGAGCAGCGTGATCCACGCAGGCGAGAAGTCCTGCGCCTCGTCGATGACGATCGTGTCGAAGCGGGCGGTGATCTCCGGCCAGTGCCGCAGGAGGTGGCCGACGACGTGCTCGTTCCACCAGACGTCCGGGGAGATGTCGGCGGGGCGCTCCGACGGGAAGGGGGGCATCCCCTCCAGCCGAAGCGCCGTGGTGAGGAACGCGCCGACTACGAGCGACTCGTCCTCGGGAAGGCGGGCCCGCATCTCCGCTGCGAGGGGCTCGTTGTAGCAGGTCAGCCACGTCCGCTCGCCGCGGCTGAAGGCACGCGCCGCCCACGTGGTGGCGAGGCGGGTCTTGCCGGTGCCGGCCGCCCCCGTGACCGCCACGCGGCGGTTCTCGTCCAGGCCGGCGAGCGCGTGGATCTGGTCCGCGCAGATCTCGTCGAGACGGTCACGCGCAGATGCCGCTCGAGCGAGGGGATCCCACGAGAAGTCGGCGTCCGGTCGGAGGTCCCCGACGATGGCCTCGACGTCAGCCTGGGTGAGCGGCTGGGTGACGGTCCTCGAGAAGAGCAGGGCCTCGACGGCTTCGCCGGGGTCGTCGAGATCCGGGCCGAGGAGCAGCTGTTCGGGCCGGATGTCCGGCGGTAGCGCGCCTGTCATCTGGTCGACGGCGGGGAGAGCGACGCACCACGGGACGTCGAGGTGCGGGAGATCGAGGACGCTGCGGAGACGGCCGCGGAGAGCGTAGGCGTTGGTGCGGGCCTGGTCGGGTGGCTGCGGGTCCATCCACGAGCCGTTCGAATACCACTATCCGTCACGGATCCGAGGGCGATGGCCCTTCACCTCGACGTCGAGCACCCCGAAGTCACGGTGGACGAGCAGGACGTCGAGCTCGTGGTCGCGATGAGTGGAGAACACGACGTGGGGGAGCACGACCCAGTCGTCGCTGAGACGTTCCACGAACGACCGGACCACCAGCTCCTCAGCGTGGTTGCGCAGCGATGCGATCGGGAAGTCGGGCGGAACCAACGTTCCCATCAGTGCACCACCTCATCCGGCCGGATTGGCATCACGCTATCTGCGCCGTGTTCGTCCTCGGCGCGCCACGACGGTCAGCGCAGTGGATCGCCGCGGCGCCGAGGGTGATCACCCGGGCGTCGCCGACCGGCGTTCCCGTCCCACGGCTGCACACCATCGCGATCGCCAGGTCGCGGTCGGGATCGGCCCATGCTCCGGAACCCCCGAATCCGAAGTGCCCCAGACCACGTGGAACCGGCCCGCACGCGGTGACCACCCGGTGGTAGCCCAACCGCCAGTCCATCGGAGCGACCAGCACGAGGTCCGGTCCGGTCCGCTGACGCTGCGAGATCAGGTCGACGGTCCGTTCAGAGAGGAGGCGCACACCGTCGATCTGTCCGCCGCCGGCGAGCATGGCGTACATGCGAGCGAGAGATCGGGCGGTGAAGAAGCCGTTCGCGGCCGGCACCTCTGCATCCATCACGTCGGAGCCCCACAGGACGTCCTCGACCCCACGCGGCACCAGAGCGTTGAGCAGCCGACGGGTGTTGATCGGGCCGGGCATCGCGGAGACGACCTTGCCCATGCCGCGCCCGATCTCCTTCTCGATCGCCTTGAGAGGCTGGATCCTTGGTCGGGGTATGCCCATGGGGCCGAGGGGAGCGACACGATGCCGTTCCGACTCGGGCAGACCGATGTAGAACCCGTCGAGCCCGAGCGGCTCGGCGATCTCCCGGCGAACGAACTCACCGACCGGAACGCCCGACACGCGTCTGACGATCTCACCGACGAGCCATCCGTAGGTGAGCGCGTGGTACCCGTGACGGGTGCCGGGTTCGTAGGCAGGGTGGGCGGCAGCGAGTGCCGCCGTCATGTAGTCCCAGTCCAACATGTGATCCGCCGAGCCGACCATCGAACGCAGCCGGTGCAGACCTGCGGAGTGGGTCAACACGTGACGGACGGTGACTCCCTCCTTGCCGTTCGCAGCGAACTCCGGCCAGTACGTGGCAACCGGTTCGTCGTAGTCCACCAGACCGCGATCCGCGAGGATGTGCAGCGCAGTGGACACGACGCCCTTGGTCGTGCTGAAGCACATGGCGACGGTGTCGGCCGCCCATCGCTCATCAGCGTCCTTCCACCCTCCCCACAGGTCGACCACGAGCTCGCCGCGGTGGTAGACCGCGACGGCTGCACCGCCACTGGTTCGCCGGATCTGCTGGCGGAACACCCGGGCCGTCCAAGCGAAGTCGTTGTCGAAGCGCCCGTCCATGGCTGACTCCTCCCCCTGTCCGCCACCGCCGGGATTCGTCGGGTGGCGCGAAGCAATGGTGGTACCAGCGTCGCAGTCGGCGAGCAAAGCCTGGGTGATGGTCCGGATCCGCTTCCACGACATAGCCGCCAGGGTCCTGCATGGCGCATCCCCTCTGGCGAACCGTCGACCCTTGGGGGATCAACCCAGCTGACGGTCGGCGATCGCTCTGAGGGCGTCCTCGGTCGTGGTGATGCGGTCCGCAGGGACGAAGAACGCCGAGTAGGCGATG
>CAZNQK010000160.1:0-4152 GCA_964575165.1 uncultured Aquihabitans sp. | reverse complement strand
CCCCGGTCCGAGTCCTCCCAGTCCTCGGCCGGCGGCTCCTCGGACGGCGGTTCCTCGGGCGGCGGCTCCTCCGACGGCGGCTCCTCTGGAGCCTCATCGACGTCCGGGTCCGGCTCCGGTTCCAACGGCGGCTCCTCGGGCGGCTCGAGGTCCTCGACGACCAGCGGCGCCTCCGCCTCGTAACGGCGGGCCGGTCTGGTCAGACGCGCTGGGCGGAGCGCTGATCGTCCATCGCCCGTCGCATGAGGTGTTCGAGCAGGGCGACCAGCACCATCTTCACCGACTCGCGGGACCGGGCGTCCGCCCGCACCAGCGGGACGTGCTCCGACAGCGCCAGCGCCTCCCGCACGACCTCGAGCGAGTAGGAGCCGGCGTCGTCGAACTGGTTGACGGCGGCGACGAACGGGACGCCCCGGCTCTCGAAGAAGTCGATCGCTGCGAAGCAGTCCTGGATCCGACGGGTGTCGAGCAGGACTACAGCGCCGAGGGCGCCGTCGACCAGGTCGTCCCACATGAACCAGAAGCGCTCCTGGCCCGGGGTACCGAACAGGTAGAGGATGAGCTCGGAGTCGATCGTGATGCGCCCGAAGTCCATCGCGACGGTGGTTGAGGTCTTGCGGTCGATCTTCGAGGTGTCGTCGACCGATTCCGAGTAGGCGGTCATCGTCGCCTCGGTGGTCAACGGCTCGATCTCCGAGATCGCTCCGACCATCGTGGTCTTGCCGACGCCGAACCCACCCGCGACCAGGATCTTGACGGGTTGGGGCGCACCGGACCCGACGGTCGGGGCGGAGCTGGGCGGGCGGGTTTCAGAGTGCTCGTACTGCATCGATCATCCTCAGGAGGAGGGCGGGGGTCGCCGCCTGTCGTGCTTCGTGGATCTGGACGAGTCCGGCTTCGGCGAGGTCGCCGACCAGGATCTGTGCGACGCCGAGAGGGATGTCGATCCTCGCCGCGACCTCGGCGACGGAGATCGGGGCGTCGCACACCCGGACGATCCGGTCGTGTTCGAACTGGAGTCGGTGCTCCGACGGGTCGCCGGCGGCGACGACGAGCGTCTCGACCCTGAGGTGGACGCTCGCGTGACGGGTCCGGCCTCCGGTGATCACGAAGGGGCGGACGAGCTCGTCGTCCTCCCCGTCGTCGTCACCGTCGCTCTCGGTCCGGCCGGAGGTGGTGTCGAACGAGTTCGCTGGCGCGCCTGTCGAGCCCGCCTGCCCGGACGGCGCGGGTCCACCACCAACCGTGGTGTCGTCCCAGGCGGACACGTCGACGTCGTCTCCCTGCTCTCGACGGGCGGGCGGTTCGTCAGCCCGCCGCCAGGACGCTGCGGAGACCGTCACGCACCTGCGGGGTGAGGACGGTGCCGAAGCGCTCCACGAGCATCGTCATCTCGTAGCCGACGAGGCCGACATCGGCGTCCTTGGTCGACAGGATGCCCAGGCAGCTTCCGTCGGAGATCGACGCCACGAAGAGGAAGCCTGTGCTCATCTCGACCATCACCTGGTCGACCTCGCCGTAGCCGAAGCATCGTGACGCGCCGAGCGAGAGGCTCGTCAGGCCGGCCGCGATGGCGGCGAACTGATCGGCCCGCGCGCGGTCGAGGTCGGTCGACATCGCCATCAGCAGGCCGTCCGAGCTCACGCACACGGCGTCGCTGACGCCGGGGGTCTGCTCGACGAACCGTGACAGCAGCCACGGGATCTGCTGGACCTGCTCGTTGACGTCAGTGATCACGGTGATCCTCCAGTTCCGGCGCCGCGGTGGCGCTCTCGTTGTCGTACGTGGCGGACAGGAGCCCGTCGGTGTCCGGGACGGCTCCTTCCCGACCACGGCTCCGTCCACCCTGGAACGCGGACAGCATCGAACGGACGCCGTCCGCTGAGCGCTCCTGTGCGACCGGGGCCTCGGGCACGGGTCGGGCGAGCGGGCTCTCCTGCAACGACGCTCCGGGGACCCGGCGGGTCAGTCCCCCGCCCAGCCCGCTGCCGGGCCCGCTGTCCGGCAGACCGGCATCCGGGCCGAACCGGGGAGCCTCGGGCTGGAACATGCCGGCCTCTGGCTGCGGGTGGAGCTGTCCGCGGGCCTGGGAGGGATGTGCCCAGGGGTCGGTCGGGACGACCGGCGGCGCTCCGAGGACGGGCTGCGACCCGTCCTGCGATGGATCGGGCAGGCCTGTCCAGCTCCCCTGGTCCGGGACCTCGTCCGGTGGCGGGGGCGGCGGGGTGGCCAGCAGCTCGGCGGCGAAGAGCCCGGCAGCGAGCTCCTCGGCGTCGGCGCCTGCCGCTCGGTCGGCTCCGTCGGCGACCTGCCAGATCGGCGGCGTGTCGACGGCTGGCGTGTCGAGCGCTGGCGTGTCGAGCGCTGGGGTGTCGACGGCAGGGGTGTCGAGGCGGCGTTCGAAGGTGACGTCGCCGACGAACGACAGCCCGCTCCGCTCGGCGGTCCCGACCTCGGGGAGAGCCTCGGAGAGGTCGTCGATGGCGCGGGAGCTGGTGTCGATGTAGGAGCCCGCGCCGATGACGTCGCCGAGATCGACGGTCTCCGGTCCGGCCGGCATCTCCTCGTGGGCGTCGGCGTCGGACGCCGGGTCGATCGATTCCCATTCGTCCGCCCAGGTTCCCGCAACACCTTCCGCCTCCGGGGAGGGCTCGACGGACTCGGGCACCCAGCCCCACTCCTCCGACGCCACGGTGTCCGCGGGCGCGAGCTCCTCTCGGGTCGGGACCTCCTCGGCGAACGGGTCCGCGTCCGGATCGATGACCGTCTCAGGCTGGGCGACGCGGGCGGTGAGCCCCGCACCCGGTGCGATGCGCTCGGCCCCCTGGTCCCTTGCGGCGAGCGATCCCGGCAGCGGCCTCGCGATCGAGGAGCGATCGGCGCCGCCGACGGTCGCCGAGGCGGGAAGGCTGACCACGGCGGTGATGCCGCGACCACCGGCGGTCGGCTGGAGCCGGACGAGGGCTCCGGTCTTGGCGGCGAGCTTGGCGATCACGTACTGGCCGAGGTAGCGGGTCGGCATCCCGTCGACCTCGTCGAGGCCTGCGAGGCGCTGGTTCGCCGCCAGGATCTCGACGTCGGCCATGCCCACGCCGTGGTCGATGACGGCCAGCTGGTAGCCGCCCTGGCCGAGCGATCGTCCGTCGATCTCGACGGTCGTGTCGGGCGGCGAGAAGCGGAGCGAGTTCTCGATCAGCTCCGCCAGCATGTGGACGAGGTCGATCACGACCGGCCCGGTGAGGGTCACGTCTCCCAGGCGTCCCAGACGGACCCTCTCGAAGTCCTCGACCTCGCTCATCGCCGCCCGGACGACCTCGTTCAGCGGAGCGGGCTTGCGACGGCGACGAGGCGTCTCGGACCCGGTCAGGATGAGGAGGGACTCGGCGTTGCGTCGCATGCGGCTCGCGAGGTGATCGAGCTTGAAGAGGTGCTCGAGGAAGGCGGGGTCCGTCTCCCGCTGCTCCAGCGACGAGATGAAGTCGAGCTGGCGACCGAGGAGCGCCTGGTTCCGCCGACCGAGGTTCGTCAGGGCCTCAGCGAGGTTGCGGCGAAGGACGGCCTGCTCGCCCGCCAGTCGCAGTGCCGTGTCCTGGACGTCGTTGAACGCACCCGCCACCTCACGGACCTCGGTGGCGCCTGCTGCCCGGATCGTCGGCAGGCGACCGTCTCCGGATCCGGACTGCTGGCCCTTCACAGCCTCGGGGAGCCGCACCAGGGCGACGTCCTCCGCCTGGTGCGCCAGCTCCTGGAGCGGCCGGGCGATGGAGCGGATGGCCGAGCGGACGAGGAAGGCGCTGATGAGCGCTGCCGCGAGCAGGGACGCGAACGAGGCCAGGGCGAGGGTCCGACTCGACGCCGCCAGTCCGTCGATGGCGTTGACGGCGATGGCGGCGGCGTCGCCGCGCAGGTCGTGGAAGGCGGCGACGCGGGTTGTGGCATCGGCCAGCCAGGCGTCGACGTCGGCAACGCCGGTGCTCGTCCCGTCTGTGCTCGCCCCGTCTGTGCTCGCCCCGTCTGTGCTCGCCCCGTCTGTGCTTGCCCCGTCTGTGCTTGCCCCGTCGACGCCGCCGAGGAAGAGCCTGTCCCGTCCGAGCGAAGCGGCGGCGACGGCGTCCGCTGCCCGGTCGATGCGCGCGGTGAGCGAGGGATCGG
>CAZNQK010000159.1:0-4198 GCA_964575165.1 uncultured Aquihabitans sp. | reverse complement strand
CTCCCTGCGGTCCACCCCCACTTCTGTTGCCGGGCTGTGGGGGTCCGGCCCCGTGCGCCATCGCTGGTCACGATTTTCCTCTACGTCACCTGAAGGATCAGGCGGCGAGAGCGAACTGCTCGTTGTCGGCGGTTCTTTGTGTGTCCCTGTTTAACGAGTCCGAGACAACTCGGGTCGCACGCTCGACTTCCAGGTCCCAACGTCGAAACCAGTCAGCCCCGTGTGGACCCACAGGATACCCGAGGCAGGTGACAGCGCACTCGTCACTTGCCTGGAAGCGTCGTTCCGAGACGGTGTGCCGGCCGTTCAGCTGTTGGCCAACAGGATCGGGCCGATCCAGTCCTGCCACAGCCACCGCTTGTCCTGCGGGTGGTAGGCGCCACCGAAGGCGGCGTTCTTCTCCGGCGTCGGCAGCCCCGCAGCATCGCCGCCGACGCACACGCGGTCCGTCGGCTCGACGACTATCGCGCCCGGCACGATCCTGGCGGCCTCACGGAGGATGTCGTTGTACCAGTTGACGTAGTCGCCGGCCCGGGTGGGAGTGACTCCCGCCGGACAGACCCATGCGACGAACGCGGTCCTCGTACCCACGCCCGTCGCCCCGTTCGCCCGGCGCACGAGCTCGATCAGGATCGCTGCACGCATCTCGGGTGAGCGGGCGGTCAGCGGCGTCGTGCCTCCTGGAGGGATCCACGGGAGGTGCTCCCACCCACCCGAGAACATCACGAACCAGTTTGGGTGCTTGCGGAGTCCGCCGATCTCGCGGATCGCCTGCGTGCTGCACATGCCGAAGGAGTCGGGCCTGTCGTTCTCGACGTCGACCGGGGTCCAACTGGCGGACGAGAGCAGACCGCACGCCGGGCCCGCTGCGACGCCGAGCCGAGTGATGTCGCCGGGGCCCTCGGCCCGGTTCGCCAGCGGGAACGCTGCGGTGACGCCGAGCGCGTCGCCGGCGACGCGCACGGAGATGGGCCCCTTGGTCGCTGGAGCGACCGCCGGCGCCGGCGGGGGAGGTGGCGGCGGCGGCGGAGCGGGCGGTGCGGTCGTCGGGGGGACCGTCGTCGTGGGGGGAGCGGTCGTGGTCGTGGTGGTCGTCGTGGTTGTGACGGTGGTCGACGTCGTGGTGGTCGGTCGGTTGGCCGTTGCCGACGGCAGCGTCTCGTCTGCTGCGACATCGGATCCGCTGTCGCTCCCGACCGTCACGGCGAGCGCGCCGACGACGGCCAGAACGACCATCGCCACTCCCGCGATCAGGCTTCGTCTTCGACGACCCACGGTGTTACATCTTGCCCGATCCGGCGCTCCCACCCCAGCAGGTACAACTACCCGAGCGGGTCGGTCGCCGCATCGGGGCCGTCATCGGCGTCGGGTCGCCGCGCTCGGCCCGGGTGGTGTGCGCTCAGTCGCCGCGCCTGGCTCGGGCGATGTCGCGGGCGGCCTCACGATCAGCGTCGCGCTTGGCGATGTCGTGGCGCTTGTCCACAACGTTCCGGCCCTTCCCGAGCGCCAGTTCCACCTTCAGGCGCCCCTCCTTGAAGTACAGGCTCAGGGGGACGAGAGCCAGGCGTTCGAGCTGCATCCGCATCCGGATCCGGTCGATCTCGCTGCGGTGCAGCAGCAGCTTGCGTCGACGCTCCGGCTCGTGGCCCGAATGCGCCTGGGCCCGTGAGTAGGGGGCGATGTGCAGGCCGTTGATCCAGACCTCGTCGCCGTCGATCGATGCCCACGCCTCGGCGAGCTGCACCTTCGACTCACGCAGCGACTTCACCTCGCTGCCCCGCAGCACGACACCCGCCTCGAAGGTGTCGCCGAGCGTGTAGTTGCGACGCGCTTGGCGGTTCGTGGCGACGACCTGGGTTCCGGTGGGCTTCATCTTCGACTCGTGGGCAGGGCGCCAGTGCGCCGGGAAGGCTCCGACACGGTACCGCCCACCTCCGGCTCGCCGGGACCCGGATCGCCCGGTCGGTACGCTGCGGGAGTGCTGCGCCTGACGTCGGACATCCACGCGGAGATGGTCGCCCACTCGCTTCGCGGGTTGCCGTACGAAGTCTGCGGGTTGATGGTGGGTGACCCCGACGACGACCAACACCGGGTCGTGCGGTTCGTCCCGTGTCGCAACGAGGCGGCGAGCGCCATGGTGTACACGGTCCATCCGGTCGACCATCTGCGCGCCGACCGGGCCGCCGAGGACGAGGGTCTTGCCATCGTCGGAGTGGTCCACAGTCACACCCACACCGACGCCTACCCGTCGCCGACCGACGTGGCCTCGGCGCCCGATCCTGCGTGGCACTACGTGATCGTGTCCCTGCGGGACGACGAACCGATGACCCGCTCGTACAGGATCGTCGACGGAACTATCGCTGAGGAGCGGATCATCGTCGAGGACTGATCAGCCCGGGAGGTGACACGCGGCGGGCGTCTGGTCGGATCGGCCCCGAATCCCTACCATGTAGGTCAGGTTTCGGAGGCCCCCGTATGACAGTCCACTCGTCCGTGCTCGACCTCATCGGCAACACGCCGATCGTCGACGTCAGCCAACTCAGCACCAATCCCGCCGTTCGGATCCTCGCCAAGATGGAGGGTCAGAACCCCGGCGGGTCCGTCAAGGACCGGATCGCGCTCGCCATGGTCGAGGACGCCGAGTCCGACGGCACGCTGCGACCCGGCGCCACGATCATCGAACCCAGCTCGGGCAACACCGGCATCGCCCTTGCGATGATCAGCCGGATCAAGGGCTACCACCTCAAGATCGTGCTGCCCGAGAACGTGTCGATCGAACGGCGCCAGCTGCTCGAGGTCTACGGCGCCGAGATCATCCCGTCGCCCGGGGGCGAAGGCTCCAACGGAGCGGTGCGGCGTGCTCAGGCGCTCGCCGAGGAGCACCCGGAGTGGGTCTTCCTCTATCAGTACGGCAACGAGGCCAACCCGAAAGCCCACTACTCGACGACCGGTCCCGAGATCTGGGCCGACGTCCCCGAGATCACTCACTTCGTAGCCGGCCTCGGGACATCCGGCACCCTGCTCGGCTGCGGCACCTTCCTCAAGGAGCAGAACCCGCAAGTCAAGGTGTACGCGGTGGAGCCGCCGTCGGGGGAACAGGTCGAGGGCCTGCGATCGCTCGACGACGGCTACATCCCGCCGGTGTTCGACAAGTGGGGCGGATACGACCTGTTGGACGGCAAGTCGATCGTCCGGCCGCGTGAGTCTCTCGAGTGCACCCGGGCTCTCGCCGGGGTCGGCATCTTCTCCGGGATCTCAGCGGGTGCCGCGCTGGCCGGAGCGCTCAAGGTCGCCGGACGGATCGAGACGGGGACCATCGTGTTCATCGTCAGCGACTACGGCTGGAAGTACCTCTCAACCGGGGCCTGGACGCTCGATCTCGACGAGGCCGCGGCCAACGCCGAGAAGGTCATCTACTTCTGAACAGGGTCGCCACGGCCGTCGCCGACAGCGCGTCCGCCGCGGGCGCTCGTCTGCCGCGCCGGTAGCGTTCGGTCGTGGACGACGGACCCATCGGGATGTTCGACTCCGGCTTCGGCGGTCTCACCGTCGCTCGTGCCGTCATCGACCTGCTTCCCGGCGAGGACCTCGTCTACCTCGGCGACACCGGCCGCTACCCGTACGGTCCCCGGCCGCTCGAAGAGGTCGAGGGCTTCGCCCATCAGATCGCCGAGGAGCTCGTCGAGCGTCGTGGGGTGAAGCTCCTCGTGGTGGCGTGCAACACGGCGGCCGCTGCTGCGCTCACGTCGCTCAGGGAACGCTTCGACGTGCCCGTCGTCGGGGTGATCGAACCGGGCGTGACCGCTCTCGTCCAGGCGACGGTCACCGGCCGCGTCGGCGTCATCGGCACCGTCGGCACGATCAACTCCGGTGCCTACCAGCAGGCCGTCGCAGCGGCGTCGGGTCACGTCGAGCTCGTCGCGCTGGCGTGTCCGGGCTTCGTGGAGTTCGTCGAACGGGGGGAGTTCGACTCCGAGCAGGTCCACGTGCTCGCGCAGCGCCTGCTTGCACCCGCCCGGGACGCCAAGATCGACGCGCTGCTCCTCGGCTGCACGCACTACCCGTACCTGGCCCGTACGCTCAACGACGTGATGGGCCGTGACGTCGTGCTCGTGTCGTCCGCGGACGAGACAGCCTTCGAGGTGCGCCGGATGCTCGCTCGTCTCGGCGCGGCGGATGAGTCGGGTCGCGGTGGCAC
>CAZNQK010000158.1:0-4231 GCA_964575165.1 uncultured Aquihabitans sp. | reverse complement strand
GTCGGCAACATGCCGGGAGCCGTGCCCCACACCTCCACCCACGCGCTCACCAACGCCACTCTCCCGTTCCTCGCCGACCTCGCGGCCCACGGCCCCGTCGACGCCGTGCGACGGAGCGCTGCGCTGGCAGCCGGGGCGAACACGTGGGACGGCCACGTCGTGAACGCGGCGGTCGCCGAGGCCCTGGGCCGGCCGTCGACGGAGCTCGGAGGCGTGCTGACCGACCGGTGACCGCCGCCAAGGCCCGAAGCGGCATTCCGGTCCGTCGCTCGCTCATGTGCTCCAGTTCGAGCATGTGACAGGATCATCAGGTCGGATCGAGACGCTTGGTCGGAGGGGAGGCGCGGGATCATGGGTGCAACCGTCACCGCGACGTTCGTGTTCACGGATCTGGTGGATTCGACGGCGACGGCGGCGCGTCTGGGGCCGGGGGCGGCGGAGGAGCTCCGTCAGACGCACTTCCGGTTGTTGCGGGGGGCGGTGACGGCGTCGGGTGGGACCGAGGTGAAGAACCTGGGTGACGGTCTGATGGTGATGTACTCGTCGCCGAGCCGGGCCCTGTCGGGTGCGACGGGGATGCAGCAGGCAGTCGAGCACCACAACCGGTCGGCATCGGAGCCGCTCGGGGTGCGGATCGGGATCAGCGTGGGGGAGGCAACGGAGGAGGACGACGACTTCTTCGGCGATCCGGTGGTCGAAGCGGCCCGGCTGTGCGCGGCGGCGGAGGGCGGTCAGATCCTGGCTGCCGATGTGGTGCGCGCCCTCGTGGGCCGACATGCCACGCAGACGTTCACCGATGTGGGTCCGTTGGAGCTGAAGGGTCTCCCCGAGCCGGTGGAGACGGTGGCGGTGGTGTGGGAGCCGGTGACGATCGCGGGTTCGGTGCCGTTGCCGGGCCGATTGGTCGGTGCCGCAACCGACGCGTTGTTCGGGTTCTTCGGGCGAAGCGACGAGTTGGAGGCGTTCGACGAGATCGCCAAGCGGGCCCGGTCGAGCCGGCGGTGCCAAGCGGTGTTCGTGTCGGGTGAGGCCGGTATGGGCAAGACCTCATTGGTCGCGCAGGCGGCCCGGGCTGCGCACGCCGAGGGTGCGGTGGTGGTGTTCGGTCACGCGGACGAGGATCTCGGCGTTGCGTATCGGCCGTGGATCGAGATCGCGTCGAGTTTGGTCCGTCACGCCGATCCCGACGTAGTGGCGGGCTTGCGGTCCGCGCAACGCGGCGCGTTGGCCCGCCTGGTGCCGGAGCTCGCGGCCGGTGCCGATCGGGTCGGTGACCCCGACACCGAACGGCTCCTGCTGGTGGAGGGGATGATCGAGCTCATCGCGGCCGCGTCGGCGGATCATCCGGTGTTCGTCGTGCTCGACGACGTGCAGTGGGCGGACACGGCGAGTCTCCAGGTCCTCCGCCAGCTGATCGCGTCGTCCACGCCGATGGAGGTCACGGTTGCGTGTACGTACCGCGACACCGATCTCGGTCGGGGCGACCCGCTCACTCGCCTCCTGTCCGATCTGCACCGCGAAGCAAACGTGACCCGGATGCCGCTCAAGGGTCTGGCGGACACCGACCTGGTCGAGTTGCTGACGGCCGCGGCGGGCCACGACCTCGACGATGACGGGGTGGGACTCGCGCACGCGTTGCGGCGTGAGACCGACGGCAACCCGTTCTTCACCAGTGAGTTGCTCCGCCACCTCGGTGAAAGCGGCGGGATCGTCCTCGGCGACGATGGTCGTTGGACGGTTGCGGGTGATCTCGAGGAGATCGGGTTGCCGAACAGCGTCCGAGACGTCGTGGGTCGACGCGTCGGCCGCCTCGGCGAGGAGGCGGTGCGGGTCTTGTCCCTCGCGGCGGTGATCGGCCGCGAGTTCGACGTCGACCTGCTCGCGGCGCTCGCCGCTGTCGAGGAGGATCCGCTCCTGGATCTCATGGACGCCTCGGTCGCAGCCGCGTTGCTGGTGGAGAGCGACAGTGCCGGCCGGTACCGGTTCGCGCACGCGCTGATCCAGCATTCGCTGTACAGCGAGTTGAGTCCGACCCGTCGTCAACGCGCGCATCAGCGCATCGCCGAAGCCCTCGAAACCGGAGCCGTTGGGGAGGACGCGGCGATGCTCGCCGAACTGGCGCATCACTGGGTGGCCGCCACCCGCCCCGCCGAGCTCGACCGGGCCCTCGGCTACGTCGAGCGCGCCGGCGACGCTGCCCTCGCCGCCCTCGCGCCCGACGACGCCATCCGCTGGTATGAACAAGCCCTCGATCTGCTCGCGCAACGAGCCACTCCCGACGACGCTCGACGGGCTCGGCTCCTCGCCGCGCTCGGCACCGCCCAACACCAGGCCGGGCACCACGAGTACCGCGCGAGTCTCCTCGCGGCCGCCGCGCTCGCCGAGCAGCTCGACGACACCGACACGCTGGTCCGGGTGGCGCTCGGGTTCCACACCGCCAGCGTGATGGTCGGTGACGAGGACGCCCGACAGGTCACCGCCGCTGCACTCGAGCGCGTCGGCCCCGACCCGACCCCGACCCGGGCCCGGCTCCTCGCCGCGCTCTCCGTCACCTACGACCGCGCCGTCGACTGGCGCGCGGGCCGGGACATCGCCCTCGGGGCGCGCGACACCGCCCGAATCTGCGACGACCCGGCCACATTCGTCCACGTCTTTGACGCCACGGAGGCCCTGCTGTCGCCGTCAGATCGCCGCGCTGAGTTCTCCGACATCGAGCGGGTGGTGGCGTTGGCGGACCGCTCCGGCGACCCAGTCCTGCGGACCCGAGCCCAGTTTCATCGGGTCTGGGAGTGCGTGCAGCGCTACGACCTCGCCGGGGCGACGGCCGCGACGGCCGAGATGGAGGCGATCGTCGAGCGGATCGGGCTTCCCCACCCCCGCTGGCAGCACGCAATGCTCGTAACGTCCTTCCTGTTGCTCGCCGGCGACGCGGACGCCGCGGAGGCCGCCAACGAACACGCATTGCAACTCGGCACCGTCGCGGGCATAGCCGACGCCTACGGCATCTACGGAGGAGTGCTCGTGAACGTCCGGCGCCACCAGGGCCGCCTCGACGAGCTCCTCGACTTCTTCCTCGATGTCGCCCGCGACAACCCCTCCATCGCCGCGCTCCGAGCCGCGATCGCCACCATGCTCTGCGACGTCGGACGCGTCGACGAAGCCCGCGAACGGCTCGCCGCCGAAGCCGCCAACGACTTCGACTTCCCAAACGAGAGCTCCTGGACGACGGGCATGAGCGAGTTCCTCGACGCCGCCGCGACGACCCGATCCCACGACGCAGCCCGCACCCTCGTCGACAGCGTCGCCCCCTACGCCGATCAGGTCGTTGCCCCCTCGGCCGTCCTCGTCCTCGGTGCGCTCGCCCGCCCCCTCGCCCGCGCGGCCACCCTCCTCGGCGACTACGACCAGGCCGAGGAGTGGTTCGCCACCGCCCACGACATCCACAACCGGCTCCAGGCCCCGTACTGGCTGGCGTGCGGCCAGCTCGACCACGCGGAGCTCTGCCTCGCCCGCCGCGCCGACGGCGACCTCGAAAGCGCCCGCGATCTGGTGACCACCGCCGCCACCACCGCCGCCCAGTACGGCTGCGCCGGCCTCACCCGACGCGCCGACGCGCTGCTCACCGACCTCTGACCCGGCCACCCCGCTTCTCGGCCACCTCCCGCTTCTCGGCACGGCTGACGTCGATAGTCGACGTCAGACGTGCCGAGAAGTGAAGAATGGGGCCATGACGACACTCGAAGCCCGCGCCAGCCAGCTCAACGCCCTGCACAACTCCGGTACCACGCTCGTGTTGCCGACGGTCTGGGACGCGTGGTCGGCCCGGGCCGTGGTCGATGCGGGGTTCGCGGCGCTCAGCGTCGGCAGCCACCCGCTCGCCGATTCCAGAGGGCAGGCCGACAACGAGGGCATGACGCTCGACGAGGCTCTGGACGGCATCGCCCGGATCACCGCCGCGGTCGACGTCCCGGTCAGCGCGGACCTCGAATCCGGCTACGACACAGCACCGACGGAGCTGGTCGAGAAGGCGCTCGCCGCCGGCGTGGCCGGCATGAACATCGAGGACAGCGTCCACAGCGAGAAGCGGATGCGCTCACCCGAGGAGCACGCCGAGTACATCGGCGCTCTGCGCTCCGCCGCCGACGAAGCCGGAGTCGAGCTCGTGATCAACGCCCGCACCGACGCGTTCCTGGGCAAGTACGAGTCCTTCGACGATCCGCTCGCCGAGGCG
>CAZNQK010000157.1:0-4285 GCA_964575165.1 uncultured Aquihabitans sp. | reverse complement strand
CGACTCAGTTCGACTTCTTGAAAGAAGAGTTCCCGGCGGTACATGAGTCCGCGATCAAGGCGTGTGTCGCCGCGTTGGGTGATGCGCGGATCTCGTGCTTCTACGCGCGGGTGGCGGTGGAGTCGTCGGTGACGTGGGCGTTCGATCACGACCGTTCGCTCCCGCGTGCGTATGACTCGAACCTGAGCGCGCTGTTGCATGAGCCGGCGTTCAAGTCGCTGATGGGTGACCAGGTGTTCCGCAAGGCGAAGGAGGTCATCCGTCTGGGGAACCGCGCGGCGCATGACTCGTCGCCTCCGTCGAACCGGGACGCTGTGGCGTCGGTGTCGCACCTGTTCGAGTTCCTGTACTGGTTCGGCCGCACCTACATCCGCGGCGAGAAGCCTCCGGCGGGGTTGACGTTCGACCCTCGCCGGCTGCCGCCGCCGGCGCCGAACCCGGCGGCGACCGCGGCGAAGATCCGTGAGCTGCAGCTCGAGGTCGAGGTAGGCGAGCTGGCTCGTGCCCACGCGGCGGAGCTGGCGGTGGATCGGGACCGGCTCGAAGCCGAGCTGGAGCAGCTTCGTGTCGAGGTGGCCGAGGCGAAGGCTCGTGCTGCGGCGGTGCCGGACACCCACGACTACTCAGAGTCGGACACGCGCACCTATCTGATCGACCTGCTGCTGGGGGAGTCGGGCTGGGAGCTGCGAGACGAACGTGACCGCGAGTTCGAGGTCGCCGGCATGCCGACCGGACCGGGGAACACCTCGGGGAAGGGGTTCGTCGACTACGTGCTGTGGGGCGACGACGGTCTGCCGTTGGCTGTCGTCGAGGCGAAGAAGACAGGTACCAGCCCGTCGGTCGGCCAGCACCAGGCGAAGCTGTACGCCGATTGCCTGGAGACGCAGTACGGCCGTCGGCCGATGATCTTCTACTCGAACGGCATCGAGACGTGGTTGTGGGACGACCAGATGGCCCCGCCCCGGCGGGTGCAGGGGTTCCGCACCCGCTCGGAGCTGGAGCTGATGATCGCCCGGCGCACGACTCGCCGCTCCCTGGCCGATGTCTCGATCGACTCGGGGATCGTGGAGCGCTACTACCAGGAGCGGGCGATCCGGAGGATCTGCGAGTCGTTCGAGGGCGACGGTCAGCGCAAGGCGCTGGTGGTGATGGCGACCGGCTCGGGCAAGACCCGCACGGTGATCGCGCTGGCCGATGTGTTGATCCGGGCGAACTGGGCGAAGCGCATCTTGTTCCTGGCTGATCGCCAGGCGTTGGTGAACCAAGCAGTGAACGCGTTCGCGGCGCATCTGCCGGACTCGTCGCCGGTGAACCTGTTGACCGACAAGGGCGCCGACGGTCGGGTGTACGTCTCGACGTACCAGACGATGATGAACCTGATCCCCACCAAGGACTCCGGCGGCGTGGCGCGGTTCGGGCCGGGGCACTTCGACCTGGTGGTGATCGACGAGGCGCACCGGTCGGTGTTCGCGAAGTACCGTGCGATCTTCGACTGGTTCGACTCGCTGCTCGTCGGGCTCACCGCGACACCGAAGTCAGAGATCGACCGCAACACCTATGACCTGTTCGACCTCGAGACCGGGGTCCCGACCGACGAGTACGGGCTCGACACCGCGGTCGAGGACGGGTTCCTGGTGCCGTTCCGGGCGATGTCGGTGCCGTTGCGGTTCCAGCGCGAGGGCATCCGCTACGTGGATCTGCCGCCCGAGGAGCAGGCGGCGTGGGACGAGCTCGAATGGGACGAGGAAGGCCCACCGGACGAGATCGGCGCCGAAGCGGTGAACAAGTGGCTGTTCAACGCCGACACCGTCGACAAGGTCCTTGCGTACGTGATGACGAACGGGCTCAAGGTCGACGGCGGCGACAAGCTGGCGAAGACGATCATCTTCGCCAAGAACCAGCGCCACGCCGAGTTCATCGGTGAGCGCTTCGACGTGAACTATCCGAACCACCGCGGCGAGTTCGCCCGTGTGATCACGAACCGCACCGAGTACGCCCAGGACCTGATCGACAAGTTCTCCCTGCCCGGCACGTACCCGCAGATCGCGATCTCGGTCGACATGTTGGACACCGGCATCGACGTGCCCGAGGTGGTGAACCTGGTGTTCTTCAAGATCGTGCGGTCGGCCACCAAGTTCTGGCAGATGGTCGGCCGTGGCACTCGGCTGCGCCCCGACCTGTACGGGCCGGGCCAGGACAAGGACAGCTTCGCGATCTTCGACTTCTGTCAGAACCTCGAGTACTTCGGCCAGAACCCCGGAGGCCACGAGGGCGGCAGCGGGGTGCCGCTGTCGACCCGCCTGTTCGCCCGCCGGGTCGAACTGATCGAGACGCTCGACAAGCTCAACGCCCACCCGACCGAGCGGTCCGAGCTGGCGGAGTTGCTCCGACTCGATGTCGCATCGATGAACGCCGACAACTTCGTCGTGCGACCGCACCTGCGGCTCGTCGAACGCTTCCGCGAGCCCGGAGCGTGGGAACCCGACCAGCTCGACGACACCGCCGTCACCGAACTGGTCGACACCGTCGCGACGCTGCCGACCGAGACCGAACCGGAGCCGCTGCCGTCGAAGCAGTTCGACCTCATCGTGTTGAACCTGCAGCTCGCGCTGCTGCGAACCGAACCGACCCTCGACCGGCTGCAGCGCCAGGTCCGCACGATCGCCCGGATCCTCGAGGAGCACTCCGGGATCCCCGCGATCGCTGCCGAGCTGGCGCTGATCCAGGACCTACAGACCGACGAGTGGTGGATCGACGCCACCTTCAACATGGTCGAGGACGTGCGCCGCCGACTGCGCCCCCTCGTCGCCCTGATCTCGAAAGGCAGCCGCGACCCGCTGTACACCGACTTCACCGACGAGCTCGGTGAGGGGATCGAAGTCGAACTGGGCGGCGGCTCCGTCGACGACTTCGCCCGGTTCCGCAAGAAGGCGCTTGCGTTCATGCGAGACCACGAGGACCACCTCGCGGTGCAGCGACTGCGACGGAACCAGCCGATCACCGCCACCGACATCGCCGAACTGGAACGCCTGCTCGTAGAGGTCGGCGGCACCGCCGACGACATCGAACGAGCGTCGACCGAAGCGGGCAGCCTGGGCCTGTTCGTCCGCTCGCTAGTTGGTATGGACCGTTCTGCGGCGAAGGATGCGTTCGCAGAGTTCCTCGACGACCAGCGGTACAGCGCGAACCAGATCGAGTACATCAACATGATCATCGACCACCTCGCGGAGGCAGGGACGATCGAGGCCCGCCGCTTCTACGAGTCGCCCTACACCGATGTGGCGCCCGAGGGACCTGACGGCCTGTTCGAGGCTGCGGACGTCGACCGGCTCATCACCGTGGTGCACGAGGTTCGCGATCGGGCGGAGGCGGGATGAGCGTGCACGACGGGGTCTGCCTGCGTCGAGCTCCCGCCGAAGGATCGGCAGGCACTTCCCGGAGCGAGGTGTCGTCCTCGAAGGTGTCGGGGGTGACGTCGTCGGCGTGGGAGATCGAGTCGGTGCCGGTGGAGCAGGACCGCGACAACGATCGTGGGCTGATCCTGGGTGACAGGAAAGCAACCAGGAAAGCAACGGCGTCACGAACGACGGCCCCGAGGTGTCAAGAACAGCGATCCCACTGTGTCAAAAACAGAGATCCCAGCGTGTCAAAAACAGAGATCCCAGCGTGTCAAAGTGGTAGACCTTCCTCATGGCCGAGTACCTGCCTCGTGTGGTGGACGCTGAGCTCGACGAGCGCATGTCGTCGAGCGGCGCGGTGCTCATCGAGGGGCCGAAGGGTTGTGGCAAGACCGAGACGGCCTCGCAGCGGGCTACGAGCGTCGTGCGCTTCGACACGAACGCAGCAGCGAGGGCACAGGTCGGCCTCGATCCTGACGGGCTGTTCGACGATCCCACCCCGATCCTGTTCGACGAGTGGCAGCGCGTCCCTGAGATCTGGGACCACGTTCGCCGCCACGTCGATGACCTGCGCCGACGTGGTCTCTACATCCTGACCGGTTCCGCGACACCGACCGATGCTCGCGAGCTGCACTCCGGTGCCGGCCGGATCAGCACGTTGCCGATGCGCCCGATGAGCCTGTTCGAGTCTGGTCACTCCACCGGGGAGGTTTCGCTCGCGGCCCTGCTGCGGGGGGAGGACCAGCGCGCCAGGCTCACCACGATCACCGTCCCCGAACTAATGGAGCGGATCGTGATCGGCGGCTGGCCGTCACTGCTGGGCGAAGACGAGCGGTTCGCCCGACGCTGGATCGCCGACTACCTCCGCCAGATCGTCGAAGTCGACA
>CAZNQK010000156.1:0-4397 GCA_964575165.1 uncultured Aquihabitans sp. | reverse complement strand
GAGTCGCCGGTACGATCGCCGAGCGATGCGCACGTCCAGCGACCCCCGATCCGCCAGCACGACCTCGAGTTCCCTTCGTCTGCGATCCCTCCGTCTGCGATCCCGCAGCAGCAGCGCCCGTCGGATCCCGGCCGTCGCCCTCGTCGCCACCGTTGCGCTCGTTCCGACCCTCACGTCCGCGTGCGGTGGTGGCGGCGACACCGTCGAGACCGACGACCCCACGTCGTCGACCACCGTCGACCCGAACGTCGCGACCACCATCCCCGACCTGGGTGAGGTCGCGGGTCCGGTCGGGAGTTGCCTCAGCGCGGCTGCCAGCTTCACGAACCTCGTCCAGGGCGTGCTCGAGGGGGGCGAGGGGGTCAGGCGCTCGCAGAAGGCCGCCGAGCAGTTGAAGGACGGGCTACCTCCGGAGTTGCAGGACGACGCTCAGGTGATCGCCGACAAGTTCGGTGAGATCGCGGCACGTGACGGTCAGCTGACCGATGCGGACGTGAACGACCCCGCCTACGCCGCCGCGACTGCGGCGCTCGCCGCCTACTTCGCCGAGGACTGCAAGGGCTGAACCTGGCGTGACGCACCCGGACCGATGTCCGTGGGTAGTTCTGCCTCTGGTTCGACCGTATGCCGGAACGTACGGTTGACGCAGTTCACAAGTCCGGTGGGAACCGGGAGGGAGAACGGGGTTGCTTCCCGGCTCCGTGGGGAAATGGATCGGTTGCGGTCGGCAGATGCCACCGCAACCGCTTCATTTTTGGCCCCACCTGCCGAACTCGGGTCGTCTCGCGCCGACTATCGGAGTCAAACGACCCGAGAACCGTCGATCTGACCGACCACCCAGAACTCGGGTCGTCTCGCGCCGACTATCGGAGTCAAACGACCCGAGTTCGGGGGTCTGGTCAGGTGTGTGACGGGAGGCGGGTTCCGGTCGGGGGCTGGTTCCACTCGATCCAGCCGCCGCCCGCCCGACCCGTCGCCCGATCGGTCACCCTTGCCATCGCCCGCGGGAAGCGGGTCTCACGTCCGTCGGGGTGGACGAGCAGAACCGGCGAGAACGCGAGAGGTTCGAACTCCAGGTCCAGGTCGACGATCTTCGTGCCGGTGCGGGTCGGCAGCCGCTCTCGACCCTCGTCGACGTCGATGACCACCGAGTCGCCCTCGACGAACTCGGACGAGTCGGGGTCCAGCCGGTACGCCACGCCCCAGTCGATCTCGGGGAAGAACCCGCCGGCGGAATGCCAACGGGTTCCGTCGGAGAGCCGGCCCGCCGTCCAGGACCACTGGTTGGTCCACCAGTCACGAGCGGCTCCCCACGAGTGGTCACGCTGGCCCCACCCGTCGACCTCGATCCGCTCGTCGCCGACCTGCACGAACCCGTCGACCCGGCACGGGATCTCGTAGCGGGGCGTGACCGGCGGCCACTGGTAGGCGCCCCGGTCTGTGTGGAAGTCGAGCTCGAATCCGAACGGCACCCGCTCGCCGCGCATCTCCCCGTAGGTGTCGGCCGGATCGTCGAGCTGCAACCCGAACGCCTCGAGGTTGATCGACATGTGCTCGTTCGGCGTCTCGATGGCGTGGTCGGCCCAGATGCCGTCGGCACGCACGTCGAGTGCCGTCCGCGAGGACGGCATGGCGATGTCGTGTTCGATGACGGTCACGAGAGGTCGGTCCGGCCCGACGAGGCACGCCCAGTACCAGACTCGGTCGAGGTTCGGGTAGAAGCCGATGCGCACGTAGCCGCCGACGGACAGGTCCTCGGCGAACCAGTCGAGGTAGTACGACTCGTTCCACAGCGGCTCGTCGGGGTCGGGTGTGTGACGGGCCTCGTCGGCGGGGTTCGGCGTGCTCATGTGCCGAGTCTGTCAGGAGTCGCTGTTCGACGTCTGGGAGCGAGCTTTGTTCCCGTTCTGTGGCCGGAATCGGCCACAGAACGGGAACAAAGCTGGCGGGTGCAGAGCTGGCGGGTGCAGAGCTGGCAGGCGCGGGCCGTGGCGCGGGCCGGGCATCGCCAAGGGTCGTCCGTCGACGGATAGGTTGTCGGTCCGTGGTGGCCTACCTCAGCGAAGAGTGGTTGGACCGTGCCGGCGACGCCTTGGCCGGGAGCGCCGAGTTGTCGGAACGCACCGCGGATCTCGATCTCGCCATCGGCTACGAGGTGACGGGAGCACCGTCAGGCAAGGTCACCTACACGATCCGCTTCGACCGCGGCACCACGACGCTCGAGCACCCGGCGACCGACGCACCCGTCTCGTTCGCGCTGGACTACGACTCCGCAGCGGCCATCGCGCAGGGCAAGGTGTCGGCCCAGGCGGCGTTCATGCAGGGGCGACTCAAGCTGGTCGGCGATGTCAACGTGATGATCCGCGACGGCGCGGTGCTCGACGGTGTTGCCGACGCGCTGGCCAACCTCCGGGCCGACACCGACTTCTGACCTCCCTACCAGACGGGAGGGAGAACGGGGGAAGTGTGCAGCGTCGGGCGTTAGGTTGCAGACGTGCCCGAGCTGCCAGAGGTCCAGGCCCACGTCGAGCGACTGAGCCGACCGGCCGACGAGGACGGGTTCGCCGGTTCGGTCCTGTCGAAGTTCACGCCGATCACCTTCACCGCGCTCAAGACTGCGACGCCACCGCCGTCGGATGCAGTGGGCACCCCGCTCGAGCGGGTCGACCGCCGTGGCAAGTTCCTGCTCCTGCGCTTCGGGGAGATCACGTTCGTCGTGCACCTCATGCAGGGCGGACGGTTGGTGCCCGACGAGAAGCAGTCCGCCAAGCCCCGCAACGGGATCGCCCGGTGGTCCTTCGACGACGGTCGGGCACTGCTCCTCACCGAGGCGGGCAAGGAGCGCAAGGCCGGTGTGTGGGTCGTGTCAGGCGACGCTCTTGGTCAACCACCGCTCGACGATCTCGGCGTCGACGCGGATTCCGTCACCGTCGACGCGCTCACCTCTGCTCTTCGGGCCAAGGGCACACGCCTGAACACCTTCCTGCGTGACCAGCACGGCATCGCCGGGGTCGGGCGGATGCTGGCCAACGAGATCTGCCACCGGGCGAGGCTCTCGCCCTTCGCGTCGACCAACAAGCTGACCGACGACCAGATCGCAGAGTTGCACCGCTCGATCGTCGAGTGCATCGCCGACGCGCTCGCTTTCGAACGGGGCCTCGACCGCATGTCGAAGTCCGCGGAACGGCCTGGAGCGGTGCATCACCGCAAGGGCGAGTCGTGCCCGGTGTGCGGCGACACCGTCAGGGCGGTCGAGTACAACGCCTACGAGGTCGACTACTGCCCGACGTGCCAGACCGGCGGCAAGGTGCTCGCCGACAACACGACGTCGAAGTTCCTCAAGTAGCCGGGCCGACGACACGTTCGCCGAACGGGGTTGGCGTGAGCTGGCCGATCTCGGCGGGTCCGGCCGGGGGCCGAGGCCGGGTCCGGCCGGGGGCCGAGGCCGGGTCCGGCCGGGTCCGGGACGGTCAGGCGGCCTTGATCGACGTCGACCAGAACAGCGGATTCGGCGGGTTCGGCGCGCAGCTGACGGGCACGCTGATGATCGACACCGTCGCCGTGCTGGTCATCGACGTCATCCGCACGTCGATCCCGCCGCCGACCGGCCCGGTGGCCTTGAAGGTCAGCTTGACCTTGGGCATCTGCACCGTGGCGCCGGGCGTGAACGGACCCGGCACCCTGTAGACCAGGTCGGTCCCCTCCATCTTCACGCTCGGGTAGCCGGGACCCATGTTCTTGCCCGCCGACAGCACCGAGTCGACGAACTGCGCATTCGGCGACACCGGGAAGCGGATCGCAACGTCCGACAGCGACGCAAGGTCGTATCCGGACACGTTCACCGGGATGATGAACGGCCCGGGCGCCACCATCATCTCGAAGGTCGCGCCCTGCTTGACCGACACAGGCGCCTCGACGTTGATCGACGCGCTCTGGGAGAACGGTTGAGGCATGCCGAAGACGTTGGCGCTGCACGGCATGGTGAAGTGGCTCCACACGCCGACCGGATCCGACCACGGCATCGTCGTGGACGTGGTGGTGGTCGTGGTGCCCGGGTCGTTGGGGTTCGGCGCGCACGCCACCGCCACTGCGGCCACGACGGCGACCCCGATCGCCGCCATCACCCTGACCGACACGCTTCGCCTCAGCTCGTCCATGTCGGGGACGGTAGTTGCCCGCCGTCGGCCGTGACCAGTGCCGGGTCGCGGAGGGCTCACGCCGCGCATCCCCTCTGAACTTGCTGTCACATTCCCGGCCAGGGACGGGGCCGGTTCAGGTGGTGGTCGCGACAGCCAGTTCGGGAGTGCCAGTTCGGGCGTGGGGTCGGGAAGCGACCGGATCAGATGAGGCCGAGGTCGGCCACCGCGTCGCGCTCCTCCTGGAGCTCGGCGGCCGAC
>CAZNQK010000155.1:1659-4551 GCA_964575165.1 uncultured Aquihabitans sp. | reverse complement strand
TCGAGCCGGCCCTGTAGGTGGAGGTCGACGAGCATCGGGAAGTCGCGCTCGGGCAGGCAGTCGCCGTACCAGGACGACTTCAGCGCGCCGCCCCGTCCGAACACGTCGAGGAACGGCAGCTCGATCGTCATGTCGGGTCGCGGGACGCCGACGAGAACGACCGTGCCGGCGAGGTCCCGGGCTTCGAACGCCTGGCGGTAGGTCTCGGGCAGCCCGATCGCCTCGATGACCACGTCGGCGCCGAAACCACCGGTCGCGGCCCGGATCGCCTCGACCGGGTCCTCGGTCGTGGAGTTCACGGTGTGGGTCGCGCCGAAGCGACGGGCCGTCTCGAGCTTCCGGTCATCGACGTCGACCGCGACGATCGTGGTGGCTCCGGCGAGCCGGGACCCCTCGATGGCGGCGTCACCCACGCCTCCGCAGCCGAACACAGCAACGGTGTCGCCCCGACTCACGCCGCCGGTGTTGATCGCTGCGCCGAGACCGGCCATGACACCGCACCCGAGCAGGCCCGCCACCGCTGGATCGGCCGACGGGTCGACCTTGGTGCACTGACCGGCGGCGACGAGGGTCTTGTCGGCGAACGCACCGATGCCGAGCGCCGGGGTGAGCTCGGTGCCGTCGAGGAGCGTCATCTTCTGCGTGGCGTTGTGCGTTGCGAAGCAGTACCACGGCCTGCCTTTGCGACACGCCCGGCAGTTGCCGCACACGGCCCGCCAGTTGAGGACGACGAAGTCACCCGGCTCAACGTCGGTGACCCCGTCGCCGACCGCTTCGACCACGCCGGCGGCTTCGTGACCGAGGAGGAACGGGAACTCGTCGTTGATCCCGCCCTCCCGGTAGTGGAGGTCGGTGTGGCAGACCCCACAGGCCTTGACCTGCACGAGCGCCTCGCCGGGGCCCGGGTCCCGAACGACGATCGTCTCGATCGCGACCGGCTCCCCGACCGCTCGGGCCACCACCCCGCGCACCTCGTGTGTCATCGGGGACTCCCCTTTCCTCGCGTCCTGCGCCGCCGCTGACGCGGCGCGGTGCCATCCCAGCACAACGACCGACGGCCCGCGTCCTCGACACACCGTGCGGGGGTGGGACGCGGCCTACGTCGCACTGGCCGAGGTGATCGACGCGACCCTGCTCACGCTCGACCGTCGTCTCACCGAGGCGTCCGGCCCCCGCTGCCGGATCGAGATCGCACCCGGCCGGTCCTAACCGCTCGGAGGCGGGGTCCGCAGCGTCGCCTGGCCGGAGGACGCCACGGTGGCGGGGAGCGCGTCGAGGGACGTCTGGTCGCCCTTCAGCTGGGCATCGAGGAACGCGACCACCGCTGCGTCCAGGACCTTCGAGCGCGGCGGAGCGAACATGTCGCTGTGGCCGCCCCCGGTGAAGGTCAGGAACCAGGTCGGCCCGCGGAGCGACGCCGCGACCTGCTCCGACTGTGCGTAGGGAACGGTGCGGTCGGCGTCACCGTGCACGATGAGCGTCGGGATCGGGTCCATGTCGACGAGCCTGCCGTTCGGGGTGTCGGCCACGAGGACACCAGCGATGTCGACGAGCGCGTCGGGTGCGATGCCGGCGCAGCACGGGTCATACGCGGCGGCCATAGTCGTGCCCCCGCCGAGGGAATGACCGGCCAGCGCGATGCAGTCACCGTCGACGACGCCGTGCATCTCGTCGGAGTCGTCCGCTGCCGCGGCGCGGATCTGCTCCACCACGAACGCCACGTCCGCAGGCTGGTTACGCAGGTCCGAGGAGTCGGTCGAGCGGCTGCTCAACGGAAAGGTGAGAGCGACCACGACGTACCCGGCACTCGCCCACCGTTCGAGGGTGTCGTTGCGCTCGTCTCCGGCCGAACCGAGTCCGTGGGACCACACGACGAGCGGGTACGGTCCGCCGTCCCCAGGGCGCATGATCACGAGCGGCAACGTCCGGTTCGGCGACGCCAGCTGCGGCCGGTCGGGCTTCGGCTCCGTGGGCCGGGAGTCATCGACGACGGTGCGCTCCTCACGGACGACCGGCAGGTCGCCGACTGCGTCACCCGGAGGCGAGTCGGCGCCGGAACGCTTCGAGGGCTCACAACCGTCCGCGATCGGTTCCGTCGACGTGGTGGTCCGGTTCGTCGACGTCGAAGTGGTCGGGTTCGCTGCATCACCGGACCCCCTGTCTCCGCCCCCACACCCGACAGCGACGACCATCACCGCGACGACCATCACGGCGACGCCCGACCACCACGATCGGGATCTCACAACGCCCTCCCGAACGCGGCGTCTACCTCGTCCCAGACCGCGGCGTGCGACACGATCAGGCCCGAGCCGTGGTCGCCCGGCTCGTACGCAGAGCCGCCGGGCCTGCCGACGCGGAGACCGGCCTCCGAGGCGTACAGGGCCGGCCCGGCGTGGTCCCACGGCAGGGTCCGCCAGTAGATGAGGAACCCGACGGCTCCGTTCACGGCGTCCTCGTAGTCGAACGGACAACACCCGCGTCCCGACCCTGCGCCCGTGAGCAGATCGACGGAGCCTGACCCGCCCTCGGTGAGCCCTACGAGTCGGTCACGTACCTCGGATGGGAGGTAGCCCGTCTTCAGGACCCCCGGTGCGGGCGGCCCACCACCCGGATCGTCAGCCCGGACCGTCGCTCCGTCGCGGCGAGCGCCGCAGCCGAGCTCGGCGCGCAGCATCGTGTCGTGGGCGGGCTGGTACAGCCAGCAACGGGTCGTCACCCCAGCCTCGACAAGGACCACGATCACGGCGTGGTCCGGCGAACCGGCCACGAAGTTGGAGGTGCCGTCGACCGGGTCCACCACCCATACGGCAGGAGCCTCCGCAACGAGGCTCAGGAGGGACGGGTCGGCAGCGGTCGCCTCCTCGCCCACGACCGGCAGATCCGCGATCGCCC
>CAZNQK010000155.1:0-1559 GCA_964575165.1 uncultured Aquihabitans sp. | reverse complement strand
CGAGCCCTTCGGGTGGATGAAGGCCACCGTGGTTCCCCGGGAACCGGGGCGGGGTGCCTTGTCGATCGGGGTTGCACCCGCGGCGACCATCGAGTCGAGAGCGGCCTGGCAGTCCGCTACCCGGTAGCCGACGTGGTGCAGGCCTTCGCCCCGCTTCTCGATCGCCTTGGCGATCGGCGAGTCCTCGCTGGTGGCGGCGGTCAGCTGGATGTAGCTGTCGGCCACCTTGATGAGGGCTTCTTCGACCCCGTCGGAGTCGACTACCTCACGGTGGGCGACGGTCGCGCCGAACGCCTTCGAGTAGTAGTCGACGGCAGCGTCGAGGTCACGCACCGCTATCGCGATGTGGTCGATCTCGGTCAGCAGACCGGAGGTGGCGTCAGCGTCTTCAGTCATGGTGGTTCTCGCTCATGGTGGGTCCTGCTCTTCTCGGTCTGTCAGAGCTCGCCACGGGCGTGGCGCTGGTACAGGGTGATCCGGTCCTCACCGATCGCCTCCCGCTTGGCGGGGTCGGTGATGCCGAGGCCGGCCTCGGGTGCCATGCACAGCACGCCGATCTTGCCCTCGCCCTCGTTGTGGTGGACCTTCAGAGCCGCGTCGCCGACGTGGTCGAGCGAGAACACCTCGCTCATCACGGGCTGGATCGCGCCCTTGTCGATGAGGCGGTTCATCTCCCACGCCTCCTGGTAGTTCGCGAAGTGCGACGACACGATCCGCTTCAGCTTCATCCACAGGTGCCGGTTGTCGTACTCGAGCATGTAGCCCGACGTCGCCGCGCAGGTGACGATCGTGCCGGCCCTCTTGGTGATGAACACCGAGGCGCCCATGGTGGAGCGACCGGGGTGCTCGAAGACGATGTCGGGATCCTCGCCGACGAGCTCACGGACCTTCTTGCCGAGACGGCGCCACTCGGACTCGTCCTGGGTGTGCTCGTCGGACCAGAACTTGTAGCCCTCGGCACGGCGGTCGATGACGGCGTCGCAGCCCATTGCGTTCAGGAGCTTCACCCGGGACTCCGACGACACGACGCCGATCGGGGTGCCGCCACCGTTGAGGACGAGCTGGGTCGCGTAGGCGCCGATGCCGCCGGTCGCTCCCCAGATGAACACGTTGTCGCCCTGCTTCATGCGGGCCGCGTGGTTGCCGACGAGCATCCGGTAGCTGGTCGAGCCGCACAGCGCGTTCACCGCGGATTCCTCCCAGCTCAGGTGCGCCGGCTTCGGCATCAGCTGGTTGGCCTTGACGATCGACAGGTCGGCCAGGCCTCCGTAGTTGGTCTCGAAGCCCCAGATGCGCTGGTTGGCGGCGAGCATCGAGTCGTTGTGGGCGGACGGGTCCTGGTCATCGACGTGGTTGCAGTGCACCGTGATCCGATCACCGGGCTTCCAGTTGCGAACAGCGGAACCGACCCGCAGCACGACGCCCGACGCGTCCGAGCCGACGATGTGGAAGTCCTGCGCGTGACGGGCGCCCCACACCGACTCCTTGCCCAGCCGGTCGAGGAAGCCGAAGGTCGGCAGCGGCTCGAAGATCGAGGTCCACACGGTGTTGAAGTTGAT
>CAZNQK010000154.1:0-4576 GCA_964575165.1 uncultured Aquihabitans sp. | reverse complement strand
CCATTCCTGGGACTGAGCAGCCTCGATGGCGTCAGCACGCTCAGGACCCTCGGCTGGCTCGCCGTCATCGCCCAGGACGTCGATCGGGTGCGCCATAGAGGCCGTGTCCACAACAACCGTCACGATCTCACCGTCGTGCGAGACCTCGGCCCAGATGTCAGCTTGGTAGCGGACGAACCTCGGCCCGGTCACCAACCCGCCTCCCATCCGGGCCACATCACGACTCGGCGATCTGCAGCGCTCGTCGACGGACCTCCGACGGCAAGTCACCATCGTCGGCGGTGACCGTCAGCGGCCCCTCGATCGCTTCGTCGTCGAGGTGGACCCCGAACTTGGTCAACATCGACAGGCTGGGTTCGCGACGACCGCCCTCATACGCGCTGATCACCGGTTGGGATACATGCGCACGTCGAGGCACCTCGGCCTTCGACAGACCCGAGAGCCGTCTCGCTGTCTCGCCTGCTGGATCATCGCTCCTGCACGATCAGCCACATCCCCCGACCTTTTGCGGATCGTCTATGCCACCGTCAGTTCGTTTCCCAAGCGCTCACCGCGGGATCGATGGCGCGATCGTGTAGTTCCATTCGCGGTGCCAGTCGTGGGGTGCGTGCGCGATGGCGGCGAGTTCGTCGTCGATGATCTCGACGCCGCGCGGATACCAGTTCGGGTCGTACGCGGCTTGGTCGGTGAGTCCGTTGGTGGTCGACGTCGCGGCGATCAACTCGACGATGGTCCGCATGTCGGTACACGCGAGTCGCCTGCTTGGGATGCCTGGCTGATCGCAGTGTGAACAGTCCGAGTGGTCCCACGAAACGCCTGGAATCATCGACGATCGAGTCTCGGGTGTCCGCAGGTTCCCTACGCTGCCAGCATGGACCGAGGCCCGTCTGCGCTGTTCGCCGAATGGAAGTTCCGTCCACCAGCGCTCACTGCCGGCGTCGGATCGTTGACGACCACTCCCCTGCTCGATGCGGCACTCGATCGGGTTCCCTTCGTGTCGATCGTCGCGCCAGCAGGGTCTGGCAAGAGCACCGCGTTGGCCGCGTGGGCAGGGGAGGCGCGGCGACGCAGAGCGTTGTGGGTGCGGCTCGACTCGCAGGACGACGATCCCCAGGTCCTGGCCGCTGCGCTAGCCGCGTCGATTCGCCAGGCCGTGGGCGTGTGGCCGCGGCGCGTTGAGCAGCTCCTGGCGTCGGCCGTCGTTCCCGACGCCCGCCAGCTCGGTATGGCACTCGCTCTCGACCTGGACGAGCTCGAGGACGTCGCGGTGGTGATCGACGATCTCCACCACCTCCGGTCAGAGCAGTCTCACGCTCTGGTCGAATCGCTGCTCGACGACCTCGGACCGTCGTGTCGGCTCCTGACGGCTAGCCGAATCGAGCCGCCGTTCGACCTCCCGCAGCGTCGGGTCCGCAGGCAGGTGGCCGAGCTCACCGCCCGCGATCTTCGCCTCGATCGAGACCAGGTGGTCCTGCTCCTGGCTGAACTGGAGGTCCGCGACGACACCCTGGCCGACGCGATCTTGGAACGGTCCGGCGGGTGGGCGGCCGCCGCTGTGCTGCTTGCCGCGAACGCGGCGAACACCGGATCGACGGGCCGTTGCGACTCGCTCTTGCTCGCGGGCGAGTTCGACATCGACCAGTTCCTCCGGGTCGAGGTGCTGGACCAGATGGAGCCCGAGCTCCGCGACTTCGTGCTCGAGACCTCCCTGTTGGCGTCGTTGGACAGGGCAAAGTGCTCGGCGGTCACGCGGAGCGAGCGGGTGCCGGAGCTCCTCGACGAGCTCTGGCGGCGTGGGTTGGTGGAGCGCGTGCTCGCTCCCAGCGATCCCGGTACGGGCCCGACCATGCGCTTCTCGGACCGCATCGGCTCGTTCCTGCGATCCGAGTTGGCGGCCGATCGGACGCCCGACGAGCTCATCGAGCTCCACCGACGGGCCGCCGCTGTCTCGCCGGCGATGCACGCCATCGAGCTCCTGTTGGAGGTCGACGACGTCGCCGCCGCATCCACCATCGTCGCGGATGTCGGCCAGTCGCTCCTCGACACCCCAGGCGCCCGGGTGCCGCGTTCGTGGTTGGAGCCGTTCGACGACGCACAGCTCGCGTCACAGCCGTGGCTGGCCGTTCTGTCCGGGCTGGCGTCGCTCGAGGACGGCGACGTGGCGACGGCGATGAGCCGACTGACACCAGCGGTGGCGACGATGCGGGAACGCGGCGATCGCGCCGGTTTCGTGAAGGGGGCCTACGGGTTGACCGAGGCTCACCTGGCGTGGGGGCAGGTTGGAGAAGCGGCCGAGCTGATTCGCGAGTTGCTGGGGGCGGCGACGACACCCGACGAGCGAGCCAAGGTGTGCACGGGCAAGCTGTGGCTCGACTACTTCGGCGGAGACTGGGCCGGCCTCGAAGAAGGCCTCGATGAGGCGTTCGGCCTGGCCTTCACGTCGTGCTCGGAGATGGGGCGCTGCGCCGTGGCGCTGGGGCTCGGAACCGAGTTCCTCTTCGCACCCAGAGGGCCGAGCTGGCTGTCGGACCGCGTCGCAGAGCTGGCCAGGCGCATCGACCGTGACGTCATGGCGCTCACCAACCTGGAGCTCGTCGGGGCCGCCGCTCACCTGCTAGCGGGACGGATCGACCAGGCTCAGGCCGTTTCGCTGAGCTTGGACGAGCGAACCCTGGAGCTGGGCAGTCTCAACTGGTTGGGGATGGCGGCCGACCGTGTGCGGTTGGGCGTCGCACTCGCGGCCCACGACCATCCCACCGTCGCGGCGATCGTCGACGGAGCGCGTCGGGTGTTGCATGAGTCCGACCGCCACCGCCAGGAACGGGGCATGTATGCGTACGCACTCGCCCGTTCCGGCACCGCCGACGAGCGTGGGGCGCACCTGCACGCTGCCCGCCTGCTGGTCGGCGAGGTGACCGATGAGGACCGCCCCGACACCGTGCTCACCGCCGCGGTGCTCGATGGGCTGATCCGTGCGAGCGAAGGCGACCTCGCCGGCGCCGAGGCAGCGCTGGTCGCGGTCGAGGACCTGCACCGTCAAGTCCGCTTCTGCTTGTTGACCGGGTTGGTCGACCTCGAACTGGCCGCGGTGCGGTTGGAATCGGGGCGCCGGGCCGAGGCGATCGAGACTGCCCGGCCCACCCTGGCCCAACTCGCCGATCTCGACAGCATCGGCCTGCTCCTCGTGGACGGGCCCAACACGCACCGCGCCGTCCTGGAGGCGTGCCGGAACGACCCCGAGGTTGGACCCTTCGCCGCACGGGCGCTGTGTCGCCTCGCCGAGCCGACCACCGCGACGGGCGTCGTAGTGCCCGAGACTGGCGAGCGGCTCACGACACGTGAGCTCGACGTGCTCCGACTGGTCATCGCCGGTCGATCCAATCGCGAGATTGCCGGACAGCTGTTCATCGGCGAGCGGACCGTGAAGAGCCACATGACGTCGCTGATGCGCAAGCTCGGCGTGACCTCCCGGACCGCCGCCGTGGCGCGCTGCCGCGAGCTCGGCGTGGCCTGAACCACGACGGGGCATTTCCGACGTCGAATCCGACCTTGGTACGAAGCGGCAGCGACGAGCCCCGGCGTACAACTGAGCCGTGACACACACCGCAACCCCAGGAAGGGAAGCCACTGTGCAACGAACCCCGATCAACCCGTGGCAATGGTCCGTCCAGCTCGGCTTCAACCAGGCCGAACTCGTCGAGGGCGCCAACGAGGTGCTCTACCTCTCCGGCCAGAGCGCCGTGGATGCCGACGGCGCCCCCCAACACGCCGGCGACATGGCCGCCCAGGTCACCATGGCGCTCGACAACCTCGAAGCTGTGCTGGCCGAAGCCGACATGGATCTCTCCAACGTCGTGCGGCTGAACACCTACACCACCGACGTCGATGCCATGTTCGCCAACTACGGCCAGCTCGCCGAGCGGTTCGGGGCCGCCGGGGTGCAACCACCGGGATCGCTCCTGGGCGTGGCTCGCCTCGCCTACCCCGAACTCGTGGTCGAGCTCGAAGCGACCGCTGTCCGCTGAGCGATCGGAGCATCGTGATGTTCGGCATCGAGACCGGCCCCGCCAGCAACTTGTACCGGGTCGTGCTGGCGGCGCACATCCTCCTCTCCATCGGCGGATTCGGCGCCGTGCTACTCAACGGCGTCTACGCCGCCCAAGCGAAGCGGCGCCAGGGCCCGGGCGGCCTGGCCATCTCCGAAGCGAACTACGCCGTCTCGACGATAGGCGAAGCCCTCATCCTGACGGTCCCCGTCTCAGGAGTCGCGCTCGTGTGGTCCTCGGCTGGCGCCTGGTCCTTCTCGGATCTCTGGATCTGGGCGAGCCTCACCTTGTTCGTGGTGGCCTTCGCCATCTCGCGGGGCGTGCTCATGCCCGCCCACCGGCGAATCAACCGCCTGCTCGCCGAGCTCGACGAGGACCAGACAGCCGATCGGGCGCCGCGGCTGGCCGAGATCGACCGCATCGGCAAGACCTCCGCAGGCGCTGGCGGCGCTCTCAACGTCCTGCTCGTGGTCATCGTCGTCCTGATGATCTGGAAGCCCGGCGGCTGAGCCACCCGACTCGGGAGACCG
>CAZNQK010000153.1:0-4805 GCA_964575165.1 uncultured Aquihabitans sp. | reverse complement strand
CTCACTTTCACATCAACCGGCCACAGCCGGGGTCACTCAAATGGATGGGATGACTAGCTGGGAACCACTGGGACCCGTCGGCAGCCGGTGAGGGCGCCGACGGCTCCGTTCACTGCCCGTTGATGCGGGCGACGATCTCTTCCTGCACGTTCCGCGGCGTCTGCTGGTAGCTGTGGAACTGCATCGTGTACTGGGCACGGCCCTGGGTCTTGGAGCGCAGGTCGGTCGAGTAGCCGAACATGTCCGACAGCGGGACCTCGGCGGAGACGATCTGGTTGTTGCCGCGCTGCTCCATCTTGCCGACCTTGCCGCGACGCGAGTTGAGGTCGCCGATGACGTCGCCCATGTAGTCCTCGGGGGTGACGACCTCGACGGCCATGATCGGCTCGAGCAGGACCGGCGACGCCTTGCGGGCGGCCTCCTTGAAGCCCATCGTGCCGGCGATCTTGAACGCCATCTCGGACGAGTCGACGTCGTGGTAGTCCCCGTCGTCGAGGCTGACGTGGATGTCGACCATCGGGAAGCCGGCGAGGATGCCGTTGGTCATGGCATCCGCGATGCCGTGGCCGACCGACGGGATGTACTCCTTGGGCACGCGGCCACCGGTGATCTTGTCGGAGAACTCGAAACCGCCGCCCGGACCCGACGGCGTGAGCGTCAGGACGATCTTGGCGTACTGGCCGGTACCGCCGGTCTGCTTCTTGTGGAGGTACGTGTAGCCCTCGACCGACGCCGTGATGGTCTCGCGGTAGGCGACCTGCGGCTTGCCGACGTTGGCCTCGACCTTGAACTCGCGCATCATGCGGTCGACGAGCACCTCGAGGTGCAGCTCGCCCATGCCCGAGATGATCGTCTGGGCGGTCTCCTCGTCGGTGCGGACCTGGAACGTCGGGTCCTCTTCCGAGAGGGCGAACAGCGCCTTGCCCATCTTGTCCTGGTCGGCCTTCGTCTTGGGCTCGACCGCCACGTGGATCACGGGATCGGGGAACTCGAGGGACTCCAACACGATGGGGTCGGACGGGTCCGACAGGGTGTCGCCGGTGCGGGTGTTCTTGATGCCGATGCCGGCCACGATGTCGCCGGCGAACACGGCTTCCTGCTCGATCTGGTCGTTGGCGTGCATCTCGAGCAGACGCCCGATGCGCTCCTTGTCGCCCGAGCGGCTGTTGTAGACGGTGCCGCCCTTCTCGAGCTTGCCGGAGTACACGCGGAAGTAGGTGAGCTTGCCGACGTGCGGGGCGGTCATGATCTTGAACGCCAGGGCCGAGAACGGCTCGTTGACGTCGGGCTTGCGCTCGATCTGCTCACCCTTGCGGTTCTCGCCGACGACGGGCGGGAGGTCGAGAGGCGACGGCATGTACAGGCACACCGCGTCGAGGAGGGGTTGCACGCCCTTGTTCTTGAACGCGGTGCCGTTGAGGACCGGGACGACGCCGTGGTTGATCGTGGCGTCGCGCAGGGCGGAGCGCAGAAGCTCGACGGGGAGGTCCTCGCCCTCGAGGAACTTCTCCATGATCTCGTCGTTGGTCTCCGACAGGACCTCGATGAGCGCCTCGTGGTACTCGGCGGCCTGATCGGCGAGCTCGTCGGGGATGTCGACGACCTCCCAGGACGCGCCGAGGTCCTCACCGGCCCAGATCCAGGCCTTCATGGTGATGAGGTCGACGATTCCCTTGTAGTCGGCCTCGGACCCGATCGGCAGCTGGATGACCGCGACCTTGGCCTCGAGGCGGTCCTTGATGGACTCCAGCGCAGCGAAGAAGTCGGCACCCATGCGGTCCATCTTGTTGACGAAGCACATGCGGGGGACGTTGTACTTGTTGGCCTGGCGCCACACCGTCTCGGTCTGGGGCTCGACTCCGGCGACGCCGTCGAACACGGCGACCGCTCCGTCGAGGACCCGCAGCGAGCGCTCCACCTCGACGGTGAAGTCGACGTGGCCGGGCGTGTCGATGATCTGGATGCGGTGCTCGACGTCGTTGACCGTGTTGGTCCAGAACGCAGTGGTCGCAGCCGAGGTGATGGTGATGCCCCGCTCCTGCTCCTGCTCCATCCAGTCCATCGTGGCGCCGCCCTCGTGGACCTCACCGAGCTTGTAGGTCTTGCCGGTGTAGTAGAGGATCCGCTCGGTGGTGGTGGTCTTGCCGGCATCGATGTGGGCCATGATGCCGATGTTGCGGGTGCGGTCGAGGGGGAACTGCGCCATCTTCGAGTCTCAGTCTTCGGGTTTCGTCTTCGGGGTTCTGGGCTGCGGGTTTCTGGAGTCTGCTGGTCGAGGTCGAACAGCGACCGCTGATCAGAAGCGGTAGTGGGCGAAGGCGCGGTTGGACTCCGCCATCTTGTGGAGGTCCTCCTTGCGCTTCACGGCAGCGCCGACGCCGTTGCTGGCGTCGAGGAGCTCGTTGGCGAGGCGCTCGGCCATCGACCGCTCACGCCGCTGGCGGGCGTAGCCGACGACCCAGCGGATGGCGAGGGTGTTGGCGCGGGACGGCTTGACCTCGACGGGGACCTGGTAGGTCGCACCGCCGACGCGCCGGCTCTTGACCTCGAGCTGGGGACGGACGTTGTCGATCGCCCGCTTGAGGGTCACCACCGGGTCGGTGCCGGTCTTCTCCTCGATGGTGGACAGCGCCTGGTACACGATGCGCTCGGCGGTGGAGCGCTTGCCCCGCTGGAGGATCTTGTTGACGATCTGCGTGACGAGCACCGACCTGTAGATGGGGTCGGGCTGGAGCTGGCGGCGGGGGGCGGGACCCTTGCGGGGCATGTCAGGACTCCTTCTTGGCGCCGTAGCGCGAACGTGCCTGCTTGCGGTCGCGGACGCCGGAGGTGTCGAGGGTGCCGCGGATGATCTTGTAGCGGACGCCGGGGAGGTCCTTCACACGACCGCCGCGGACGAGCACCATCGAGTGCTCCTGGAGGTTGTGGCCCTCGCCGGGGATGTAGGCCGTGACCTCGACACCGCTCGACAGGCGGACGCGGGCCACCTTGCGCAGCGCCGAGTTCGGCTTCTTGGGGGTGGATGTGAACACGCGAGTGCAGACGCCGCGGCGCTGGGGCGCGCCCTTCAGCGCCGGCGTGGACTCCTTGCGGCGCTTGGTCTGACGGCCCTTGCGGACCAGCTGCTCGATCGTGGGCACGGTGAACCTCTTGTTCTTCTTCTCGCGTTGGTTCGGCCACCGTTCGGAGGCCGTCACGACGACGTGCGTCGTGGTTGCGCTCCCGATCCCGACGGCGACGCTCGGTCGTGTCGGATCCGGTCACGTGGCCGGGCCCGTCGGGTTCGGGGCGCGGAACGCCTCGTCCCCCGTCGGGCGACCGGGAAAGGTTAGGGCCGGCCTGCACCGGTGGCAAACGGCCCCGCGTCGTCGCGGTGGTCGGTGCCGTGGCCGATCACGTCGGATCGGCGCCCGGTGCACGGTCGGTGCCCTCAGGACTCGTCGGTTGCGCTCCCCGGGTCGGGGAACTCGATGACGTTGGACGCCTCGGCGGCCAGGTCCGCGTCGGTGGGTCCGGTCTGGTTGGCGAGCCACTGGGCGATCGAGGCCTCGTCCTCCGCTGCGCTGCTCGTGAAGTACTCGCCGGGCTCGTAGTCGGGGGCGAACGCCTGGATCTCCTGGTAGCGGCCCATGCCGGTGCCAGCGGGGATCAGCTTGCCGATGATGATGTTCTCCTTGAGGCCGACGAGGCCGTCGGAGCGGGACTCGATCGCGGCCTCGGTGAGGACGCGGGTGGTCTCCTGGAACGACGCGGCGGACAGCCACGAGTCGGTGGCCAGGGACGCCTTGGTGATGCCCATCAGCTCGGGGCGCCCCTCGGCGGGCTTGCGGCCCTCGGTCACGAGCTGGCGGTTCGTGTCGGCGAACACCCGCTGGTCGACGCGCTCACCCGGCAGGAAGTCGGACTCGCCGGGCTCCTGGATGGCGATGCGGCGGGTCATCTGCCGCACGATGAGCTCGATGTGCTTGTCGTGGATCGACACGCCCTGGTCGCGGTAGACCCGCTGGACCTCGTCCACCAGGTACTGCTGGACGGAGCGGACGCCCTTGATCTCGAGCAGCTCCTTGGGGTCGCGGGGGCCCTCGACGAGCGCGTCGCCGGCGGTGACCTCGTCGCCGTCGCGGATCCGCAGCGGACGCTCCCGCTCGATGGCGTGGGCGTCCTCGGTGCCGTCGTCGCCGATGACGGTGACGTTCCAGACCTTGCCGTCCTCCTCGTCGATGCGCACGACGCCGGAGATCCTGGCGAGCACCGCCTTGTTGCGGGGGGTGCGGGCCTCGAACAGCTCGACGACGCGGGGCAGACCGCCGGTGATGTCACCGCCGGACGCCGCCACACCGCCGGTGTGGAAGGTCCGCATGGTGAGCTGCGTGCCGGGTTCGCCGATCGACTGGGCGGCGATGACGCCGACCGCCTCGCCGGGCTCGATGCCCTTGCCCGTGGCGAGCGACAGGCCGTAGGCCGCTGCGCTGATGCCGAGCTCGGACTCGTCGGTGAGCGGCGACAGCACGCGCACCGAGGTGATCTCCGGGTCGTCGCGCAGCGCCTCCATCTCCTCGGTGCCGACGAGGGTGCCCTTGGGGATCTTGGTTCCGTCGGCGAGGGTGATGTCCTCGGCGAGGCTCCGGCTGAACAGCCGGGTCTCGAGGTAGTAGCGACGGCCGGCCTCGTCGGGCTGCACGTTGTCGATCGTGATCGAGCGGATCGGGCCGCCCTCGTCGAACGGGTCGCGGTCGTTGATGATGAGCTCCTGCGCGACGTCGACGAGACGGCGGGTCAGGTAGCCGGAGTCGGCGGTGCGCAGC
>CAZNQK010000152.1:0-4939 GCA_964575165.1 uncultured Aquihabitans sp. | reverse complement strand
GTTTCGTGGCCGAAATCGGCCACGAAACGGGAACAAAGCGGGTGCCCTGCGGGGGTCGGGTAGCGTCCGGGTCATGGCACGAGGTTCCACCGTCGGTGAACGCCGGACAGCTGCGTTCTTCGACCTCGACCGGACGCTGCTGCGTGGAGCCAGCGGCCCCGTGTTCGGGGAGGCGTTGCGTCAAGCCGGGCTGGTGTCTGGGTCCACCCAGGGCATCGAATCCGTGATGTTCAGGGTCTTCGACATCATCGGGGAGACGTGGCCGTCGATGATCCTGAGCCGTCAAGGCGCGAGGATGGCACGCGGCTGGCCCGTCGAGGAGGTCCGGTCCGCTGCGCGTCGGGCGTCGCCGACTCTCGTCGATTCCGTTCCTCCGTTCGCCCGTGCTCTCGTCGAGGAGCACCGCTCCCAGGGGCGCATGCTGGTGATCGCAACCACCACACCCGCCGATCTCGTGCGGCCCATGGCCGAGGAACTCGGCTTCGACGACATCATCGCCACCCGGTACGGACAGGATGGCGACGTCTACGACGGCAGCATCGACGGCGAGTTCGTCTGGGGCAAGGGGAAGGCCAGATCGGTCGCCGAGTGGGCCGACCGCAACGACGTCGACCTCGCGGGGAGCTATGCGTACTCCGACAGCTACTACGACACGCCGTTGCTCAGCATCGTGGGTCACCCGACCGCAGTGAACCCCGATCCCCGCATGATCGGCGTAGCCACGGTCCGACGCTGGCCGATCCTGCATCTCGATGTGCCGGCCGGCGTCCCGAAGTTCGTGGGGATCGAACCCCAACAGGTCCTGTTCATGTTGGCGCAGCCGCAGCTCTTCCCGTGGTTGCGGTTCGACCTCGCAGGCCTCGATCGCATCCCCAACGAGGGCCCGGCGATCCTCGTCGCCAACCACCGCTCCTACCTCGATCCGCTCGCGGTCGGGTTCGCTCTCGCCAGGCGTGGGCGTCCGGTGCGCTTCCTCGGCAAGAAGGAGGTGTTCGACGCTCCGCTCGTCGGCGACATCGCCACCGCTCTGGGAGGCATCCGGGTCGACCGCGGGACGGGTTCGGATGAGCCGCTGCAAGCCGCGGAGGCGGCGCTCGCAGCCGGCGAGATGGTTGCGATCATGCCGCAGGGGACGATCCCTCGTGGACCGGCGTTCTTCGATCCCGACCTGAAGGGCCGCTGGGGGGCGGTCCGACTCGCGCACGCGACCGGTGCGCCGGTGATCCCGATCGGACTCTGGGGCACCGAGGCGGTGTGGCCGCGCAGCTCGCGCATCCCCGACGTCACGAACGTGCTGCACCCGCCGACGGTCCGGATCCGGATCGGCCAGCCGGTCGAACTGGGTGGCGAGGACGTAGCAGCCGACACCGAGACGATGATGTCCGCGATCGTCGACCTGCTCCCGGCCTCGGCGCGCAAGCGTCGTACCCCGAGCGACGAGGAGTTGGCCCGCACCTACCCGGGAGGCATCCTTCCCGACAGCGACGACGCGGCGCACGAACGCGAGCGCCGTCCCGGAGAGGACTGAGCGTCGACCGCTGCGGTCAGTCCTTCGTCGCGACCGCGTTCGGTGTGACGTTCATCTTGGGCACGTAGTCCGCCTTCGCGACGTCCTTCGCCTCGCTGCCCATAACCGCTCGGAGGGTGGTCCGACACGTCTCGCACGGTCCGTAGAACCTGTCGGTGGCTGGGCGCTGACAGCGCGGACACGTGAACTCGACGACGTCATCGGCGCTGTGGTGCATCCGCGATTGTCGCGCGACGCCCTCTGTCAGAACGGGACCTGCACCGATGCCGTCACCACGACCCCGAACGCGACGCACGCGATCCAAACCACGTCGAGCCGGCGCGAGCGCTTGGGGTCGGTCGATCCGGCGCGGGACCACGCCCATGCGATGCACGCTGCGAGGACCAGCAGTGGAGCGCCGTCCACCGCGTAGCGCAACGTCGACGTGTTGAACGGGAACGACACGGCCACGAGCGTCATCACCCCGATGAGGGCGGCCGTTGTCGTCGTCGCATGGACGAGGGGTGCGTTCCGACGCATCGAGGAACGCTCGCGAACCAGAGCGGTCAGGCCGACCAGCACGACCGGAGCGAGGAACACGAGGCCGACGATCGGCTCGGCGGTGTGCACATCCGGACTCCCTCCACCGATCATGCCGCGGAGGCGGACCCAGGGGAACCGGCCGGACAGCAGCGGGGGAGCCAGGAGGTAGTCCGAGAGGTTCGGTCCCAGGTAGCCGATCCGGCCGATGGGATAGGTGGTCATGTTCCAGACCGAGAGCTGATAGCCGAAGCCGAACTCGATCAGTGATCCGAACCGTCCGACGTTCGCCGCCGCGAGCGCGACCAGGATCGATCCGTACGGGACGAGAAGAGCGGCCAGGTCACCCGGGACCCGTGAACGGCTGCCGAGACCCATCGGCATGAGACGGCGCTGCCGGAGGATGTCGGCTGCGGCGACGGCGAGGGCCAGGCCGACCACGACGGCTGTCGGTCGTGCGCCGACGGCTGCTCCGAGGCACAACGACCCTGCGACGGCGCTCCGGCGTCGCAGGCGGGGGAGCTGGTCGCAGGCTCGCAGCAGGAGCGCGCAGCCCGCCATGGTGAACGCGAACGCCACAGCGATGGCGGCTTCGTAGCCGTTGCCCTTGGACATGAGCACCCAGGTGGGTCCGCACATGCCGAAGGCGATGACGATGCTTCCCGGTACCCAGCGCGGTAGCTGCGGCGGGAAGCTCCGTCTCAGGCGCTGCAGGATCGCGATGCCGCAGAGGAAGCCGGTCCAACCGGCGACCAACGTGATCAGCCAGTTGGGCGGGGCGGTTCCGAGGAGCAGCGTGATCGGCGAGAGCAGGACAGGAACCGTCAGGCCGTGCGCCGAGTACAGGCGACCGTTCCGGTAGGCCAGGTCCTGCACGTCGTCGTTGATGCGGGTGTCCAGGTTGACGGCGGGGTCGTACGGGTCGGGCATCGAGCGCAGGTCCGCCGGCACCGGCCTGATGTCGAGGTGCCCGCCGACGATCGCTCTGGCTGTGCGACGGTGGAAGTCGGAACCCTCCGTCGAGCTGGCCAGGAGAACGGCCGACAGCGCGTACGCGACGAGGACGACCGCCACACAGGCCACCGTGGCCCGCCCCTCGGTCAGTGACCGGTCGGCTGATCGATGCCCACGGTTGCGATCGTCGCCGAACGGCGGGCCGGCGGTTCGTCCCCGGCGAGGCGCCGGCGCACACGCGCGAACGGCCGGTGACGTGGTCTCCATCAGGCTCCGATCGGCAGCGAACCACGGAAGTTGGGGATTCGCGGCCGACCGGCTCAGCCGGCTCTCCCGTTGCCGACCGGCTCAGCCGGCTCTCCCGTTGCCGACCGGCTCAGCCGGCTCTCCCGTTGCCGACCGGCTCAGCCGGCGGTGCGGGCCCGGATGATGTTGAGCGCCGAACCGGCACGGAACCACTCGATGTGCTCCTCGCTCATCGTCTGGTTGCAGAGGAACGACTCCGTGGACCCGTCGGGGTGGGTGATCCGACACTCCACCTGCGAACCGGGCGCCAGATCGGCCAGGCCGACGATGCTGATCCGGTCGTCCTCGCCGATCCGGTCGTAGGTGGACGGATCGTCGAATGTGAGCGCGAGCACGCCCTGCTTCTTGAGGTTGGCCTCGTGGATGCGGGCGAAGCTCCGCACGATGATCGCCTTGCAGCCGCGGAACCGAGGTTCCATGGCGGCGTGCTCGCGGGACGATCCCTCGCCCCAGTTCTCGTCGCCGACCGCCACCCAGGGCTGGCCCGCCTCGTAGTAGTGCTTGGCGATGTCGGGGTAGGAGCGGGTCGATCCGTCGAGCTGGTCCTTGCCTTCGCCGACAGCGTCGGTGAACGCGTTGACCGCACCGAGGAAGAGGTTCCCGGAGATGTTCTCCAGGTGGCCGCGGTAGCGCAGCCACGGACCTGCCATCGAGATGTGGTCGGTGGTGCACTTGCCCTTGGCCTTGAGCAGGATCGGGAGGTCGAGGTAGTCCTCGCCATCCCAGGCCGCGAACGGCCCGAGCAGCTGGAGTCGTTCCGAGTCGGGCCGGACCACCACCTCGACGCCTGAGCCGTCGGCCGGGGGAGCGATGAACCCGGACTCGCCGGGGTCGAACCCCTGTGCAGGAAGCTCCTCGCCGACGGGGACCACGAGCTTCACCTGCTCGCCGGCATCGTTCGTCAACGTGTCGGTGAGCGGGTTGAAGGCGAGCGTCCCGGCAAGTGCCAGGGCCACCACCGTCTCGGGGGACGTGACGAAGGCCAGGGTGTTGGCCGAGCCGTCGTTGCGCTTGGGGAAGTTGCGGTTGTACGAGGTGACGATCGTGTTGACGTGGTCGTTGGCCTCGGGCGGGCGGGCCCACTGACCGATGCACGGTCCGCACGCGTTGGCGAGCACGGTCGCCCCGGCGGCCTCGAACACCTCGAGCAGGCCGTCGCGTGCGATCGTGGCCCGCACCTGCTCCGAGCCGGGCGTGATCATGAGCGGGGCCTTGACCCGGAGCCCGTTCTCGGCGGCGTGGCGCAGGATCGACGCAGCGCGGGAGATGTCCTCGTAGGACGAGTTGGTGCACGAGCCGACGAGCGCAGCCGAGATCTCGAGCGGCCAGTCGTTGGCCAACGCCTCGGTTCCTAGCTCGCCGACCTGGCGGGCGAGGTCGGGCGTGTGGGGGCCGTTGATGTGCGGCTCGAGGGTCGACAGGTCGATCTCGATGACCTCGTCGTAGTAGGCGCCGGGGTTCGACAGCACCTCGTCGTCGGGGCGCAGGTGGTGGGCGACGCCGTCGGCTGCGTCGGCGATCTGCTCGCGTCCGGTGGCCTTGAGGTAGCGACCCATGGCGTCGTCGTAGGCGAACAGCGAGGTGGTGGCGCCGATCTCGGCGCCCATGTTGCAGATGGTGGCCTTGCCGGTG
>CAZNQK010000151.1:0-4974 GCA_964575165.1 uncultured Aquihabitans sp. | reverse complement strand
CCAGCCGGACGGTCTCCCCGACAGCCCGTCGGTGTGGTTCCTGCACCCCGGCGACGACCGCTCCGTCTGGTCACCCGGGGTCCTGGCCCTCGACGACGGATCCACACTCGACGTCGTCGACACCCTGCCCGACGGGCTGCCGGTCGGACCGCACACGCTCACGTCGGATGCCGGCCACGTCACCCGGGTGTTCGTGCTCCCCGACCGCTGCCGACGCCTGCGGCGGGGTTGGGGGTGGTCGGTCCAGCTCCCCCAGACCCGCTCGACGCGCAGCTGGGGCCACGGCGACCTGGCCGATCTCGCCGAGCTCGCGCGTTGGGCGGCGGAACACGGGGCCGGCGTGGTGGCGCACAACCCGATCGGGGCGACGATCCCGGTCCCACAGCAGCAGCCCTCCCCGTACTTCGCTTCGTCACGACGGTTCTGGTCACCGCTGTACCTGCGGGTCGCCGACATCCCGGGAGCAGAGCTGCTGGGGGAGGACCTGGCCGTGGCGGACCGGGCCGGGCGGGCGTTGGGCGACGGCCGGTTCGTCGACCGCGACGCCGTGTGGGCGGCGGTGTCGATGGCGCTGCGGTCGATCTGGGCCGAGGTGGGCTCCTCACCCGTGGTCCGCCGACGTCTCAGCGAGGCCGGGAGGGACACTGGGCTGACCGACCACGCCCGGTTCTGCGCCATCGCGGAGCGCGTCGGAGGCGGGCGATCGAGCTTCCCGACCGACGCCTCCCACCCCCGTTCAGCGGGTGTGGAGCACCTGGCCGCCGAGCTGTCCGACGACGTCGACCGCTGGCGTTGGATCCAACTCGCGATCGACGACCAGCTCGGCACGGCAGCCGGCGCCGGGGCCGAGCTCATGGCCGACCTGCCGGTCGGTTTCGATCCTGACGGCTCCGACGCCTGGGCCGACCAGGATCTGCTGGCGGAGGGGTGCCGCATCGGCGCACCTCCCGACGACCTCGGCCCGCTGGGCCAGGACTGGGGGCTTCCTCCGTACGTCCCCTGGCGGTTGCGGGCTGCGGCGTACGGACCCTGGATGGACACGCTCAGGCGGGTGCTGCGCCACGCGGGCGCTCTGCGCGTCGACCACGTCATGGGCCTGTTCCGCCTGTACTGCATTCCTCCCGGCGCCGAAGCCCTCGACGGCGCCTACGTCTACTCCTACGGCTCGGAGCTGCTCGACATCGCCTGCATGGAGGCGGCACGAGCCGGAGCCGCCCTCATCGGCGAGGACCTCGGCACCGTCGAGGACGGCGTGCGAGACGCGATGGCCGCGCGCGGCGTCTACGGCTACCGGGTGGGCTGGTTCGAGGACGCGCCCGCACGGGAATGGCCGGCGTCGACGGTCGCGATGATGACGTCGCACGACCTCCCGACGATCGCAGGGATGTGGGACGGTTCCGACGCGGACGACCGTGCCGCGGCGGGCCTGCCCGCCACACCCGACGAGGACGAGCTGCTCAGATCGAGGCTCACCCGTCTCGCCGTCCAGGGCGGTGCGGGCGACGTCGGTGCCGCCACGCCGACCGGCGCGGTGACGGCGTGCACCTATCGAGCGCTGGCCGAAGCCGGCAGCGACCTGGTCCTCGCCACGCTGGAGGATGCCGTCGGCCAGGCGGTTCGCCCCAACCTCCCGGGGACTGTCGACGAGCACCCGAACTGGGTCCTGCCTCTCCCGGCCCTCGTCGATGACCTCGACGGAACGGGCGCGACGTCCATCGCCGAGGCCCTCACGGACCGGTGACGGAGGCGAGCGGCTCGAGCACTCGCACCGGGAGTCCCGGCGCCACCCGCTCGACTTCCTCGACGAAGCCGCCGAGGTTCACGTTGAGAGAGAAGCCCATCGGTCCGTCGACTGGCCGGAAGAAGTCGTCGTGGTGGTGTGCGAGGACGAGCGCCGGGTCGAGCGCCCGCAGCACCCGTTCGGTGAACCTCTCGCTGTAGAGCCGTCCGGCGATGCCGCACATCAGGACGTCGACGTCTCGCACGGTCACCTCGTCGTCGAGCAGGTCGGCGGATCCCATGTGGTAGAGGGTCGTGCCCGCGACCTCGATCGTGATCCCCCACACCTGGCCGCACCGGAAGGCGCCTGCGCCGAGGTGATCCAGGGAGTCGCACGTGAGCTCACCATCGGACGGGACCCGCAGGCCGAACAGCAGCTTCGAATGGACGCTCGGTGTGAACGAGACGGTGAACGGTCCGACCTCGTAGGGACGGCCGGGCTGCACGACGCGGGCCCGCTCACCGAGGCCGTGGAGCCCGAGGAGGTTCCGCACCGACGTCGACCCGTACACCGTGCAGCCGTGACGTCCCGCCAGGTACGCGACGTCGACGGCGTGATCGAAGTGGCAGTGGCCGACCAGTATGGCGTCGACGTCCTCGACGAAGCCGTCGACGGTCACGGGGTCGCTGTGCAGCACGCTCCGACGAGCAACCGAACCCAGGGGAGCCCGCGACAGGTACGGGTCGATCAGCACCGACGTGTCCCCGTGGGTCAAGCGGAACCCGGCCGTGCCGAGCCACTGGAGCTCGAGGCCGGCCGGCAACGGTACCTCGTGGCGACGCCAGTCGAGCTCGACTTGGACCGACGGATCGTTCCGATGCCTCAGCGACGCGATGGCCGCGGGCAACTCCCGCGGATGGATCCAGTCGAGTCCCATGCAACGGCCTCCGGTCGCCGTCGGCAGGCTACCGCGCCGACGGCGAACGGGATCAGGCGCTCCCGCATCACGAGATGAGCGACTCGAGTCGGGCGTACGACGCCTCCATGCCGTCGGCCATCCCGGTGGCGAGAACGGTGTCACGCAGCTCGGCGTCGGGATAGGTGATGACGCAGGCGACGAGCGTCCCGCCCTCGACCGGGGTAAGCGTGAGCTCGTTGAGCGTCGACGGGCCGTCCATCCCGATCATGGCCTCGGTCGTGACCGCACGGTGCGGCGGGACCGATTCGACCAGCTCGCCTGTGAACCCGAACCGACCGTCGCCGTCGTCCTGCTGCCACTCGTAGCGGTAGGTCTGGCCGACCTCGGTCGCGACCTCGCACACCGGCATCGTCCAGCCGTCCGGGCCGAGCATCCACTGCGTCAGCAGTTCGGCGTCGTGATGCGCCCGCCAGACCTGATCGACATCGCCAGGCACGATGCGGGTGATGCGGACGTGGGTGTCGTCGAGGATCTGGGTGACGGTGCCGTCGCCCGCGGCGAAGGCGGCGAGGTCGGCCAGGACCTCGTCCATCTGCCCCATCGCCTGGCGCATGCCCTCGTCCATCCCCATGGCCAGGAGCTGTTCGAGCTCGTCGGCCGAGTTGAAGTGCGACGTCGTGGTTACGCGTGACCCCGAGTCGGTGGACTCGAAGGCGAACACCATCCGGGTGGTCGGCATCTCGAGGTTCGGCGCACCGTCGTCGTGGGCGAACCCGTCGAGCACTTCGAAGCCCTTCAGCTCGTCGACGGCCACCCACTCCCAGTAGCCGCGATGGGTGTCGCCCTCCGGGCCCGTCATGGCGTAGTCGGTGCGGCCGCCGACGAAGCCGTCATGGCGGATGAAGCTCGCCGGGTATGTCGGCGGGCCCCAGAACCGCTCGATGAGCCGCGGGTCGAGGTACGCGTCCCACAACCGCGGGAGCGGGGCGTCGAAGTCGGCGACGACGGTCATCGTGAGGGCTTCAGGGTCGTTGGTGACGGATGTGATCGGCATGGCGTTCTCCTGTCAGTACTGGATCTGGCTGGTCTGGCTCTGGCTCTGGTTCTGGTCGGTTCCCGTGATCAGGCTCCGTCCGGCGGTTCAGGTCTCCTCGGCGAGCACCGCGTCGAGGCGAGCGATGCGGGCCCGCCAGATCTCCTCGTAGGACCGGAGGAGGTCCCTGGCCCGTCGGATCGCTTCGGGGTCCGCGTTCACCCGTCGCTCCCGGCCGGCTGTGCGCTTGGTGACGAGACCGGCGGACTCGAGCACCGCCACGTGCTTCTGCACCGCGGCGAACGACATGTCGTACGCGGCGGCCAGCTCCGAGACCGAGGCCTCACCCGAGAGGGTGCGCCGGAGGATGTCGCGACGGGTGGCGTCCGCCATGGCACGGAAGATGCGATCGACCTCGTCATCGCTCATCTCCTCCAACCGGCGGGGACCAGTCGCGCTCGCAACCGCTCGTACAACCATCTGGTTGTAGATTAGGGAACCGTCAGCGGTAGGTCAACGGTCGGATCGTCGATCCGGGCAGACTCGTCCCGTGGCCGATGTGCTGGAGCTGTCCGAGCCCGACCCGGCGTGGGCCGACGGGTTCGAGGCCGTCAAGTCGGAGCTGGTCGAGGTCCTCGGACCGGCCGCGTTGCGAGTCGAGCACATCGGCAGCACCTCGGTTCCTGGCCTGCGCGCCAAGCCGACGATCGACGTGCTCGTGGTGGTCGAGAGCACCGACGACGTGCTCCACCGCCTCGACGCCGTGTCGGTGCTGGGATTCGCCTATCGACCCCGAGGCGTGGCCGGATCCCACCCGCCACCTGTTCCTGAAGCGGGAGGTCGACGGTCGGCGGACCCACCACCTGCACGTCGTACCCGCCGACTCGCACGAGGTCGACGACTACCTCGCCATCCGGGACTTCCTTCGCTCGCACCCGCACGAGGTCGACGCCTACGCAGCCCACAAGCGGGGCCTACAGGAGCTCCACGGCGGCGACCGGGGCGCCTGAGCCCGACCGCTTCCACCTCGAGTGGTCCGGGCGTCGATGCGCGATCGACCGCTTCGGCGAGTTGCTCGTCGGCCTGGTCCTCGCTGCGGTGGACCTCTCAGAGGACGACGCACCGCGGCCCATTCCGCCGTTCGCCGTCGCTGATGTCACCCACGACGACCGCTTCTCAGGTGGCGAGCTTGCCACAGCCGATCCCCGAGCCGTGGTTCGTGCCGCTGGCGAGTTGATCGCCGACACTTCGATCCCGATTGACGTCCGATCTGGGCAGGGAGATGACCGAGCACCGAGCACG
>CAZNQK010000150.1:0-5015 GCA_964575165.1 uncultured Aquihabitans sp. | reverse complement strand
CGGTGGGAGCGCCCCATCGACGCTTCTCGCACCGCCGCGGTCGACCTGCTGATCCCGACCTACCGGTCGCGTGCGCGTGACACGGTTCGGGTCGGCAATGTCGTCACCACCGAAGTGCCAGGACTCGCCGAGGCTCTCCGTCGCCCTGCTATCGAAACGACTTTCGAGATCGTGTTCACGGAGGGATCGACGACGAGCACCAGAGTGGTCATCCCGGACGCCGCTGCCACCCTCGCACTCAAGGCGTGGGCACGAACCGTTCGACGAGAGGACCGCGACGCCGAAGATCTCTGGCGATGCCTCGAGATCGGTCTCGTCGACGGCGTGACCGCCGAGACCCTTGAGAGCGATGCCACCCTGGGTCAGATCGTTCCCATACTTCAACGCGAGCTGAGTGCGGATGGCGACGCTCTTGCGGTGATCACCCGCGGCGTCTCGGACGAGGAGGCCGCTCACCGCCGAACCCGCATCCGGGCACTGCTCGCCGCCGTCGCTGGAGTCGCTGAGTAGCCAGAGACTGTCGCCCCACCTGCGCAGGCTTGCGACGGCCAAGCAGACGCCACCGGGAGCCGCTCATGCCCAGCCCCGCTCTTACCGCCGACTTCAAAGCCATGAGGAGCGAGCACGCATCTGCCTCGGCGGCCCTCATGCCGTTGGCGCTTCGAAAGGCCCTCGACAGGGTCGCCGAGGTGTTGCCCGGCGCGAGCGCACTCGACGTGCTCGGACGGGTCAACGAGGACTGGATCCCCAGAAGTCGCTGAGTTGCTGGCAACGGTTCTCCGAGCTGTGGGAGGAAGCCACCGAACAAGAACGCCGAACACTCGTCGAGGACATGCTCGACGCCATCTACATCTACCCGGACCACCTGCGAGTCGTACCCGTGGGAGCGCCGCCGCTACGGGTCGAGCTGGCCGAGGTCGGACTACGGGTCCCGGTTGGTATGGGACCGTTGGTGTCGGAGGGGCGAGTTGACCCATCACTACACGTACGCGGACTGCTGAACCTGGCGGCGTGAGCGCCCGGAGCACCGCGCCGGCGCGGCAGCGAGTACCTGTCCCGACCGCCGGTCAAGCTTCGAGCAGAACCCGGCGATCGTTGAAGACCGCCGTGACTTCGACCTCCCCACCGAGCTGACCGACGATCGCACGAAGCATCTCGAGCGAGAGACCGATCTCACCGTGCTCGATCTGCGACACCGCCGACTGCGACTTACCGATCATCTCCGCGAGCTCGACCTGGGTGACCCCGAGCGACTTCCGAAGCTCCGCAAGACGGTACGACGCGATCTCCCCCTCGGCACGCTGCTTGGCCGCGTCGATACGACGAGACCGCTCCGGATCACGCCGAGCAGCTTCTCGAAGGTCACTGAAGTTCTTGCGTGCCATCAGAGCAGTCCTTCCTGGCGCAGTTCACCGAGGTGGGCCTCGTACAGGTCGTCAGCGATCGGCGTGAAGCGGTCATACCAACGGTTCCAGTTCGGGCTTCCCGGATCATCCGGGCTCTTGTCGCCACCGATCAACAGAATCGCTGTCCGCCGAGGATCGAACGCGAACAACGCCCTGATCGAACCCTCGGCCCTGAGCTCCTTCATGTTCGGATGCCGAGACTGATGGACGCTGTCGACGACCGGCCGCCCCAATCCCGGGCCGACGGACTCGAGCAACTCGACCCGTGCGATCACCATGTCCTGCTCCTCCTCGGTGAGCATCTGGAACCAGCCATCGAACTCATCGGTGTACTCGACCTCCCACACCGACATCAGTGTACCTGATATTCGCGAGAAGGCCCTGGCGGTGTGTGCGGCGCTGACCAGCTCACACCGGACGAGGCCCAGAAGCGACGTGATAGACCGTCACGAGCGCGGCGTCACACGCCACCGGTACCGTTCTGTCTGGGAGGAGCCTCGCCTCACGGCGGGAGGACGTGGCGGTAGGAGACCTCTCGGAGAACCCGCTTGTCCGCTTGACCAGGCAGGGACCATCGACGAGAGCACCATGGACGACGTAGACCAGCCCGAGGGCACCAACGGAGAAGCACCGGCCCCGTTCGACGGGCTCCTCTCGGCCGACACCTGGGCGACGCTCGCCATGGAGGAGGGCATCGACATCCACGTCGTGAGTGACCGCCTCGACCACAGCAGCACCCACATCACGAGCCAGATCTACACGCACGTCACCAGGCCAATGCAGTCCGACGCCGCCGACTGAGTGGCGGCGCGGATCCTCCGGGCATAGAGCGCAGGCTTCTGACCCCAGTCCCGGCGGTCGATGATGGCTCAACGATCCTGCCCCGCCGCACGTTCGGGGACGCTTCGACGGCAACAGCCTGCGGATAGGTCGCCGATTCGGTACGCCAGTCAGCCGCGCGCGCGGTCGTCGAGCCACCGCGTGGCTACCACCTTTGGCTAGCTTCGCGACTTGTGGCCGACCGCGAAGGCTGGGAAGTCCGTGAGCTCACCCGGATCTCGACGCCGCCGGCGCTGGTCTGGGCGATCGTGTCGGACATCGAACGCCATCCCGCGCTCGCGGGCAGCGGTGAGGTGTTGGCCGTTCGCGTCGGCGGCCCGCTGCAAGTCGGCGCCACCTTCGAGGGCGATATCAAGACAGGCGAAGTCGGATCGTTTGTTTCGCGCAACGTCATCGGGGACGCCACCGAACCCACGCGCCTCGCCTGGGTCTCGTATCCCCCGCTCGACGACGACGAGACCGAGGACCATCAGATCGAGGTGCACTGGTCGTTCGAACTGGCCCCGGCTACCGACGGAGGTACCGACCTCCGCCACAGCTTCATCGTGCCTCCTCCGAAGCTGGGGGCCAACGAACTGGAGGCATTCCTCGAGCGAACAGATCGCATCGCAACGGTTCGCTCGGGCATGGTTCGCACACTTTCCAACGTGAAGGCCACCGCCGAGCGGGCCTGAGGCCAGCTACCGACCCTCGAGCTCCGGTCTCCAGATCGACGGTCTGCCGTTCCCGCAGCCCGAACGCTCGATGGGTCGGACCGCCGCCGTTCGGGTCGACGCCGCCATCGAGGCAACGCCGACCCTCATCGCCGAATAGGTGTCAGCCGAAGAACTCGTCGACTTCATACTGCTGGGCTTCGTAGATATCGATATCGATGATCTTCGAGTCCTGAACGCGATAGACGTTCACGCGTCGGAACTCCAGGCTCGCGTCGTCTCGCTAGACCGACTCGTGCAAGACCATCGCGACACGGTCACCCGACGCGAGACGATCGAGAACCTCGACCTCGACCGACAGGTCGCCGGTACGAGCGAGCAACTTCTGAATCGCCTCGATCACGGCCGTGCGGCCGCGATGGTCTCCTGCGAGCGATCCCCGACCTGGCAGGTGCATGACGACATCGTCGGCGTACCAGCTCCACGCGCGTTCGGTGTCGCCGTCCTCCCACGCAGCCGCGTATGCGGCCATGACCTCCGACGCGTCCACGGCGCGAGAGCGTACTGCCTCGACCTGCAACAGATCGACGGCTCGGGTTGCGCCACGACCTTCGTCGGCTGTCCCAGAACGTGCAGCCACGACGACCACCTCCACCGATCTGCCTCCCGGGGACACGGCTCACGTGCACGTCGACGAGCATCTCCTCATCCGCCGGCTCTCCGACCAGGAACGCCACGTCGGTTACAACAAGACCAATGACAAGGGCCCGATCCGAGACGCTCGAACGCCGCCGAATATCATGCTGACCAGCACTTTCGTGCTGGTCACTCGGTGTCGGAGGGGGGACTTGGAGCCCTACCCCACCGCAGCTCGGAACCGGCCGGTTTGCCGAGGCAGCGTGAGCTATGCGACGTCGAGGTAGCGGCGGAGCGCCTTGCGGATGATCTCGCTCGCGGTGAGGTGCTCGGCTTCGGCGCGGGCGTCGACTGCGCTCTTGAGCTCGGGATCGAGACGGACTGGAACGACCTCGGCCGGCGCCGATCCCAGCCGCGGCCTGCCACGACGGCGGGTCTTCATCTCTTCGATGTCGAAGTCGGCGTGTTCAACCTCCTCAGAGATCGCGTCAAGGTCGTCTTCGGTCAGCACACGGCCGGAAGCGGTGGTGTAGGTCTTCGGCTTGGTCATGAGTCGTCCTCCCCATTTGGGAGCAGGTCGTAGAAGGAGCGGCGGAGCGGCATGGCGTGGATCACGATCGACGCTCGGTCGGGGAACTCCAGCCAGATGATCTCAAGAAGGTTGCTGGCGGCGTCCGGCCCGATCGCCAGCACGCGCGGTGGGTCAGCGTCTGGCTCGAGATCGACGACCACCAGGGCGTGATCCACTGCGTGACCGATGGCGCCGTCGCTGACACCATGTTTCCGAGCTGAGCGGTGCACCTCCACACAGCATTATCGTAATACGAACTCACCTGATGGGCGACGGCACAGCAGAACGCCTGTCGGGCCGCGAACCTGACGGTTACCAGCGGGGGGAGGGCGAACCCTCCCGGCCCCTCTACGTGCACCGGACCAGCTGTGGGTCGTGCCCGTCGGAGCGCCGCCATTACGGGTCGAGCTGGCCGAGGTCGGCCTCCGGTCAGCTGGTACGGGACCGTACGTGTCGGAGGGGGGACTTGAACTCGCCAGGAAGCCGTGCCGGCCGATGCCGTCGAGTGCCCGTTCGGCCTGCTACTGCAGGGGTCTCGGCGATTCGACGTTCCAGCGCATACCGATGCGTGCCGTTCGATATCCGGGCGTTTTCAGGACCTTCGCGGACAATCTGATGACAAGCGAAGGGGTGTGTCGGACACAGGGCAGCGCGATCCGTCCGTTGCGGCCGTGGCATTCGGCATCGGACGTGACATCGAAGCGGCACAGTGGTGGTGTCAACTTCGCGTAGCGAGTTATCGACATCAGTGGTATCTTGTACGTCGTGAGTGATCCGGCTGTCGCCCCCGATGTTCGAACGAAGGTCCTTCGTTCGCGTGAACGGTTCTGGCGCCCCGAGGACTTCGCCGGCTCACCTGATGCCGTGGCGAAGGCGCTCTCGCGTCTGACGCGCGCTGGCGAGCTTCGC
>CAZNQK010000149.1:0-5066 GCA_964575165.1 uncultured Aquihabitans sp. | reverse complement strand
GCCCTCTACCAAGGGCTCACCACCATCGCCGACGAACAGGCCGTCCAGGAGATGCTCTCCTACTTCCCCGCACGAGACGTCGAAGAACCCGTAACCAAGGAGTTCCTCCGCGCCGAGCTCTCCGACGTCGAGCACTCGATCCGCACCGACATGTCCGCCATGGAAGCCGGCATCCGATCCGACATGACCGCCATGGAGATCCGGCTCACCGACAAGATCAGCCGGGCACTCATCTGGAGCATCGGAGCGAACATCGCCGCCATGGTCGCCATCGCAGCCGTGATCGTCGCCGCCGTCAGGATCTGAGCAACACGGTCCCCTCGCTCACATCACTCCTCGCCCCCGCCCCGAGCATTCTGACGATTGTTCGTGCTGTACAGCAGCGCGAAACGGGATGGGAACGAGTGAGAACGGGACGAGAGGCCCGATCCGTTGCCAGCGTCAGCGGACGGTCCTACCCTGACTCACGCTTCCCCCTTCACGCCCGCCCGACGCTCAACGTCGGACGACCCGAAGGACCAGCAGATGGCACTCACCGAGAAGAGCCGATCAGCCCTCTACCAAGGGCTCAGCACCATCGCCGACGAACAGGCCGTCCAGGAGATGCTGTCGTACTTCCCCGCACGAGACGTCGAAGAACCCGTCACCAAGGAGTTCCTCCGCGCCGAGCTCTCCGACGTCGAGCACTCGATCCGCAGCTACATGTCCGCCATGGAGACCGGCATCCGGGCTGACATGTCCGCCATGGAGACCGGCATCCGCGCCGACATGTCAGCCATGGAGACCGGCATCCGCGCTGACATGTCCGCCATGGAGCTGCGTCTGACCGAGAGGATCGACCGGGCGTTCCGATGGAACATCATCACGATGATCACGATCGCAGCTGTGATCGTCGCCGCAATCCGGATCTGACGAGCGGAGCGGGACCGACCCTCGTTCCGGCCGACGACACGCCTGCCTCAGCCAGCCCTCAGCCCCAGCTGATCGACGATCTCGAGCACAGTCTGCGAGCGGTTCATGCAGTACAGGTGCAGTCCGGGAGCACCGCCGTCGATCAACGCCTGGCCCATCTCGACCGCGGCGTCGACCACGATGCGCTGACGGTCCTCGGGGCTCGTCGCCGACTCGACCGCGTCGGCCAGGTCCGTCGGGAACGCGGCACCCGCCATCTTGGACATGCGGTGCACGCCCTCCGGGTTCGACAACGGCATCACGCCCGGCACGACGGGCTTGCTCACCCCGAGCGCGACCAGCTCGTCGACCAGACGCAGGTAGTCATCGACATCGAAGAAGAACTGCGTGACAGCGAAGTCGGCCAGCCCGATCTTGCGTGCCAGGTGGCGTCGGTCCTCGGCCCGATCCGTCGACCGCGGGTGCAACTCAGGGTGCGCTGCGACACCGATCGAGAACCGCTCGTCGTGGGAGCGGATCAGCTCGACCAGCTCCTCGGCGAAGGTGAAGTCACCATCGGCGGGAGAGCCGTCGGCGGGTGGATCGCCCGCTAACGCCAACACGTCGAGCACGCCGTGGTTCCGGTAGTCCTCGAGCAGCTCGTCGAGCTCGGCCCGGCTGTGACCCATGCAGGTGAGGTGCGCCATCGCCGGATAGGAACGGTCGCGGTTGAGCTCGACGACCAGGTCCCGGGTGCGGCCACGGGTCTCCCTGTTGCCCGCCGCGCCGTAGGTGACCGACACGTACGACAGGTCGAGCGGCTCGAGCTCCTCGACCGTCCTTCGCAGCTGTTCGAGGCCCTCGTCGGTCTTCGGAGGGAAGAACTCGACGCTGAGCGTGGGACCCGCGGCCAGCAGATCACGGATGCGCGCAGAGCCGGTCACGACGCGCTCCCCGACACGGACCCGATGCCCACCGACGTCTCCGCCGCGTCGACCGTGTTGGACAGCAGCATCGCCCGGGTCATCGGCCCGACTCCTCCGATCCGGGGCGACAGGAACGCCGCGACCTCGGCCACGTCGTCGGCCACGTCGGAGACCACCTTCCCGTCCACGAAGCTGACCCCCGCGGCGACCACCGCGGCACCCGGACGAACCATGTCGGCGGTGATCATCGCCGGCGACCCGGCAGCGGCGACGACCACGTCGGCGGTGCGCGTGTAGGCGCCGATGTCGGCCACGCCGGTGTGCACCACCGTCACCGCCGAGTTCGGACCGTGCTTGAGCGCCATCAGGTTGGCGAGCGGACGACCGATGGTCAGACCGCGACCGACGATCACGACGTGTGCTCCCGAAAGGGTGACGTCGTAGGCCTCGAGCAGCTTCACGATCCCGTGCGGGGTGCACGCCAGCGGAGCGTCGGCACCCATGACCAGCTTGCCGAGGTTGACCGGGTGCAGACCGTCTGCATCCTTCTCGGGACGCACCGCCAGGACGGCCTCGTCGTAGTCGAGGTGTGAGGGGAACGGGTACTGGAGGATGAACGCGTCGACGGCGGGATCCGCGTTCAGCTCGGCGACGGCGTCGAGCACCTCGGCCTGGGTGGCGGTGGCCGGCAGGCGGACGTCGGTCGAGGAGATGCCCAGCGCCTTGCAGTCGTCGTGCTTCATCGACACGTAGCGGTGGCTCGGTCCGTCGTCGCCGACGAGCACCGTGGCGAGACCAGGGGTGACCCCCTTGTCGGCGAGCGCCTCGATCCGGACCCCGAGGTCCTCCTTGATGCGACCCGCCAGGGCCTCGCCGTCCATCACCGTCGCCGTCATGGGCCTCGATGGTAGGGGTCGGGGCGATCGAATCCGAAGCCGGTCGTGAGCCGGTCCGCTGCGCGGGGTGCCATCGTCGCCAGGTGCCGTTGTCGCCGGGTGCCGTCGTCGCCAGGTGCCGTCGTCGCCGGGTGCCGTTGTGGGTGTCGGTGCCCGGCCGTACCCTGTGGGCACTTCCCCACGCTTCCCCCTTCCGACCGGCCCAACCCGCGGACCGGACGATCCGAAGGAGCCCGCGTGGCACTCACCGAACGCAACCGATCCGCCCTCTACCAGGGGCTCAGCACCATCGTCGACGAGGAGGCGGTCCAGGAGATGCTCTCGTACTTCCCCGCCCGCGACGTCGAGGAACCCGTGACGAAGGAGTTCCTCCGCGCCGAGCTGTCCGGCGTCGAGTCCTCGATCCGCACCGACATTTCCGCCATGGAGCTCCGGCTCAACGACCGCATCAACCGGGCCATGGGCTGGAACATCGCCACGATGATCGCAATGGCCGCCGTGATCGTCGCCGCCATCCGGGTCTGACCGACCGGCTGAGCCAACCGGAGGTGGGTCCGGCCACACCGCGGCCTCTAGCGTCGACACCGATGCCGAACCGCACCCGCTCCCGTCGCCCCATCGGCGGCCGCCGCTCCCCTGCCGTCGCTCTCATCTCGCTCGTCGTCGGACTGACGGTCCTCGCCGTCGGATGCTCCGGCACCGGCGGCGGCAAGCTGCTCCTCGCATCCGACACATCGGGCGCCGGATCGGCGAACGGATCCGCACAGGACCCGGTCGCCACCGACATCTGGGAGGTCGGACCCGGCGAGGCGCCCAGCAACTCGAACCGAGTGGCGAGCGGCGTGGCGTCACCGCTCTACATCAACTCGATGGGCGACGACGGCATGATCGCACGAGACCTGCTGGGCACGACGTGGGACGGCCGACCGCTGCTGTCGTTCCGCGGCTCCGACGGCGAGTCCCTCGCCCGGGTGGCCGATCCGGGAGCCGACGGGACCACGATCGCCGGCAGCACGTCGCAACTTCAGGCCACCGTGTTGCGGCGGGGCGTGTACGTGGCCACCGCCGAGTCGTGCGTGCTGGCGCGTTCGTCCGGCTCGGCGGACGACGCCGAGACCGTCGGCGAAGGGCTGTGCCAGTTCAGCGAGGACGAGCGGTGGGTCGTTTCCTGGCCGGCGACCCAGGAGGGCGGAACCCTCACGATCCGGGACCTGCGCACGGGCGACGTCCGACGGGTCGAGGGCAACTTCACCGGAGCGGTCGTGCTCGGACGGGGCAAGACCGTGCTCGCAGTCGAAGCGACCGAGTCAGGCGCACGAGGGGTGGTCATCTCGGCCGGGGACGCCAAGGTCGTCGAACGCACCGCGACCTACACCGACCTACAGCCGATGCCCACCGAGCCCGGCTCGACCGGCTTCGTCGCCCTCGCCGCGACCGACGAGACCGCCGGCACCGTCAGCGCCACCGAGCTCCTGTGGATCGACACGTCCGGCAAGGTCCGGGTCATCGACCGTGGAGCGCTCATGCTGCCGATCCGGTCCGATTCCGAGGTCACCTACGTGCGGTTCGACACGCAGGCCCTGTCCGACTCGATCCGTCGCTGGGACTCGACCAACAGCGAGCGGACCGTCCTGCTGTCGGGCCGCGTCGGCGCGGCCGCCGTCGGCGGGGACTCGATCGTCGCCACCCGCGACGGCGACGACGGCGTCGAGCTCTACCGCAGCGACGGGCTCGGCGATCTCGAGCACGTGACCACGCTGCCCGGCGACGGTACGGCCTCCAGCACAGTCGACAAGATCCTCACGCAGGGCGACACAACGCTGCTCCAGCTGCGGGTCGCTGAATCGACGGCACTCGCACGGATCGACCTGCACGGCGACGACAGCTCGGTTCCCGTCAGCGGCTGGGCCGACCTCCGACTCGAGGGGGTGGACGCCGACGGGACCGCGCTCGTCAGCGGTCGGCGCGACGCCGATGGACGCCGCGAGACGATCGGCGTGGTGACGCCTCACTCGGACTCCTACGTCGAACGGACCACCGCCGAGCACACCGGCCTCAACCTCATCCACCAGGGCACGGTCTACGTGACGGACCAGACCGCGGCCGGCAAGCTGACGGTGCGGACCGTCAAGGCGCAGGGTTCGACACGGCCGGCGACCCTGTGGCGTGACCACCAGCTCGCCGGTGCGACGTGGCCGACCGACAACGGGGCGACCACCTCCACGCTCATCTCCCGCGCCGCTGTGCTCCAGCGCCAACAGCAGTCGCAGGCCGGCGGCTGACTTCCCGCATCACCGGCTTCCAGCATCACCGGCTTCCCGCACCACAGGCTTCCCGCATCACCGGCTTCCCG
>CAZNQK010000148.1:0-5068 GCA_964575165.1 uncultured Aquihabitans sp. | reverse complement strand
GACACCGGTGAGCTGGACGACACGGCGTTGCGGATGCGCCCGCTGTGCGCCGATGGCGAAGCCCTGCCCGACACCGAGGTGACCCTGGTAGCCGAGCCCGAGTGACTGCTCGAGGTCCGCAGCGGCACTCGCCCAGTCCGCCCACGCAGCGCTCTCACCGCCGTCACGCACGAGGATGGATCCAGCCGGGATCCGCGAGACGACCTCGCTCGCGACCCGGTACGGATGGATTCCGTCGTCCTCCATCCCGGCGTTCTCGTACATCACGTCGCCGAGCGACTTCATCGATGTGGCGGCCGTCGTCCAAGCAGTCACGTCGCCGGTCCCGAGTCGATCGGCTATCCGGTCCAACCCCACCGCGAGGTCCCCGCACACGGCGACGTCGACCGGGCCGAGCCTGCCGATCTCGGCAGCGTCGAGGTGCATCTGCACGACACGGGCGCCACCGGTCATGGCGGTGAAAGCCCTGCCCCCGAGCAGGAGCCCATAGGAGGCGCCGACGAGCAGGACCACGTCCGGCGCCTCGACGCCTGCCATGCCGAGCGCAGCAAGCGACGCGACCGTCCCGCCGTTGCAGGGGTGCGACCCTGGGAGCATCCCCCGGGTGAGCATGGTCGAGAACACCGGGAACCCGGTGCGTGCGACGAACCGCTCGAGCGCCTCATGGATGTCGAGCGCCATCGTCGAATCGCCGAGCACCAGCGCGGGACGCTCCGCCTCCGCAAGAACGGCAGCGGCGGCGGTGACCGCAGGGTCGGACGGAACCGGACGTGGCGACGGCGACGGCGAACCGAACGGCGGCACACGGTCGGCTTCGACGGGGGTGAACCCGACGTCGATCGGGACGTCGAGCACGACCGGACCGGGGACCCCGCCCTGGGCCTGGCGCATCGCCATCCCCACCAGGTCCGGGACGCGATGCGCACGGAAGACCCGCTGGGTCCACTTGGTGATCGGAGCGACCACACCGAGTTGGTCGAGGCCGCCTTGCAGCTCGTGGGTCTCGTTCTCCCCCAGCGGCGGCGAGCTGGTCAGGACCACGACCGGGCTTGAGTCGGCCGCGGCGTTGCTGATGCCGGCCACAGCGTTGAAAAGCCCGGGACCTGAGGTGACAGCCGCGACCCCGACACGTCCGGTGCTGCGCGCGTAGCCGTCGGCGGCGTTGACCGCCGCTGCCTCGTGACGGCAGTCGACGAGATCGATCCCGAACCTGCGACACCCGGTGAAGAACGGGTCGAGGTGTCCGCCGTGCAGGGCGAACACGACCTCGACTCCGGCCTCGCGCAGAGCCCACGCCGCCCAACCGCCGCCGTTCAAGCTGTCCTCGGACATCGTGGCCCCCTCGTCGTCGAGGGTACTTCGGGCCGTGCTCGTCAGACCAGGGTTGTCAGGGCGATGACGACCTTGCCGGCAGAGGATCGTCAACACCGACCCGACTGAGCACTCGGTTACGGTCAGGTCGTGAACGTCCACGACCTGACCACCCCGGCACTCGTCGTCGACGTGCACTCGCTCGACCACAACATCGACGTGATGGCCGCCGCGCGTCCGGGAGCGTCTCTCCGACCGCACGTCAAGGCGTTCAAGTCCACGGCGCTCGCACGCCACATCGCAGAACGGGCCGGTCATCGCTCGTTCTGCTGCGCCACGTTGCGGGAGATGGAGGGCATGGCAGCGGCCGGTCTCGGTGATGACCTGCTGCTGGCCAACGAGACGCTCGACGCCGAGCGGCTTCGTCGCCTCGTGGATCGCGCCGACGTCCGCATCACCGTCGCCGTCGACTCGCCCGAGACGGTCGAGGTAGCCGCTCAGGCAGGGGCCGACGTGCTCGTCGACGTCGACGTCGGCATGCCCCGTTGCGGGTGTCGGCCCGAGGACGCCGGATCGATCGCCGAGCTCGCCCGCCGTCGAGGCATCGAGGTGCGCGGGGTCATGGGCTACGAGGGTCACGTCGTCGGCAACCCGGATCGGGTCGAGAGAGCCCGGAAGGTCGCCGAGTCGATGGACCTGCTGCGTCGAGCGCACGACGACGTCGGCGGTGACGTCACCTCCGCAGGCGGGACGGGCACCTACGACCTTCACGACTGGGCCAGCGAGGTGCAGGCCGGCTCCTACCTGCTGATGGACACCCACTACGCCCACCTCGGACTGCCGTTCCGCCAGGCTCTGGAGCTCGAGGTGACGGTGCTGTCGACGTCACCGACCAGGGGCTGGGGAGTCGTGGATTGCGGGCTCAAGTCGCTGGGCATGGATCACGGCAACCCGACGCTGCCCCGGTTCGAGGTGTTCTACTGCTCAGACGAGCACACCACGTTCCTCGCCGGACGGTCGGGCGACGGCGCCCTCCCCCGGGTCGGAGCACGGCTGCGGGTGCTCCCGGCACACGTGGATCCGACCGTCGCCTACCACGAACTGCTCCACCTCATCGACGGCGAGGAGGTGATCGACGTCTGGGAGGTCGACCTGCGCGGCTGGTGACCCCGCTTCTCGCCCCTTCTCACCCCTTCCTCACCCCTTCCTCACCCCTTCCTCACCCGTTCTGTTGTGCAGAACGCGAAGGATCCTTCACGTTCTGCACAACAGAACGGGGGAAGGAGTCGGGAGAGAGCTCATCCAGGAGGGCTCGGAGAGCCCGGCCTCGGTGCGACATGGAGCCCTTCTCCGCCCGCGACATCTCGGCGAAGGTCCTGCCGTCGCCGTCGTCGGGAACGAAGATCGGGTCGTAGCCGAATCCGTTCGAGCCGCGTGGATCGGCGACGATCCGACCCTCGACTGCTCCTCCGGCGACGAGCTCCTCTGCCTCGGATGAGGCGAGGACGACAGCACATCGGAAGCGGGCTCGGCGGGACTCCGGTGACACCGCACCCACGTCGTCGAGACGCCGGAGCAGCAGTCGGACGTTGTCGGCATCGGTGGCGTCGTCGCCGGCGAAACGCGCCGAACGCACGCCCGGCGCCCCGTCGAGCGCATCGACCTCGAGGCCGGAGTCGTCGGCGAGCGCCCACTCCCCCGTCGCGACGGCGACAGCGCGCGCCTTCTTCGCGGCGTTCCCGGCGAAGTCGAGGGCGTCCTCGACGACCACCAGGCCATCGGGACGAGCCACCACCTCCACGTCGAGGCCGCTGTCGTCGAGCAGGGCCTGCATCTCGGCGACCTTGCCGGCGTTGGTGGTCGCCAGGACGATGCGCATGGGTGGACGATCCACGGTTGCGAGATTCGAGAGCTCTGTCACCGGAGTCGGATCAGCGACCGTACCGGGGTCAGCGACCGAAGGTGCGCGGCGACGGCCGCTCGGCCATGTAGTCGCGCTGCATGGAGTGGATCGAGCGGATGCCGCCCTCGGCGAGGGCGAGGAGCGAGTCGAGCTCGTCGCGGCTGAACGGAGCGCCCTCGGCGGTGCCCTGGACCTCGACGAACAGACCCCTGCCCGTCATGACGACGTTCATGTCGGTCTCGGCCGTCGAGTCCTCGGCGTACGGGAGGTCGAGGACCGCCGCGCCCGCGACGACGCCCACGGAGATCGCGGCCAGCTCGTCGTAGAGCGGAACGTCGGAGAGGAGCCCGGCCTGCACCATCCGGTCGAGGCAGTCGTGCAGCGCGAGGTACGCGCCGCTGATCGATGCGGTTCGGGTGCCGCCGTCGGCCTGGAGGACGTCGCAGTCGACGAGGATCTGACGTTCGCCGAGAGCCTTCATGTCGCACACGGATCGCAACGCCCGCCCGATCAGCCGTTGGATCTCCTGCGTACGACCCTTCGGGCCCTTCGTCTCACGTCGGATCCGCTCGGGGGACGACCCTGGCAGCATCGAGTACTCGGCGGTGACCCACCCCTTGCCGCTGTTGCGCATCCAACGGGGGACGTCCTCGTCGAGCATGGCGGTGCACAGGACCTTGGTGTCACCGCAGGTCACCAGCACAGAGCCCTGGGCGTAGGCGGTGAAGTCACGCTCGAAGCTGATGGGCCGAAGCTCATCTGGGGCACGTCCGTCCGGTCTCACTGTGCGACTCCTCGCGATGGTGGGCACGGCGGCGCAATCCGCTCCGCCGTCGGTGTTCGAGATCTCCGGCCGGCGCCGGTCAGACCACGTAGGTGAGGTGGATCCGTGCCGCCTCGACCGGTGAACCATAGGCCTCGGATGCCTCGGTCACCGCGAGGTCCACCGATCCGGTCGGTGGGACGTGCGTGACCACCAGTCGGGCGACTCCGTCCGATCGGGCGAGCCGACCGGTCTGCTCCGCGCTCATGTGCAGGTCATCGACGTCGAAGCCGTCGGCCTCGAGCCACGACGCTTCGCAGAACCCGAGGTCGATGCCGCGACCCAACTCACCGAGCGACCATGCCGGGCCGGTGTCGGCCGAGTAGGCGACGGAGCGGCCCTCGAAGTCCACCCGCATGCCCAGAGTCTCGGGCGGATGTGCCGTCCGGGAGCAGCGGATCCGGAGCGGCCCGACCGAGATCTCCGAACCGTCTGTGATGAGGTCGGGCCGGAACGCCTCGCCGATGCCATCGGGGAACACGGCTTCGACGTAGCCGAGCGTCTCTGCCGTCGAGTAGAGCGGAACACCACCGTGGCCGAGGACGTAGTGGAGTGCGTTGCGCATGACAGGCACGTCACCCCAGTGGTCGGGATGGGAGTGCGACACGAACACCGCGTCGAGCTCCGTGGGCCGGACGTGGTGCTGCAGGCTCGCGAGGGTGCCCGGGCCGGCGTCGAGCAGGATCGTCGTACCTCCTCCGCGGACGAGGTAGCCCGAACACGCGTTGTCGGGACCGGAGAAGGTCCCGGCGCAACCGATCACGGTCACGGCGAGGTCATCGACGTCGGGCACCCCGGTCGGACCGAGTATCCCGCCGCTCACCACGAGAGACGTTCCGCTCTGTCGAGCTCGGGACCGAGGAGTCGACGACCGAGCTCCTCGAACCAGTGCAGGTCACCGGTGGTGATGAACGATGCCGTGCCGTCGCGACACGACGTGCCGCCGCGACCCGACTCACCCGCCGCGCCGAGACGACCGAGCATCCGGCGCACCTCGAAGGCTGTCTCGTCCGCGGACGACACGAGCACGA
>CAZNQK010000147.1:891-5215 GCA_964575165.1 uncultured Aquihabitans sp. | reverse complement strand
ACGGGTCACCGGCGCACAGACGCCTCCGCGGCTCGACGCAGACGGGAGGCCGACGGGATGAACGAGTGGCTCTGGGACTACGAGGGATTCGACCCCGAGACCGAGGGCCTGCGTGAGGCGCTGTGCACCCTCGGCAACGGATACGTGGCCACCCGAGGCGCCGCCGCCGAGGTCGTCGCAGACGGGATCCACTATCCCGGCACCTACGCCGCCGGGGTGTTCAACCGCCTAGCGACGGAGATCGCCGGGCGCTCGGTCGTCAACGAGAGCATCGTCAACCTCCCGAACTGGCTGCCGCTCAGGTTCAGAGCCGTGGGTGGCGACTGGTTCTCGCTGACGTCCTCCACCGTCCTGGACCACTGCGTGGAGCTCGACATCCGCCGGGCGAAGCTCAGCCGGCGATCACGCCTCCGGGACGCCGACGGGCGGATCCTGGCGATCACCGAGCGTCGCTTCGTGTCGCTGCGTGACGAGCACCTGATGGCTGTGGAGTCCACGTGCGTTCCCGAGAACTTCTCCGGCGGCATCGAGGTGGAGGTCGCCCTCGACGGGACGGTGTCCAACGATGGCGTCGCCCGCTACACGGACCTGGACGGCGATCACCTGGACAGCATCAGCTCCGGAGAGCACTCCGCTGACACGATCCAGCTCGTGGTCTGCACGAACGACTCCGGCATCGTGATCGCCGAAGCTGCCCGCACCCGCGTGCGCCTCGGCGCTGACGAAGAGGTGTTCCCCGAGCGCGCGACCGATGCACGACCCCGGCACATCTCGCAGCGCTTCGTCGTCGACGTGGCAGAGGGCGAGCAGTTGATCGTCGACAAGGTCGTGAGCCTCTACACGAGCCGCGACGACGGCATCTACTCCGCGGCGGTCGCCTCTACCGACGCCATCGAGGCCGCCGAGGACTTCGACACCCTGTTCGAGCGTCACGCAACCTCCTGGGCCCACGCCTGGGATCGGTGCGAGATCGAGCTGTCCGGCGACGTCGGCCACACGGCCCGGATCCTGAACCTGCACATCCTCCACCTGCTCCAGACCATCTCGAAGAACACCACCGAGCTCGACGTCGGAGTGCCGGCACGGGGTCTGCACGGTGAGGCCTACCGAGGGCACATCTTCTGGGACGAGCTGTTCATCTTCCCGTTCCTCACCTATCGGGTGCCCGAGCTCACCAGGAGCCTGCTCCGCTACCGTGCCCGCCGGCTCGACCGGGCACGCGCAGCGGCGACCGCAGCCGGCTTCCGTGGTGCGATGTTCCCGTGGCAGAGCGGGAGCGACGGCAGGGAAGAGACCCAGGTCCTACACCTGAACCCCGAGTCGGGCCATTGGCTGCCCGACGCGTCGCACCTCCAACGCCACATCAACGCGGCGATCGCGTTCAACGTGTGGCACTACTGGCAGGTCACCACCGACGTCGAGTTCATGCGCTTCTGGGGTGCGGAGATGCTCCTCGAGATCGCACGCTTCTGGGCGAGCGCCGCGACCTACAACCACCACCTCGACCGCTACGAGATCAAGGGGGTCATGGGGCCCGACGAGTACCACGAGGGCTACGCCGACCGGGACGCTCCCGGCCTCGACAACAACGCCTACACGAACGTGATGGCTGTGTGGTGCCTCCTCCGAGCGCTCGACGCTCTCGAGACGGTGCCTCCGCCGCGGCGTGACGAGCTGCTCGAGAAGCTCGACGTCTCGCACCAGGAGCTGGACCGCTGGGGCGACATCAGCTCGAAGATGCGCCTCTGCTTCCACGACGACCGGATCCTCAGCCAGTTCGAGGGCTACGGGGACCTCATCGAACTGGACTGGGACGGGTACCGGTCGCGATACGGCGACATCGGCCGTCTCGATCGGATCCTGGAGGCGGAGGGGGACTCGCCCAACCGCTACAAGCTCGCGAAGCAGGCGGACACCCTGATGCTGTTCTACCTGCTGTCCGCCGAGGAGCTCGCCTCGCTGTTCGATCGCCTCGGCTACGAGTTCGACGACGACTTCATCTCTCGGAACGTCGCGTACTACGAGCCGCGCACGGCACACGGGTCGACGCTGAGCCAGATGGTCCACGCCTGGTTGCACAGCCGTTTGGACCGACAGCGATCCTGGGACCTGTTCCGCTCCGCTCTCTCCTCGGACATCAACGACGTCCAGGGCGGCACTACGAAAGAGGGCATCCACCTGGGGGCGATGGCCGGCACCGTCGACCTGGTGCAGCGCTGCTACACGGGGCTCGAGGCCCGGGAGGACGTCCTCCGCCTGAATCCCCGTCTCCCGGCAGGTCTGCACCGTCTGCGCGTCGGGATCACGTACCGGCGCCAGCGGATGCTGATCGAGCTGACCAGGACCCAGGTGAGGCTCCGTATGGAGGGCGACCACCGCGGGAGCCGACCGATCACCGTGGAGGTGGCAGGTCACGCTGCTGTCCTCGGTGCCGGTGACACGTTGTCGCTGCCTCTGCCGGATGCTTGACGACCCCTCGTCGAGGTCGACGGTCCGGCCCGTCATCAGTGTGAACCTCTCGGAGGCTCGCGGCGCGACACCACTCCTTGACCTTGTCAAGCACTAGGGTCCTCCATCTGGGACGACGATCGGGGGATCGCGTGATCGACGACAGCATCGACCGTCTGCGGCGCTTCGAGGGCCGTCGTGCCGTCGTCACGGGGTCGAGCCGTGGTATCGGCGCCGGAGTCGCCGAACGACTCGCTGCGGAGGGTGCGGCCGTGGCCCTCGTCGCTCGCACCGCGGAGCCGGGCGGGAAGCTCGCCGGCAGCCTCGCCGAGACGGCCGAGCGGATCGCGGCGTACGGCGGCGAGGTCGTCCCGATCGTGGCCGATCTCACCGACGAGTCGGACCGGGCCCGCGTGGTCACGGAGGCCGAGGATGGACTCGGTGGCCCGGTCGAGGTCCTGGTCAACAACGCTGCCGCCGCCATCTATGGACCGTTGGCCGACCTCACCCTGAGGCGACGTCGCCTCATGTTCGAAGCGAACGTGCACGCCCCGCTCGACCTCGCCCAGGCCGTGATCCCGGCGATGGCGGAAGCGGGGGAAGGGTGGATCGTCAACGTGACCAGCCGTGCCGCCCGCCACTGGGTCGGTCCGCCGTTCGACCTCGGGATCACCGGCACGACGATCGCCGAGTACGGCGCGTCCAAGGCTGCACTCGACAGGATCAGCAACGGACTCGCCGCCGAGCTGTTCGACCGAGGCATCCGGGTCAACGCGATCGCTCCCCGTGCTGCGGTGATGAGCGAAGGTGCCGATGCCCTCGTCGGCGACCGCATCGCCGCCGACAAGATCGAGTCCCTCGAGCACATGGTGGAGGCGGTCGTCGCGCTCTGCTGCTGCAGCGCCGGCATCACCGGACGCACGACGATCAGCCACGACGTGCTGGCCGAGACGGCCCTGGAGGTGCGCGGACTCGACGCCCTGATCGCCAAGACCTGACGGCGCCGGCTACTTCTTGCGGGAGGTTCTGAACGCAGCCATCGCCCCCACGCCGATCGCAGCGGCAGCAACCAGGATCAGGCCGGCGAGGGCCACGACGACCCCGACGTTGCGGCCGCTTCCGCCGTCACGTGTGGGTTCCGTGGTCGCCTGCACTGTGGTGATGTGCTCGCCGTCGGTCACGGTCATCGCCGGGGGTGACGCGAACGAGTCCGGCCCGAGTCGGACCGTCGCCGTGACACCCTCTCTGACGGGGACGGATTCGTAGACGAAGGAATCCCTGCCGTCGGAGCGGACGCGTCGCACTTCGAGGTCGAACGACCCGGGCCGGATGCCTGTGACGGTCACATCGAGGACCGAGTCGTAGGTCGCGGGAAGGGCTGCGTGCTCGATTCCGTTGAGCTCCAGGAAGCTCCCTGGGAGCGCATCGAGGACCGCTCCGTCGTCTCCGACGCCGAGCGCGCCGTCGCTGGTCGCGATGCGAAGGTGCGCATCTGAGTGCAACGTGAAGTCGACCCCCGGGTCGGGGTCGTTGCGATCCGCGCTCCTGACGAAGTTGTACGGGTGCTCGGAACTGGACGGTGGAGTTCCCCGGAGGACCTTGCCCACGATCCCCTGAACCCGCTTGCTGCGGGCGAGATCGCCGTGGGCGGTGGGGTCGTCGGCGCCCCACGCGACGTAGTAGCGCTCGTTCGCGTTCGGCATCTCGAGGTTGGCGAGCGGCACCGTCCCGTCGCCGTCGCCGAAGAGCGGTTCGAACACGACCGGGTCGTCGTGCAGGAGGATCGCTTCCTCGTCGCCTCGCCGGGTGCGCAACCCGAACTCGTCCAGGGTCCGGACACCGACACCCATGATCGTGTACAGGTCGACCCCGGCCG
>CAZNQK010000147.1:0-881 GCA_964575165.1 uncultured Aquihabitans sp. | reverse complement strand
CGGCATCGCTGTCGGCGACGAACGCGTTCCGCCGATGCGGTGGAAGCGGCGAGCCATGTCGAGGAGCCGGTCGTTGGGTTGCTGCAAGCCCGACACCTTGCCGGTCTCTGCGACGATCCGCTCGTACTCGACGTCGAAGGTGTCCTCTAGCGGGAGGTCGTCTGCTCTGCGGTCATCCCACACGAAGGGCTCGTGCGGCAGCAGCTGGTACGCCGCCGGGAAGTTCTGCACCAGCGCCTTCATGGTCGTCTGCTCCACTGTCGGATTCCCGAACGTGTAGCCCTCGACGAGTGCGTAGAACACCTTCGGCGCCCCCCAGAATGGCGTCCCCATGGTGATCACCGCCTCGACCTTGGCGGCGCGTCTCGCGTCGGACAGCACGAAGTTGCGGGCGATGATGCCGCCCATGCTGTGAGCGAGCAGCACGACCTTCTTCCGGCCGGACCTGGCGATCGCGTCGTCGACAACGCGCTCGAGCGCGGCGAAGTGAACGTCGTTGGACCACCGCCAGTCGTAGGGGAAGGGGAAGAGGTTCGTGAACTCGACGTAGCCGTGGGCGTCGCGCAGGTATCGGATCATGCCCCCGTAGAAGTCCAGTGCTCTTGGGTTCCGACCTGGAACGAGTGGTCCTGTCAAGACCCCACCCGCAGCGACCTCGCCGAGCGGTCGACCGTGCTCGTCGATCTCCATCTCGACGCGGTTGGTGGACGTGGTGATCGGCCACGTCAGCTCTGAGCCGAACCCCGACCTCGTCACCAGTGCCGAGCCGGCGACGCCGGGAAGCAGGACGACCGGTGGAAGCGGCAGGGCTGCGGGAGGCGTGGTCGTGGTCGTGCTGGTCGTGCTCGGGCGAGTCGTGCTCGATCGCTGTGGCGTGGTGG
>CAZNQK010000146.1:0-5264 GCA_964575165.1 uncultured Aquihabitans sp. | reverse complement strand
TGGATGGCGAGGCCGTTGACGACCTCGCTGTTCACAGCGGTGTTGCGGCGGGTCCGCGGACCCGCCGGCGGCGTGGCCACGCTGATCCTCATCCACCAGTTCGGGAACCCCTCATCAGGGGGGTCGGACGGCGCCGCGTACCTTCCGTCGTTCTGGAACGGAATCGGCCCGTTCCTCCCACCACGGAACGCCTACCTGCTGCTCCGCAACACGCTCTACTTCGACGGCAACGGCATCGGACAACCCCTCGCCGTCCTGGCCGTCTACGCCGTGGTGGCAGCTGTCGTCCTCGGATTCCTCGACTGGTTCCGGTCACCTGAGCACGAAGCGCCCGGCCTCGACCAGGACGACGTCGCCGGCGCAGCCACCGTCGCCATCCCCGTCGGGCCCCTCCCGTAGGAGCGGCGATGGTACCTAGGTGGCTGCTCAGGTACCATGGTTCCATGGCGTTGAGCATCAAGAGCGAGAGGGCGGACCGACTGGCCCGTGAGCTGGCGGCCCTGACCGGTGAGTCGATCACCGATGCCGTGATCGCGGCGATCGAGGGCCGACTGGAGCTCGAGCGTCGCCAGAGGCGCACGCAGTCGTTCGACGACATCGTCGAGCGATTCGCACGGCTGCCGGTGCTGGACGATCGCTCACCCGACGAGATCCTCGGCTACGACACTTCGGGCGTACCGGCGTGATCGTCGTGGACACCTCGGCCATCGTCGCCGTGTTGCTCGACGAGCCGGAGCGGGGTCGGATCGAGCGCCACCTGCTCGAAGGTCCCTGCGTGATGTCGTCGGTCACCCGCGTGGAGCTCGGCATCGTGATCGAGGCGAGAACCGGCCCCGAGGGTGCCCAGATCCTCGACGAGCTGATGACCCGCATCGGCATGGATGTCGTTTCCGTGGATGCGGCGCTCGCCCGTGACGCGCTGACCGCGTGGCGTCGGTTCGGGAAGGGCCGCCACCCGGCATCGCTCAACCTGGGAGATGCCTTCTCGTACGCGTTGGCCCAGCGGCTCGGACTGCCGCTGCTGTTCGTCGGCGATGACTTCGGGCTCACCGACGTCGAGATCGCGTGAAGCCGAGGTGACCGCCGCCGACCTCGAACCAGCAACGCTGAGCTCGACGACTGGCTGATCCGGAACGCACGGCATGCCGCCGCGATGAACACCGGCCGCACACTGAACCCGATCAGCCCCAACTCGCGGGCTGAACACATCGAGCATCATCACTCGATTCCCACCACGTCGCGGGGCTCCGTCCAGGTCGTAGGCTGAACGCATGACGCTGAAGGCACACTACGAGTGGGACGAGGTCGAGGCCCTGCTGGGAATCGGTACAGCCCCGACCGTCGATGATGTCTCGGTCGCCAACGATGGACGGCGGCTGGATTCGGCCGAGGCCGTCACCGACTTCTTCGACGAGCTTCGCTCGACTCGAGATGCACGTACGTCAGGTTCCTGACGAAGGCCCGGAGCTCGATGCCCGGCGGGTGTTCGAGACGCTCGATCGATTCGGCGTCGAGTACTTGGTCATTGGTGGGATGGCGACCCGCCTCTACGGCGCCAGTCGCCTGACGAAGGACATCGACGTGTTGCCGTCATCGGACGGTGACAACCTCGGTCGTCTCGCTTCAGCGCTTCTGGAGCTCGGTGCATTTCTCCGAGTCGGCGGCATGAGTGATGAGGAGGCTCGCTCACTTCCTGTCGTGATCGAGGCAGCGGCGTTACGACGGATGGAGATCTCGACGTGGCGAACCGACGCTGGGGACCTCGACGTGCTCCACGACCTGCGAGCAGCGGATGGCCGACGCAAGGGGTTCGACGAGCTTCTGTCGAGTGCCTCCGATGCAACCCTGGGCACTATCCGGGTTCGGCTGGCTTCGCTTGCCGACATCGTCGAGGCGAAGCGCTTTGCCGACCGTGACAAGGACCGCGACGCGTTGCCTGAGCTGGAGCGCCTTCTCCGGGAGACCGAGAACGAGTAGGCACTTGATTGGTCCGTCCCTATCCAATCTCGCTCGATCGCCAGGGAGATTGACCGCCAGAATGCAGCGCTTCTCGTAGTCGCGAACCAGTCGCACAACGGAGGATGTCCCGAGTTCCGTGGAACTTGGGTGGCGGCCCGGAGTGGGTCAGGCTGCTTACACCTCGTCTTGGCAGGTGGGCGTATCAGTCCCGGCGGCGTGTGCGTCAGGGATCCGTCGGCCGGATCGCAACGGGCAGCCGGTGCGGACACAATTCACGCCAAGCCCGGCGCTCGACCCGCACGAAGTGCACCGTGAGCATGACCTTCGGGTCTCGGTGGGTTCGTCAGCGGCTCGGCGTCTGGGTCCACATCCCAGTCGTACCCCGCGCCCATGCGAAGCCATCCGACTCGCTCGACGCGGCACTGTCGATCGTGCAGACGACCACGCTGTGAGCGGGGATCTCGGCGATCCCATCGACGAAGTCGAACTCGGTCTCGACCGGGTGGACCTCATCTGGACTCTCGACGTCGTTATAGGAGTCGGTCGTGGCGCCGGTGAGGACGACCGCTCGGTGCCGCCTTTGACGGGAACCCCGCCGATTCGGACCCGCACGCCACCCGCGCGGCTGTCGCTCTTGTTCACGAGGGCGACGATCACGTGATCATCATCGTCGCCGGTCACGACCGCATCGACGAGTGGGACGTCGACCGAGCCGGTGTCGAGGTTCGCTGACGAGATCGCCGAATCGATCACCCGAGGGCCGAGCAGGTTCGCGTACATGGCCATCACGTGGAAGGTCGTGCGCTTGACCACACCCTCCGGGTGGACGTAGAGCGGTCCACGGACGTTGACGGCCGGGGCCAGGTTCGCCATGCCGACGACGTCGCCGTTGCGCACGCAGCTGTTGAGGAACACCGCGGAGAACACAGCGTCGGCCATCGTGTAGGTCGCGTTGATGTCGTTCAGGTCGCGGGCGCCGATCGATGCCTCGCTGGACCCGGGCGGTGTGTGCCACGCTCGGAGGTTCCATTCGTCGAAGGCGATCTTCACGTGGTGCTGGCCCGAGGCGTCGATGAGCGCCCGAGCGTTGGCGATCCGTTGCTCGGGCTCGGGTGTCCGGCCCATGCACGCGAGGTACGGCGACGGGTTGTTGATGAAGGGGATGTCGTCCCAGTAGCCGTGGATCGAGACGTAGTTGAGGAACCCACCAGCCTGTTCGAGCAGCGGGAGCATCCACCCGGGCTCGTCGACGGCCGCGGCGAGGATCTCGATGTTCTCGTCGATGCGACGCAGGTACTTGGCCGCCTCAGCAACCAGAGGCGCCCACGTTTCACCGGTCTTCTGACCGATCTCCCACACGCCGTAGTTCTCGTTGCCGATGCTCCAGAACGGCACACCGTACGGATCCTCGTGCCCGTTCTCGGCGCGGAGGTTCGACCACCGGCTCCCGACCGGCCGGTTCGTGTACTCGAGCCAGTGGGCCATCTCCTCTGCGGTGCCCGTGCCGGCGTTCGTGCAGAAGTACGGATCGGCGCCCAGATCCTCGCACCAGGCCAGGAACTCGTCGGTCCCGAACGTGTTCGGGTCGACCACACGCCAGGCCGGGCTGTACACCGGCGAACGGTCCGGTCCGACGCCGTCGAGCCAGTGGTACGACGACACGAAGCATCCGCCCGGCCACCGGACGTTCGGGACCTTCAGCTCACGCAGCGCGTCGAGGACGTCGAGCCGGAACCCCCGCTCGTCAGAGTGCGGCGAGCCGGGCTCGAAGATCCCGCCGTACGCCGTGCGATGGAACTGCTCGAGGAACTGCCCGAAGATGTGGCGGCTGCACTCGCGCTGCGCTCGGAAGGACTTCGGGCTCACCGACGTCGAGATCGCATGAAGCCGAGGTGGCCGCCGCCTGCCTCGATCCACTTCTCGATCCGTCGCCGGTCAGCGGTCGTCGTTCGGGTGGGCCATAGCGTTCTGTTGGCTTGATGGCGGCGTGGTTGTGGGCGTCTGCCTCGGTTCGAAGGTGAACCCAACTGCTGGTGCCGCTCAGTACCTGACTGCGGGTTCGCCGTTGCGCCACACGCAATGACGCCGTACAATCACCGTACATTCATGGAGGTATGGCGTGGCACGGACCGCTCGCATCGAACTGCGCGCAGAACCTGAGCGTGAGGAACGCATCCGTTACGCGGCGTCCCTCGCTCGTCAGTCGGTGAGCTCGTTCGTGCTCGACGCCGCTTCTGACCGGGCCGACGAGCTCATCGCCGAGAGCACGGTCACAGTCGTGTCCGACGAGTTCTTCGACACGCTGCTCGACGCCCTCGAACGACCGCCGAAGAAGAACGAAGCCCTCGCCCGACGAGCGAAACAAGCTCGTCGCGTCACCCAGCACTGAGGTGCGGTACCAGTCCGAACCGCTCACAGATCGCCACGAGCTCGACCAGTTCTCCAGCAGCAATGCAGAACTCGACGACTGGCTGATCCGGCACGCTCGGCATGCCGCAGCGATGAACACCGGCCGCACCTTCGTCTGGCATTCCGGCGACGACCGAGTGGTCGCCTTCTTCACCCTCGCAGCGCACCGCATACGACGCACGCTCATCGCGAGGAAGGTCGGGCGAGGCTCGCCAGAGGAGATACCCGCCGTCTTGCTCGCCCGACTCGCACTGGATGAGAGCCTGCACGGTCGCGGGCTCGGCGGTGAGGTCCTCTGGGACGCCCTCACACGGGCCGTCGCGGCCGGCACGATCGCGGCGGCACGACTCATGGTGGTCGAGGCGGTCAACGACGCCGCCGCTGAGTTCTACAAGCACCACGGCTTCATCCCCAGCCCCGACGATTCCCACCAACTCGTTCTGAAGATCAGCGAGATCGCGAAGTCGCTCGGCCTCACCTGATCTGTCTGACTCTCCAGGACGAGCGAATCGACGCACCCGCGTTATCTGTACATATTGCAAGGCGGCAGTATGTACACTTGCGGCATGGACGTAGCGGTCACCGAGCTCAGAGCGCACCTCGGACACTGGATCGACGCTGCACGCGACGGAAACGACGTGGTGATCACGGATCGGGGAACACCGGTCGCGCGGATCGTCGCCCTTGACTCGACACCGGTCATCGAGCGCCTCACCGCCGAGGGCGTCATCAGTCGTCCGACCCGCTCGAGCCGGCCGGTTGCCGGTGATCGGCAGCGCCCAACGCCGAAGCGGCCGGTTGCGGGATTCGTCAGCGAGCAGCGTCGCTGAACGTGGCCCTTGTCTACTTCGACTCCAGCGCGTTGGTGAAGCTCGTGCTCGACGAGGTCGGATCCG
>CAZNQK010000145.1:1237-5370 GCA_964575165.1 uncultured Aquihabitans sp. | reverse complement strand
GTGGAAGTAGTTGGCCGGGAACTCGAAGTTGAAGAACGTGGCCTCGTACTTCTCGTACTGCGATGACGCCGGCAGCACGTAGTCGGCGAGCTGCGCCGTCTCGGTCATGGCGACGTCGATGACGACGACGAACTCGAGCGCGTCGAGCGCCTCGCGCATCCGGGCGCTGTCGGCCAGGGAGTGCGCCGGGTTCGACGACTCGACGATCATCGCCCGGTGCCGGTCAGGGTGGTCGGTGAGGATCTCCTCGGCGATCACGTTGCACGGGACGAGGTTGTTGATGATGCGCTCGCCGGCGACGGGTGTGAGCTTCTCCCGACCGCCGGACGCACCGGACGCCCCGCCGGCGAGGTTCACGAGGCTGGTCGGCACGTAGTGACCGCCGTGGTTCGCGAAGTTGCCGGTCAGCACCCACAGGAGACGGTCGAGGTAGCTGCACAGAGTCGAGTTCAGGCCCATCTGGACGCCGAGGTCCTCGTAGACCGACACGCTCGAGGCCCCAGCGATGCGCCGCGCCGCCCGCCGGACGAGGTCCGCGTCCAGATCGCAGATGGCGGCGTAGGCATCGACGTCGACGTCGCGCAGGACACCCTCGATGCCATCTGACCCGGCGACGTGATCGGCCATCCATCGACGGTCGCACAGGTCCTCCTGGACGATGACGGCGGCCAGGGCAGCTAGGCACCACGCGTCGGTTCCGGGCTTGAGCGCCAGGTGGAAGTCCGCGAGCTCGGCTGTCTCCGTTCGTCGCGGGTCCAGCACCACCATCGACTTGGCAGGGTCGCGGGCGATCTCCTTCAGAGTCGTCCGGGCGTGTGGGATGGAGTGCGACTGGTAGGGGTTCTTGCCGATCCAGACCGTCACCTCGGCGTTCGCGGTGTCGCCCTTGGTGTAGGCGCCGATGAGCTGGCGGTTGACCCACATCTCGCCGGTCTTCTCCTGGGCGAGCGCGTTCGAGCGATAGACGCTGCCCAACGCGGCCCGGGTCGCTCCGCTGTACGCGCCGCTCAGGTGGTTCCCCTGCCCGCCACCGCCGTAGTAGAAGATCGTCTCCCCGCCGTGGGTGTCACGCACCTTCGCAAGGCCGGCAGCCACCCCGGCGATGGCTGTGTCCCAGTCGACCGGCTCGTAGGTCCCGTCGGGGCGGCGTCGCATCGGCGAGGTCAGGCGGTGCTCACCGTTCTGGTAGTGGTCGAGGCGCAGCGCCTTCTCGCACGTGTATCCCTTCGACGCCGGGTGCGCCTTGTCGCCGCGGATGCGGTCGAAGGATCGTCCATCCTCACCCAGGCGGACCTCGATGCCGCAGTTGCACTCGCACAGGATGCAGGCGGTCGGGTGGAACTCCTGCGTCGTCACGTCGCTCATCCGCTGCCCCCGTGCGTGTCCGTCGACTCCGCGTGGGATCGGACGTTACGACACAACCCACGGGTGGGTCAGTCGCCGGTCACACCCAGGCCGATCGCTCCCAGCACGACCAATGCCATCACCGCACCGACGAGCGACATCGTCGGATAGGACGTCGCAGCGACCAGCGCTCCCGAGGAGAGGCCGGCGCCGGCGCCGGCGACGGCGACGCACAGATCGACAGACCCCTGAGTCCGGGCGCGCACCGACAGCGACACGGCATCTGTCACGATCGCCGTTCCGCTCACCAGTCCCAGGTTCCAACCGACGCCCAGCACCATCAGGGCGACGGCCACCCCGACCACCTCGTCGCCCGGAACCCCGGCGGCCAGCACCCCAGCCAGAGCAAGGGTCGCCCCAGAGGCCAGTGCGATCGGGCGACCGCCGAACCGGTCGACCAGCCGGCCCGACAGTGGTGACGGCAGGTACATGCCCGCGATGTGCGCGGCGATGACCGCGCCGGTGGCTGAGAGGCCGTGGCCGTGTCGGTCCATGTGGATGGGAGTCATCGTCATGATCGCCACCATCACCAACTGGGCGACCACCATCGTCGCTCCGCCGACGAACACGCCGCTGCCGCTCGCCTCCCTCTCGTCGCTGTCGGCGGCATCTCCCACGACCGGCGCGAGCTCAACCGACTCGGCACGCTCCCGCGCCAGCAGCAGCGGGTCCGGCCGCAGCCGCGCCAGCAGCACTGCTCCCGCCACCGCGTACGCAACCGCCGCCAGGATGAACGGTCCCGCCAGTCGTGGCAGGTCGAAGCTCCCTGCGACATCACCCATGACCGACACCGCGTTCGGCCCGACGACGGCACCCACCGTGGTGGCCACCAGAACCGTGCTGATCGCCTGCGCCCTACGGGTAGGGGCGGCGAGGTCGGCTCCGGCGTAGCGGGCCTGAAGGTTCGTCGCGGTCCCGGCGCCGTACACCAGGAGCGCCGGCAGCAGGAGGGCGACGGAGTCCATCGCCGCGGCGGCCACGACCACGGCGGCACCGAGGGCACCGGCCGCGTAGCCGAGGCCGAGTCCCCGACGGCGACCGTGGACGTCTGACAATCGCCCCACCAGAACCGCGGCTCCGGCCGATCCGACCGTGAAGAGGAACGACGGGATCCCGGCCAGGCTGTCGGAGCCGAGCATGTCGCGGGCGAGCAGCGCACCGACGGTCACCCCAGCCGCCAGACCCGCACCGGACAGGACCTGCGCCGCGACCAGGGTCCGCAGCACCATCGCCTGCTCCGGCGCGTCCGCGTCGAGGTCGACGCCCTCGCTGGTCACCGAGGGCGCACCCAGTTCCGGATCCGTCATGAGAGGCTCTTCACGAGGAGACAGCTCTTCGTGAGCAGACCATCACATCCAGTTATACTAGCCCGTATGACTCATCGGGTCGGGCCCAAGGGCCAGGTCGTCATCCCGAAGGAGCTGCGCGACCGTCTCGGCATCGAACCGGGCGACGAGGTCGACTTCTGGCTCCAGGACGACCACGTCGCCGTGCGACTCGCTGTGCACCGTCGACCACTCTTGGGGAGGTTCCCGGGGGAGGCTCTCACCGACGAGCTCGATCGCGACCGGGCCATCGAACGCGATCGCGAAGCCGGGCGTTGACGGTCGTCCTCGACTCGTGGGCCGTCCTCCGCTATCTGGAGGGATCCCAACCGGCATCCCAGGAGATCGATGATCTGTTCGGTCGGGCGACGCCGTTGATGTCCTGGATCAACCTCGGCGAGGTCTACTACGTGCTGCGGCGGACCCACGGCGAGGAAGCAGCGGCGGCGACCGCCCGGGACCTGCGCAGCGTCCTCGATGCGCGTCTGCCAGATGACGGGCTCATCATCGCCGCTGCCCGCATCAAGGCGGATCATCCGATGGCCTACGCCGACGCCTTTGCCGCTGCACTGGCCATCAGGACGGACGCCGTCCTCTGGACCGGCGACGACGAGCTCGTCGTGGACGGATCGCCGTGGCGTTGGCGGGACCTCCGCTCTTGACGTGACGGAGCGTCCATCAGCAGCGCTCGGCGACACGGGTTGCCGACGACCGACCCCGGTGTCACAGGGAGGTGCCAACCTGTCCGCACGGCGTCTCCGACGCGCGGATCGCTGCCCGGTGGGCGGCCTCAAACCGTTCGAGGATCGAGGTCACCACATGGGCTCAAATCGTCTTCTCTTCCCGCCGAAGGACGGGCCGCTCGACGTCAGCTGGGAAGCTCCGCTCGAGATGGTCCAACGAGCTCTGCTCGGCCCGGATCGACTGCCGTCCGACGAGTTCTTCGATCTCGGCGACTTCATGATCATGGCTCGCATCGTCCGCTCCGGCCGACCGGACATCCAGCTGTACAAGCACGTCTACACGCGGCGCTACGTCAACGTCGACCCTGCGGGGCACACCTACCGCTACTGCCCGCCGCGCAACCGCGACTCCACGCGTCCCGGCTCCTACTGGCCGCACCGCTCCTTCCGCCGTGCGATCGAAGACCTCGGGCTCTGGGAGCTCCCGTGGATGAAGCCGGGGCTCGAGGAGCACCGGCGGGGGCTGTCGTGGGACGACCGCTGGTGCATCTTCGACGACGAGACCGGCGACCTGTTCCCCCCTGAGCGGCCACGGCTGCCGCTGCCCGATGAGGGTCCGTGGCGCGCGCCGTACTGATCGTCCGCGGACGCCGCTCCCGCGACAAGACGCTCGCTGTCCACCGACGAGGCTGAATCCCCACCACCCACCGAACTCGGGTCG
>CAZNQK010000145.1:0-1137 GCA_964575165.1 uncultured Aquihabitans sp. | reverse complement strand
CGCCGCATGTCGGCGTCAGACGACCCGAGTTCCGGAACGTGCGACGGTCGACCTCCATCAACGGGGACAACCGTCAGCCGATCTGGATCGAGTACTCCCCCGCTGCTGCGACAGTCGCCACGATCAGCCGGCCACCGGGGACCGCTCGCCGTTCGACGTCGTCGAGGCCGACCACGGTCACCTCCACGTCCTCCTCTCCCCCGGTGGGCAGCCACACGACCAGTTCGTTGCCGACGTCGTCGGCTCCGGCATCGGCGGTGACCGAGAGAGTTCCGGCATCAGGGTCGCTGACCACTTCCGTGAGGCGCCCCGGCGCAGCTCGGGGGTAGCCACGCCCGACCAGTCGGAGGAACTCCTCGGTCGGTCCGAGGTCGGTGTTGTCGGGGCAGGCGAGGCGGTTGAGCTGGATCGACTCCCCGGTGGGAGCGACCACCTCGCCGTCGACCCACTGCACGGCATGCGGGTCACCGCACGATTGGCGCCACTGCCACCAGGCACCACCCCACAGGCGGGCGTCTTCGTCTGCGGCGTAGCGCTCGGCCTTCTCGAGCGTCGCGGGCTCTGTGTTCCAGAAGCCGTACTCGCCACCCCAGTCGGGGATGCCCATGCCGGAGGTGAAGTCGGAGATGAGGCCGTTCATCGCCTCGATCGACAACCCCATCCCGTTGTCGATCGACTCGGAGTAGTTGTGCACAGAGGCCACCACGCCGTCTGCGCCCAGCCCGATGCGGGCCGGATCGGGGATGACCAGGCCGTTCTCACGATGCCCTGCGGGCAGAGCCGGTTCGACGAACGCGATGTGCCGGAAGGGCGCACCGGCCTGGGCCTCGCGGATGGCGGTGATGGTCTCGCCCAGGAGCGCCTCGTACTTCGGGGTGAGCTCCGCAGCGGGGGCAGACGTGTCGGGCTCGTTGAGGATGTCGAAGCCCGCGACCTCGGCCCGACCTGCGAAGCGCCCGGCGATCGCCGCCCACGCCTCGGTGAACTCGGAACGGATCCCGTCCCGGTCGTCGTAGAAGTTGTTCCAGGCCCGGGTCACAGCGGGCGAGCTGTTCCGGTCGCCGTTGGTGAGACAGGTCGACTCTCCGTCGGTGATCGTCGCCCACTCGGGCGCTCCGTCCCAACCCTTGGCGGGCG
>CAZNQK010000144.1:0-5402 GCA_964575165.1 uncultured Aquihabitans sp. | reverse complement strand
GGAGCAGAGGAGTGGGACCGCCGACCCGTCCGGTTCCGCGCCCGGGCCCGCTACACAGGCTCCCCCTCTACGCGTACCGGGCACGTCTGACGTCGATCATCGACGTCAGACGTGCCGAGAAGCGGGAAGACGGGCGGGGGCGAGGGCGCGGGGGAGGGTCGGGTGGGAATCAGGGAGATAGCCTTCTTGAGCTTGCCGATGACCCGTGGTTAGGCTTACCTAAGTCAAGTGAGAACCATGCCGAACGACGGGAGGTCGCCGTGTTCGCGAACTTCCTGATCGGTCTGCGCGAGGGCCTCGAGGCCGCGCTCGTGGTCAGCATCCTCGTCGCGTACCTGGTCAAGACCGACCGGCGACACCTTCTGCCCCGGGTCTGGCTCGGCGTCGCCATCGCCGTGGTGATCTCCGTCGGCTTCGGCGCCCTGCTGACGTTCGGGCCCCGTGGACTGACGTTCGAGGCGCAAGAGGCGATCGGCGGCACCCTGTCGATCGTCGCCGTCGGCTTCGTCACCTGGATGGTCTTCTGGATGGCGGCCCAGGCCCGCAACATCAGAGGTGAGCTCGAGTCGAAGGTGGACCTCGCCGTCGGAGGCTTCGGACTGACGGTCCTGGCGCTGCTCGCCGTCGGCAGGGAAGGTCTGGAGACGGCCCTGTTCCTGTGGGCCGCCACCCGCGCCACCGGCGAGACAGCGGCGCCGCTGCTAGGTGCGCTCCTCGGGCTGGTCGTCGCGGTGGTCCTCGGCGTGCTGGTCTACCGGGGGGCGTTGCGACTCGACCTCCGGAAGTTCTTCACGTGGACGGGCGGGTTCCTGGTCGTGGTGGCGGCGGGAGTCCTGTCCTACGGCATCCACGACCTCCAGGAGGCCGGCATCCTCCCCGGCCTCGACAACCCGGCGTTCGACGTGTCGTCCACCATCGCCCCGGACTCCTGGTACGGGACCCTGCTCAAGGGAACCGTCAACTTCAACCCCAGGACCACCTGGCTCCAGCTCGTGTGCTGGCTGCTGTACCTCGTGCCGACGATGACCATCTTCATCTTGAAGGTCCGTCGGCCGGCCACCCCGACCACAGCCCGGACCTCAGACGCGGAAGCTCCCGCCGCCGATCCGCCGGGTGAGCCCAACGTGCCCGCCCCCCGGGCCATGACAGAAGGAACCACCGCATGAACCGCCACGCCCAGCGTCTGCTGGCGCCCTCGCTCGTCGCCGTCGCCGCTCTGGCGGCCGCCTGCACGGACAACACCAAGGAGTCGGCCTCCGGCTCCGGCGGCAGCTCCAAAGGCGCCACAGAGGTGGCGGTCACCGATGACGGGACCAAGTGCGAGCTGTCGAGGACCGAAGCGCCGTCGGGGAACGTCGTGTTCACCGTCGAGAACACCGGCGACAAGGTGACCGAGTTCTACCTGCTCGCATCCGACGGCGTCGCGATCATCGGCGAGGTCGAGAACATAGGACCCGGCCTGTCACGTGACCTCGTCGTGAGGGCCGAACCCGGCAAGTACGTGACGGCCTGCGTCCCAGGGATGACCGGGGACGGCAACCGTGGCGAGTTCACCGTCACCGACTCGGGCGGGAAGGACGCGACATCTGGCGAGCTGAAGGAGCTTGAGCAGGCCGCCACCACCCAGTACAAGGCGTTCGTCGACCAGCAGGTAGGCCAGCTGGTGACCGCCACCGAGACGTTCGCCGCCGCCTACAAGGCGGGCAACGACGACGAGGCACGCAGGCTCTACGCGCCGACCCGCGCCTACTGGGAGAGCATCGAGCCCGTAGCCGAGTCCTTCGGCGACCTCGACCCCCGCCTCGACCTCCGCGAGGCGGACCTCGAGGAGGGCCAGGAGTGGACCGGCTGGCACCAGATCGAGAAGCAGCTGTGGCCGCCGGCGGACTTCACCGCCATCGACACCCCCGAGCAGCGAGCCGAGATGGCCGACATGCTCGTCGCCGACACCAAGGAGCTGGCCGAGCGAGTCAAGACGGTCACCTTCAAGGCGGACCAGCTCGGCAACGGTGCCAAGGAGCTCCTCGACGAGGTGGCCACCGGGAAGGTGACCGGTGAGGAGGAGGCCTGGTCCCACACCGACCTCTGGGACTTCCAGGCCAACGTCGACGGTGCGCGCCTCGCCTACCAGGCGTTGCGGCCGATCGTGCTCATCAAGGACAAGTCGCTGTCGACCACCCTCGACGAGCAGTTCGCCGCCATCCAGACCGAGCTCGACAAGTACAAGACGGCCGACGGCTTCCAGTTCTACACACAGCTGACACCAGAGCAGGTCAAGCAGCTGTCGGACTCGGTCAACGCTCTCGGCGAGCCGCTCTCGAAGCTCACAGCGGTGGTGGTGCTGTGACCGACGCTCCGGAGGGCGGCGACGTGGGTGACGACATCGGTGCGACGGCGGGCGACAGCGCCCCATCCGGAGCTGAGCCGACGTCGCCGGGTCGGGTGTCCCGACGTCTGCTCTTCGGTGCGGCAGGCCTCGGTGCGGTCGCGGTGGGAGCCGCCGCCGGGGCGGCTGCCGCGACGCGGAACGACGAGACGACGGTGGACGCCTCGAGTGCGGCCGCCGGGTCCGTCCCGTTCCGTGGGGTCCATCAAGCAGGTATCACCACACCGGCCCAGGACCGGCTCCACTTCGCGGCCTTCGACGTCCTCACCGACGACCGGGACGAGCTGATCGACCTCCTGCGGGAGTGGACCGCCGCTGCGGCGAGGATGACGGAGGGCCGCACCGCCGAGGCGAAAGGGGCGATGGATGGTCCGCTCGACGCACCGCCGACCGACACCGGCGAGGCATACGACCTGCCCCCGTCGCAGCTCACGGTCACGATCGGATTCGGTCCCGGCCTGTTCACGAAGGACGGCGTCGACCGCTTCGGCATCGCGGACCGGCGACCTGCTGCACTCGTCGACCTGCCGCACTTCCCGGCCGATCGCCTCGACGAAGCCCGTACCGGTGGCGACCTGTGCGTCCAGGCCTGTGCCAACGACCCTCAGGTCGCGGTGCACGCGGTCCGGAACCTCGCACGGATCGGCTTCGGCAAGGTGTCCGTGCGCTGGTCCCAGCTGGGATTCGGCCGGACCTCGTCGACCTCGACCGCGCAGGACACACCCCGCAACCTCTTCGGGTTCAAGGACGGCACCGCCAACCTCAAGGCCGAGGAGCCCGACCTCGTCGACGAGTTCGTCTGGGTCGCCGACGGTGACGAAGCCGCTCCGGGACGTTGGATGGCCGGCGGGTCCTATCTGGTAGCCCGTCGCATCAACATGCACATCGAGACCTGGGACCGAACGTCGCTGCGGGAGCAGGAGATGATCATGGGACGCGACAAGCGCGAGGGCGCCCCGCTGAGCGGCGGGACGGAGTTCACCCCGCTCGACCTGACGGCCAAGGACGAGGACGGCGAACCCGTCATCGCCGTCGCGTCGCACGTCCGGCTCGCCCACCCCGATGAGAACGACGGCAACCAGATCCTTCGACGGGGTTACAACTTCACCGACGGGACCGATGGCCTCGGTCGGCTCGACGCCGGGCTGTTCTTCATCGCGTTCGTCCGCGATCCCCGAACCCAGTACGTGCCGCTCCAGAACAAGATGTCGCGCGACGACCTCCTGATGGAGTACCTGATCCACACCGGGTCCGGCATCTTCGCCGTCCCTCCCGGTCTCCCGAGCTCGGGTGGCTACATCGGCGAGCCGCTCTTCGCCGACGCCTGACCGGATCTGAGGCTCCAGGATCGGAGCGACTGGCGTCAGACGCCCATAGGTTGGGTTATGGTCGCCGGGCAGTCCCGGCCCGGAGGACTGTCTCGACCCGGAGGACGTCTTGAGCACAGCAATCGGCACCGATCCCCGCGGCCTCATCTTCATCACCCCCGAGGCGTTCGCGGACATGGACGCCTGGCACGCCACTGCTGCCGAGCTGCGCTCGGAGTCGCCGGTGCTGCGGGTCGAGGCCGAGGGTTGGCAGCCGTTCTGGGCGGTGACCCGCCACGCGGACGTCTTCGACGTGTCGCGTCGCAGCGATGTCTTCTTCAACACCGAGAAGTCGGCCCCGGGACCCGACCTCCAGTACGACATGCTCCAGGCGTTCGGCATCGAGCTGCCACGGACTCTCGTGCACCTCCACGGCGACGTGCACAACAAGCTCCGGTCCGTCACCAACGACTGGTTCAAGCCGGCCGCGGTCAAGCGGCTCCAGCCCACGATCGACGCCATCGCCGACGAGTACGTCGCGCGCCTCGAGGAGCTCGGAGGGACCTGCGACTTCGCGGCCGACATCGCCGTCCCGTTCACGATCCGGGTGATCATGGGGATCTTCGGCGTCCCGCCGAGCGACGAACCGCTGATGCTGTCTCTGACCCAGGGTCTGTTCGGCGCAGCGGACCCCGAGTACCTCGGCGACTTCTCGGACCCGTTGGCACTCATCACGTCGACGATCAACCGCTTCGAGGAGTACTTCAACGCCCTCGCCGCGGACCGTCAGGCCAATCCGACCGACGACCTGGCCACGGTGATCGCGAACGGCATGATCGACGGAGAACCCATGGGTGAGCGTGAGCGGCTCTGGTACTACATCATCGTCGCCACGGCCGGTCACGACACCACCTCGTACGCGCTGTCCGGTGGACTGGAGCAGCTGCTCCGCCATCCCGACCAGCTACGGGCGATCCAGGACGATCCCGCTCTCGCCGCGGACGCATCCGAGGAGATCCTCCGTTGGACGAGCCCGGTCAGGAGCTTCATGCGCTGGGCGCAGGAGGACACCGAGATCGGCGGCCAGCCGATCGCGGCGGGAGACGCGGTGCTGACGTCGTACCCGTCGGCCAACCGCGACGCGGAGGTCTTCGACGCGCCGATGTCCTTCGACATCCACCGGGAAGGGGCCGACAGGCACCTGAGCTTCGGGCTCGGCATGCACTACTGCCTCGGATCCCAGGTCGCACGACGCGAGGTCCGAACGATGCTGGCCAAGATCCTCGAGCGGGTCGACACGATCGAGCTCGACGGCGACGTCGAGTACTCCGGCGCCCACTTCGTCAGCGGCGTGAAGCACCTGCCGATCCGCTACACCCTGCGCTGATCACCAGGGTCTCTCCCGTTCTCCAAGCATCCGGTCCCTCGGGCGCAGAGGCGGACCGGGCTAGCGCTCCTCCTGGTGGCGGATCGTGTCCTCGACGCGCTCCGCCTCCTCACGCATCCGATGTTCGCGGCGCAGCTCCTCGGCCGCCTCGGCGGCCTCTTCGCCCTCGATGCCTTCTTCCTGGCGTTCGGCCTGGACGTCGACGTCGGACGCGTGCTCGCCCGGTCCGGGACGCCTGTCGTAGGGACGGGCTCGGTGGTTCATCTCGACCTCCATCGTTGACTCGTCTGCTTCTCCGTCTCCATTCCCGTCTCCATTCCCG
>CAZNQK010000143.1:0-5484 GCA_964575165.1 uncultured Aquihabitans sp. | reverse complement strand
GATGAAGCACAACGCGATCGTCGGCAACATCGGCCACTTCGACAACGAGATCGACATGGCGGGCCTGTACCGCCAGAGCGACATCCGCAAGGTGAGCATCAAGCCCCAGGTCGACGAGTTCGTCTTCCCCGACGGCCATTCGGTGATCGTGCTGGCCGAGGGGCGGTTGCTGAACCTCGGTTGCGCGACGGGCCATCCGAGCTTCGTGATGAGCTGCTCGTTCTCCAACCAGGTGCTGGCGCAGATCGAGCTGTTCACCAAGACCGCCGACTACCCGCTCGGCGTGCACGTCCTTCCGAAGCAGCTCGACGAGAGCGTCGCCCGGTTCCACCTCGACGCGCTCGGCGTGCGGCTGACGAAGCTCACCCCCGAGCAGTCGGCGTACCTGGGCGTCCCGGTCGAAGGTCCGTACAAGCCGAACCACTACCGCTACTGACACGGGCCTCCCGAACCCCGCCCCAACGCATACTGACGATTGTTCGTGCTGCATAGCAGCGCGAGACGGGATGAGAACGCGTGGGAACGGGCGACGCGTGGGAACGGGCGACGCGTGGGAGGGCCTGTTAGCGGAGCTGGGGCGCCAGCCAGGCGGCCTCGGCGTCGAGCGCCGCGCCCGACAGGTGGAGGCCGTCGGGTCGGTCCGCGGTGGCTCGACCGCGTGAGGAGACCCAGGCGTCGAGGTCGACGACAGCGACTCCGCGGGGCGCTGCCGCGGCCGACACGTCCGCGTTCCAACGGGTGATCCACGCCGGGTCACATCCGGTGCCCTTCCGGGCTCCGCCGCAGTAGAAGGTCCCCTGGTCGGTCGGCACCGATGGCAGCACCCACACGACCCGTGCGCCGCCGGCGCTCAGCGCGTCCATCGCCTCGCCGAGCACCTGCTGGCGCAACTGCGACGCTTCGGGGGTCATGAACCCGGGCTCCCGGCCCTCGATCAGGTCGTCGGAGACGCCGAGGTGCACCAGCACCGTCTGCGGCGCCACCTGCTGGACGGCCTGCGGCCAGATCGTGCGCCAGCTGGGGCACTTGGCCTTGGTCGCCTGGAGGCCGCACCCGAGGACCGTCCGGTCCCAGACCTCGAGCGAACCCGCCGCGTTGCGTCGCAGCCCGTTGGCGGCCCCGCGCCCGGTGCTGTCGCCGACGACCATGACGCGGGTTGCCGCGCAGCCCGACCCGGTCGGGTCCTGCATGGCCTCGACGGTGCTCGGGTCGAACACGCCGCCGGTCCCACCGAACTGCGGGGTCGGTGAGGTGGTCGGCACGCAAGCGGTCGTGGTGGTCGCGGGAGCGGAAGGCGCGTCGGGTCCGGTCGATCCGTCGGGTGCGCTCGTCGGGGCAGTCTGTGTCCGGCCCGCTGAAGAGGTGGTCGGGTCGGGCGCCTTCTCGAACTGCTCGGCCAGCACCTCGGTCGGCGTCTGCACGGTCGCACCCGCCGCCACGACCATCACCGCGATCAGCGCGATCGTCCCGCTTCCCCAAGCGGCCCGACGCGGTACGGCACCCCCGGCCCATCCGGAGCGGTACCGGAGCGGACGCTCGACGAGTCGCATCGAGACCTCTGAGAGCCCGAGGGAGACGAGGAGCGTCACGATCGCGACCACGCCGAGCGGGAGCTCCGGCCACCGTTCCTGCAGCGCGACCTGGGTCGGCCATGACCACAGGTAGATCGCGTACGACCTGGTCCCCAGCCACTGGAGCGGAGTCACCGACAGGGAGTTGGTGATCGGTCCCGGCCCGGTGCACGCGACCACCAGCAGCAGGGAGCTGGCGGTAGCGAGGAGCAACCCACCCCGGTAGGTCCATCCGCTCTCGGGTGCCAGGGTGAGGCAGAGAGCGGCGAGCACGACGGTCGCGAGGACAGCGGTCCACGACTGGCCGACGCCGATCGCTGCCGGTCGTCGCCACCGATCGGGGCGGCGGTGCCTCCATGCGGCGAGGGCGCAGCCGGCCAGGAGACCCCCGGCGCGGGTGTCGGTGCCGAAGTAGACCCTGGACAGGTCGACGCCGGTCCCGCTGCTCAGCCATGCCGCCCACGCGAACGAGGCCGCCGAGCCCGCAGCCGCGACGACGGCGACCGTGGTAGCGGGTCGTCCGAGACGCCGGCCGACGGCCACGATGCCCAGGAGGATCGGTGGCCAGAGCAGGTAGAACTGCTCCTCGATCGACAGCGACCACGCGTGGCGCAGCGGTGACGGCGTCCCGGCCCAGTACGGCGTGCCTTCGGCGATGAGATGCCAGTTCTGCCACCACGTCATCGTGGCGAACGCGTCGAGTGCGATCCCCGAGCGGGTCAGGAACACGACGAGGACGGCGAGGACGACGACTGCGACGGCGGGGGTGAGCCGGCGGATCCGTCGCGCCCACCAGGCGCGCATGCCGGCGACGCCGTGCGGGGTCTTGCGCAGCAGCAGAGTCGTGATGAGGAACCCGGACAACACGAAGAACAGGTCGACGCCGATGAACCCACCGGGCAGATAGCCGAGGTGGTACGCGATCACGGCCATGACGGCGAGGCCGCGCAGGCCGGTCAGGCCGGGCAGCTGCCACGAGTCGCGCCGGGTGCTCGGCTCGGCGGACGTCGGACCAGGGAGGGTGGGGAGGGTCGACGTGATCGCTCCATTGATGCACATCCCGGACCGTTCGTGCCATCAGCAGAGATGCCCAAGCGTACGCTCTCACAGGTCAGCGTCGCTCCCGGCTTGATGAGGCGATGGAGGCGACGATCGGACGCATGTTCCGACGAGGCCAGGGGGGTCCAGGTGGAAGAGTTCGAGGGTAGGGTCGCCGTTGTCACCGGCGGGGCGAGCGGGATCGGACGGGCTCTTGCAGAGGCGTTCGCGTCGAAGGGCATGCGGCTGGTCCTGGCCGACATCGAGGTCGATCCGCTCGAGGCGGCGGCGACGGAGCTGCGTGACGGTGGGGCGGACGTGTTCGCGGTCACGGCGGACGTCAGTCGGGCGGCGGACGTGGAGCGCATCGGCGAGGCGGCGATGGACGTGTTCGGAGCGTTGCACGTCGCATGCAACAACGCGGGCGTCGGCGGTGGCGGGATCACCTGGGAGACCGACCTCGAGACGTGGGAGTGGGTGCTCGGCGTCAACCTCATGGGAGTCGTCCACGGGTTGCGTGCATTCACGCCAAGGATCATCGCCAGCGGCGGCGGCCACATCGTCAACACCGCCTCGATGGCGGGACTCACCTCGCCGCCGTTCATGGGTGCGTACAACGCATCGAAGCACGCCGTGGTCACGATCTCCGAGTCGATGTACGTGGAGCTCCAGATGATGCAGCCCACCGTCGGGATCTCGGTGCTGTGCCCGGGGTGGGTCAGGACCCGCATCAACGAGTCGGATCGGAACCGTCCGGGCGGGGCGGTCTCCGACGAGGAGGCGCAGGCCCAGGCGGCGCTCGGCGACGCCGACGCGGCGGCGCTCCAGCTCAAGTCCATGATCGACGGGTTCATCGCAGAGGGGCTGCAGCCGGCAGCCGTCGCCGACCTGGTGATCGACGCGATCCGCACCCGCCGCTTCTACGTGCTCACCCATCCGGAGTGGCAGTCGATGGTCCGGGACAGGGTCGATCGGATGCTCTCGGGCGAGGCGCCCGCGGTGTCGCTTCCGGGCAACTGACAACGGGCCCGGCGCGCCGGCGCCCGAGTTGGTCGAGGAGCGAACCGTCCAGGGGGCTGTCAGGGGGTGGCGGCGAGCACGAGACCGGTGATCCGTTCAGCGCCGGCCCGTCGCAGAGCCGCGGCCGCAGCGCTCAACGTGGCACCGGTCGTGCACACGTCGTCGACCACCACGACGTGACCGGCGAGCCGCGCGGTGGGTTCGAACGCCGGTCCGTGCATCCGGTGAACCCGGTCGGCTCCGGTCTGCGGTGACCCCCGGACGCGACGGAGGGTGCGGACAGCGGACGGGCTGCTCGTCCGGGCGATCGCGGCTGCGAGCACCTCGGCCTGGTCGTAACCCCGCCGACGGCGACGAGCGGCACTTGTCGGTGCCCAGGTGACCGCGTCGACGGCGACGGGGGAGCGTCGCACGAAGACCGACATCGCCCGCCCGACGCAGCTGAAGGCGTCGCGGTGGTTGCGGTACTTGAGCTCGGCGACGAGACGAGCGGCCGTTGACTCGTAGGCCAGGAGCGCCCAGCAATCGTCCATCGAGGGTGGCACGGCGATCCCGGGCGCAGGCGGCAGCTCGGCCCCGCAGGCGGCGCACAGCCCTGGACCGACATCGCGGCACAGCACGCAGCAGCGGGGGAGGATGATGTCGAGCACGGTCGCACCCTACGGACGCACCCCGACAGCCGGTCGTGGGTGACGGGCGTGAGCGCTGCCACCCTCGTCTCGCTCCACCCGTCCGTCGCCCGTGCGGCCGGGCATGCGACCCCCACCGGTAGAGTGTTCCCGCTTATGGGTTTCATGGATCGAATTCTCCGCGCCGGCGAGGGACGCAAGGTGCGGGCGCTCGCCGACCTGGTCCCCGACATCGGCGCTCTCGAGTCGGATCTCCAGGCGCTGTCGGACGAGGACCTCGCTCACCGGACCGTCGAGTTCCGCGAGCAGCTCGACCGTGGCGTCGAGGTCGACGACCTGCTGATCCCTGCGTTCGCCGTCGTCCGGGAGGCGGCCAACCGGGTGATCGGCCAGCGCCACTACGACGTGCAGCTCATGGGCGGCGCCGCGCTGCACTTCGGGTGGGTCGCCGAGATGAAGACCGGCGAGGGCAAGACGCTGGTGTCGACGCTGCCGGTCTACCTCAACGGCCTCACCCGCAAGGGCGTCCACGTCATCACGGTCAACGACTACCTGGCCCGACGTGACGCCGAGTGGATGGGCCAGGTGCACCGCTTCCTCGGGCTCACGATCGGGATGATCCTGCCCGGCCAGGACGACCCGAGCTTCAAGCGCGAGCAGTACGCCTGCGACATCACCTACGGCACGAACAACGAGTTCGGTTTCGACTACCTGCGCGACAACATGGCGTTGTCGCTCGAGGAGAAGGTCCAGCGCGGCCACCCGTACGCGATCGTGGACGAGGTCGACTCGATCCTGATCGACGAGGCCCGCACGCCGTTGATCATCTCGGGTCGTGTGAGCGACGCGGCCAAGCTCTACTACAAGTTCGCGTCGGTGGCCCGAGGGCTCACCCGTGACGTCGACTACGAGGTCGACGAGGAGAAGCGGATCGTCTTCCCGCTCCCCGAGGGCATCGAGAAGGTCGAGAAGGCCCTCGGCGTCGAGAACCTCTACGACGACGTGTCCAACAGCCTCGTGCACCAGCTCCAGGTGTCGATCAAGGCGAAGGAGCTCTACAGGCGGGACCGCGACTACCTCATCCAGAACGGCGAGGTGAAGATCGTCGACGAGTTCACCGGCCGTGTGCTCGAGGGTCGGCGCTGGTCCGAGGGCCTCCACCAGGCCGTCGAGGCCAAGGAGGGCGTGAAGATCAAGGAGGAGAACCAGACCCTCGCGACGGTCAC
>CAZNQK010000142.1:3595-5485 GCA_964575165.1 uncultured Aquihabitans sp. | reverse complement strand
GCTCGGTCCCCGAAGACCTGGAGGCGCAGGCGGTGCCGGGCCCGGTGCAGGCGCACCTTGGCGGCGGTCACCGTGATGCCGAGCTCCTCGGCGATGGCCTCGTGGGGTAGCTCGTACACGTCGCGGAGCACCACCACGGAGCGAAGGCGCGGCGGCAGATCGCCGAGCGCAGCGATGAGCCGGTCGCGCATGTCGCCGGCGTCGGCTACGAGAGCGGGATCGTGCTCGGTTCGGAGGTCGACGATCGGGGCATCGTCGTCGAGCTCGTCGTGGCGGTGCTTGCGGCTGCGCCCGGCGTGGGTCATCGCTGCGTTCGCCGTGATCCGGTACATCCAGGTCGTGAACCGGGCGTCGCTCCGGAACCCGTCGAGCCCTCGGAACGCCCGGAGGTAGGCCTCCTGGGTGACGTCGCGGGCGTCCTCGGGACAGCCGGTCAGGTGCAGCGCCAAGGCATAGGTCTCGCGGTGGGTCGCCTCGACGAGTCGGGCGAACGCTGCGTGGTCGCCGGAGCGGGCAGCGTCCAGGTCCACAGCGTGCGGATCCTGGTGACCGTCCGACCCGTCGCCACTCGACGGGCCCGTCGGACCCGTCGGACCCGTCGGACCCGTCGGGCTCGACGCACTCGACCGGGCCGGTCGGGCCGGCAGGTCCGGCGGTGGGACGAGCCGGAGGTCGGTGCCCCTGGCACGGGCCACATCCGGTCCGAGGGTGCTCGCGGGGGCATCGCTCACGCGTGCAACAGTACGCGAAGCGGTCGGGGGAGGGGAGCGGACCCCGTCACCAGAGTCGGACCCGGAGCGTGCCGGAGAGAACGCGAGTCGTGATGAGGGGCTCACCTCGTCTATCGTGGCCCCCGACGTCGCTCGCGAGGTCTGGACACGCACGCCTCGGGACCCTGGAACCAGGGCTCCGAAGTGCGCGTCGGGGCGGAGCGGTGGCGGCACAGGGCAGTGGCTCAATTGGCAGAGCACCGGTCTCCAAAACCGGCGGTTGAGGGTTCGAGTCCCTCCTGCCCTGCTCGATCCGTCGAAGAGAACGAGCCGTCCCAGTCCGGACGGTCAAAGAGGTCGCACACGTATGGCGATGAACCGAGAACAGAAGCGCGCCATGCAGCGTGCCGGGCAGATGAACGCCGACGGCTCGCAGGCGACGCGTGACCGAAGGGCCCCTGCAAAGGACCTGAAGACGACGCGCACCAAGCCCATGGAGTTCATCCGTGAGGTGCGTGCCGAGCTCCGCAAGGTCTCCTGGCCGACCCGCCCAGAGGTCATCCGCCTCTCGATCATCGTGTTCGTGGCGCTGGTCGTGTTCACCGCCGGGGTGTTCGCCGTCGACTACGTGTTCGGCGAGGTGTTCCGGGTCATCCTCGACCCGGGGACGACCACCACCGGTGCGGCCGGCGCGACGGCGTCGGTCCCCATCACGTACTGACCGACCGGTCGCCCCTCGATCCCGGGGGACGGACCGGTCGCCGATCGCCGTCGTGCGGGCCCTCCGGCCCGGCGGCCCGAAGAGAGATCCATGACTGACGACCCGATGACCGATCAGAACGCTCAGACCGACATGTCCGATCAGACCGACGAGAACGCTCTGGCCGACATGTCCGATCAGACCGACGTTGCCGCCGACCCGATGCCCGAGCCCGCCGGGGTCGGCCCGCGGGACGACGCACTGGAGCGCGCCGTCGAGAACGAGGCCGCGGTCGAGGCGCTGGTCTCCTCCGTCGAGGGCGACGACGCCGCTGCCGACGGGATCGAGGCGATCGCCGAGGCCGAGGAGATCGAGCCGGACGAGGTGCTCGTCGAGTCGCCGGTGGAGGCCGAGGCCGAGCTGGACCGGTTCGCCGAGGACGAGGCGATCCTCGACGAGGACCAGGACGGCACCGACGAG
>CAZNQK010000142.1:1162-3495 GCA_964575165.1 uncultured Aquihabitans sp. | reverse complement strand
CGACGAGGGCGCTGACGAAGGTGTCGAGGCGATCGACGAGGACGAGCTCCTCGAGGAGTCGCCGGCCCCGCCCAAGGCCGAGTCGCCGTACGACCGCCCGGGCAAGTGGTTCGTGCTCCACACCCAGTCCGGTTACGAGAACAAGGTCCGTCAGAACATCGAGGCCCGCCGCGCCTCGATGAACATGGAGTCGCGGATCCACGAGGTCGTCATCCCGATGGAGGACGTCGTCGAGTTCAAGCAGGGCAAGAAGGTCGTCGTCCAGAAGAAGATGTTCCCCGGCTACCTCCTGGTCCGGTGCAGCCTCGACGACGACAGCTGGTACGTGATTCGCAACACGCCGGGCGTCACCGGGTTCGTCGGCGCCGGCAACAAGCCCCAACCCCTTCCCCGTCGCGAGGTCGAGACCTTCCTCGGCACCGGTGAGGAGGTCGACTCCGAGCAGCCGGCCGTCGCAGCCAAGACCCGCACGGCTCGCCAGTACGAGATCAACGAGACGGTCCGGGTCAAGGAGGGTCCGTTCGCGGACTTCTCCGGCGAGATCATCGAGATCAACGAGGACCAGCTCAAGCTCAAGGTGCTGGTCAACATCTTCGGCCGCGAGACGCCGGTCGAGCTCGAGTTCTCGCAGGTCGCCAAGCTCTGATCCCGTCGGTGACGCCGGGCTCGGACAGCCGGCGCCCCGGTCGGGACGGTCGGGACGGTCGGGACCGGGTCGCCCGGATCCGGTCCCCCGGCCGGGTTGTGCCGGTCGACGTCGGCCGACCAGAATGGACGACCGGCCCGCCACGTGCGCTGCGCACGCGTCGAGGAGTCGTCGCCCGGGAGCACCGATCCGGTCGTCCCCAGTCGCCCCTCCCGGGGTCCCGAAACATCGAAGAAGGTTTGAGTCATGGCCAAGAAGAAGGTCGTCGCCATCGTCAAGATCCAGATCCCGGCCGGGCAGGCGTCGCCTGCGCCGCCGGTCGGTACGGCGCTCGGCCCGCACGGCGTGGCGATCATGGACTTCTGCAAGGAGTACAACGCCAAGACCGAGGCTCAGCGCGGCACGATCGTGCCCGTCGAGATCTCGATCTACGAGGACCGCACGTTCTCGTTCATCACCAAGACCCCGCCGGCGCCGGTGCTGATCCGTGAGGCCGCCGGTCTCGACAAGGCCGCCGAGACCCCCGGCCGTGGCTTCGTCGGCAGCATCACCGACGCACAGCTCACCGAGATCGCCCAGACCAAGCTGCCCGACCTCAACACCGACGACATCGATGCCGCCAAGCTCCAGATCGCCGGAACCGCCCGCTCCATGGGCATCGAGGTCGTCTGAGCCCGGCCATCCGGAGTTCGAGGTGCCGGACGCCGGCGCCGCATGTCGCAAGATCTGCCCGGGTCGACGACCGGGGCAACCCCACCCGGGAGGACCTCGCCCGGGCAGTCGGGTCACGTGAGGGAGATCCGGAAGGATTCGCACCATGGCACACGGAAAGCGCTACTCGGACGCCACCAAGCGCTACGACAGGGAGCGTCACTACGCCGCCGACGAGGCGATCGGCGTCGTCAAGACCCTCGCCACCGCCCGCTTCGACGAGACGATCGAAGCCGTCGTCCGTCTCGGCGTCGACCCCCGCAAGGCCGACCAGATGATCCGCGGCACCGTCGCGCTCCCGTCGGGCACAGGCAAGGACGTGCGCGTCGCCGTGTTCGCCCAGGGTGACGCCGCCACCGCCGCCGAGGCCGCCGGCGCCGAGTTCGTCGGGGCCGACGACCTGGCCGCTCAGATCGAGGGCGGCATGCTCGACTTCGACATCACGATCGCCACGCCCGACCTGATGCCGCTCGTCGGTCGGCTCGGCAGGGTGCTCGGACCCCGTGGCCTGATGCCGAACCCCAAGACCGGCACCGTCACCCCCGACCCGGCGAAGGCCGTCGAGGAGTTCAAGGGCGGCAAGGTCGAGTACCGGACCGACCGCAACGGCAACGTGCACGTCGTGATCGGCAAGGCGAGCTTCGACCAACAGGCCCTCGAGGCGAACTTCCACGCCATCCTCGATGAGCTCATCAGGGCCAAGCCCAGCTCCGCCAAGGGCCGCTACATCCGCAAGGTGACGCTGTCGTCGACCATGGGCCCCGGCGTCCAGCTCGACATCGCCCGTCTCGAGAGCTGACACGGTTCGGGCGGTTCCGGTGGCCGGCTCTCGGCCACCGCGAACCCGACGTTCTTGGGCGTGAGCGTCCGCTGGTTGGTCTGTGGTGCCCGAGAATGGTGAGCGGTGGGCGGGGTGCGCTTGTTCTTGGGCGTGAGCGTCCGCTGGTTGGTCTGTGGTGCCCGAGAATGGTGAGCG
>CAZNQK010000142.1:0-1062 GCA_964575165.1 uncultured Aquihabitans sp. | reverse complement strand
AGCGTCCGCTGGTTGGTCTGTGGTGCCCGAGAATGGTGAGCGGTGGGCGGGGTGCCGGTGCGGCGGCTGGCCCGCTGGGGTCGCTCCCCGCTAGCATCGGCCGGTCCCCGGTGAGGGGACACGAGATCTGACACTCGCCGAAGACCCCACGGCGCGCCGGACGGCGCAGAACGGGCCCACGACCGCAACGACCCGACGCCCACGCGCCGGGCGAAGCGGTCACCGGCCCACCTGGGCAGGTGGACACCACGACGACATCGGCTCGAGACGGGCTCCCGTCATCCGGCGCACCGCCGGAACTGCGGAGGGCCCGACCTGAGGTCGGTCGAGCAGGCGTCCGCGACGCGGGCGCCGGATCCCGACCACAGGACGGGTCGCACGACCGTGCGACCCGAGGACGGAGCTGCCACGGGCGGTTCCCCGAGACAGATGGAAGGAGGTGTCAGATGGAGAACCCGAGGCCCGAGAAGGTGGCCGTGGTGGACGAGGTCAAGGAGAAGTTCGAGACCGCGGACGCCGTGATCATCAGCGAATACCGAGGTCTGACGGTTCGGGACCTGCAGGACCTGCGCGTCGCTTTGCGCGCCGGTGGCGGCGAGCACAAGGTGTACAAGAACACCCTCGTCAAGCGGGCGACGGCATCGTTGGAGCTCGACCTCGACGAGCATCTGCTCGGCCCGACGGCGCTCACGTTCGTCGGACAGAAGGCCGACGGCACGCCGGGCGACGTCGTGACCGTGGCCAAGGCCCTCAAGTCGTTCGCGAAGTCCAACCCGCTGTTGGTCATCAAGGGCGGCGTGCTGGGCGACTCGCTGCTCGACCAGGCAGCGCTGTCACGCCTGGCGGAGGTCGCCCCGAGAGAGGAGCTGCTCGCTCGTCTCGCCGGTGGCATGGCCGCGCCGATGCAGAACTTCGCCAGCCTGCTCAACGCCATCCCGCAGAAGATGGCCTACGCGCTCCAGGCGCTGATCGAGCAGGGCGGCGCATCCACGGCTCCGGCCGCTTCAGACGTTGCAGCGCCGGCCGCCGAGGAGGCTGCGACCGACGACTCAGCTGCCGAAG
>CAZNQK010000141.1:0-5522 GCA_964575165.1 uncultured Aquihabitans sp. | reverse complement strand
TCGCCGGCATGGAGAGACACGCCACCGCCCTTCAGGTCGCAGCCGCCGTTCGCTCGGGAGAGGTCAGCCCCTCGGAGCTCATGCAGGAGTACCTCGGGCGGGCCGACAGGATCGACCCACAGCTGAACGCCTTCGCGCTCCGGGACGACGAACGGGCACTGGCCGACGCCCGAGCGGCCGACGACGTCGTGGCCGCGGCCCGCCGCGACGGATCCGAGCTCCCTCCGTTCAGCGGTGTTCCCATGCCGATCAAGGACCTGAACGACGTGGCGGGGTGGGTGACGACGCATGGTTCGCGGGCCACCCCCGACGTCCCGGCCGAGCGCGACGAGCTGGTCGTCGAGCGGTTCCGGCGTGCCGGGTTCGTCCTGATGGGCAAGACCACCACCCCGGAGTTCGGTTCGATCTCGCGGACCGAGTCGCTGCGCTTCGGCGTCACCCGCAACCCGTGGAACACGGACCACACCCCGGGAGGCAGCTCAGGCGGCGCCGCTGCTTCCGTGGCGTCGGGCATGGCACCCGTCGCCCACGCCTCCGACGGCGGCGGATCGATACGCATACCGGCGTCGTGCAACGGCCTGGTCGGGTTGAAGGCGAGTCGAGGTCGGGTCACCGACCGTCGCTACGGAGTCGTCGGCGCCTCGACGTCGGGGGTGCTCGTGCGTGACGTGGCGGACGCCGCCGCCCTGCTCGACGTCATGGCCGAGCTCGACACGGGCTCCTGGAACGTGGCGCCGCCGCCGTCGCGGCCCTATGCCTCGGAGGTCGGTGCTGACCCGGGCCGACTGCGGGTGCTCTTGTGCGTGGACAACGCGCTCGGCATCCCCGTCGACGAGGAGTGCGCCACCGCCGTCCGGTCGGTGGCGAACACGCTGTCCGACCTCGGCCACGACGTCTCCGAGGGCAGCCCGGACTGGCCGGACGCCGGCGAGTTCATCGTCAACTTCGTGACAGTCTGGAACACGCTCGCGATCCTCAACCCGATCGAGGACGAGTCCCTGCTCGAACCGCACAACGCAGCGGCCTGGGAGGCGTCCAGGGCGACGGACGCGTTCGCGTACCTCGGCGCCGACGCCGCTCTCCAGGCGGCGTCGAGGGCGTTGACCTCCCAGTTCGGACCGAACGGCGACTTCGATCTCCTCCTTACCCCGACGATGGCTGTGACTCCTCCGCGGGCAGGCATCGCACTGGACGGGGCCGACGCGGACCCGACCGCGCCGGTCATGAACTCGATTCCGATGGCCTGCTACACGTCGCTGTTCAACGCGTCAGGCCAGCCTGCGATCTCGATCCCGGCGCACGTGTCGGCCGAGGGCTTGCCTGTCGGCGTCCAGATCGCAGCCCCGCCCTGGCGTGAGGATCTGCTCATCCAGGTCGCGTCGCAGCTCGAGGCCGCTCGACCGTGGGCGGCTCTTCCCGAGTTGTGAGCTCAGCGCTGCCCGGTCTCCCTGACCGGGATCTGATCGTCGAGTCGGTCGACGTCCTGCCGCTGCGGCTGCGTCTCAACGCTCCGTTCGTCGTCGCCGGAGGTCGGAGGACCCACATCGAGACCGTGCTCGTGCGCCTGCGTGCTGACGACGGCTCGATCGGCTGGGGCGAGGCAGCACCTGACGAGGAGGTGACCGGTGAGTCGGTTGCCGAGTCCGAGCGGGTGCTCCGTGACTTGGTCGCCCCTGAGATGGTCGGCCTGGACCTCTCCGACCCGGATGCGACCGAGGCTTTCGTCGACGGGTGCGCCCCGACTGCTCCTGCGGCCAGGGCGGCCGTCGACATCGCTGTGCACGACCTGCTCGCCCGCCGAGGCGGGGTGCCGCTGTGGAGGTACCTGGTCGGGGTCGCTTCGGGTGAGGCGGCGTTCGATGACGGTTCTGCGCCGCCGTTGAGCATCTCGCGTGTCGTGTCGATGGCCGCTCCAGCCGACATGGCCGCCGCCGCCCGCCGCCACGTGGAGGCAGGCGTCTCGACGGTGAAGCTCAAGGTCGGCGGTCCGCAGGGCTGGTCGCTCGACGTGGAACGGGTGGCAGCCGTACGCGCCGCGGTCGGACCCGACGTGGGGATCAAGGTCGACGTGAACCAGGGCTGGCCGACGGTCGACGTCGCGGTAGCGGCGTTGGAACGGATGGCTCGGAGCCGGCCCCTGTTCGTCGAGCAGCCGATCGATCGTCGCGACCTCGAAGGACTCGCCGAGATGACGAGGCGTGTGCCCGAGGTGCGGGTGATGGCCGACGAGGCGGTGCGCGGAGCCGACGACGTGGATCGGATCGTCGGTCTCGGTGCCGCGGACCTCGTGAACCTGAAGATCATGCGCATCGGTGGTCTGCGAGCGACACTCGCTGCTGCGGAGCGTGCGGCAGCGGGGATCGGGGTCCAGATCGGCACCATGCTCGAGAGCTCGGTCGGCTCCGCTGCCGGCCTGCACCTGGCTGCTGCGCTGAGCTCGCTGGCCGATGGGGCCCTGGCCGGGGTCGAGATGGGCGGACCCCTGATGCTCGCCGAGGACGTCTCCGACCTGGCGCTCTGCTACGACGGGGAGACAGTGGCTCTCCCCACCGGGCCCGGTCTGGGTGTCGATCCGGTGCTGCCGTCGTAGACCTCTGCCGTCGTAGGTCTCTGCTGTCGTAGATCTCTGCCGTCATGTGGCCCCGTCTGGAACCTCGGGTCACTCTCCGTGTCAGACGCGGTACCGCGGTACCGCGGACGCCACGCTCGGTGGGATTGCGACACAACTGAGACTGTCCGACCCCCTTCGTAGGCTGGTCGGCGAAGCCGACTCGCACGGGACGGCCACTTCCCCGCAGAAGAAGAACAACCCGACGACGAGTCGGTGTCCGGCCCCTCGGGTGCCCGGACGCTGACGGTCGTGGGTGTCGAAGCGGAGGTGTGCCATGTCGCAGGTCATGAACGAGACGGTCGTGAAAGGGTCTGGCTTGAACGGGTCTGGCTTGAACGGGTCTGTCGTGAACGGGTCTGTCGTGAACGGGTCTGTCGTGAACGGGTCGCAGGTGGCGAACGGGTCTGGGCCCGGGTCCCGATCGGTGCGGACGAACGTGCGGGCCGAGCTGGTGGCGGTCGGGCGGCAGTGGTCGAGCTCGCTCTACCGGCTCGTGCATCTGGTGAGGGAGCTCGACCGGTCCGGTGAGTGGGCCCTCGACGGCTCCCGCACCTGTGCCCATTGGGTCGCATCCGCTCTCGATGTCGAGGTGGCGACGGCTCGGCAGTGGTTGCGGGTCGGCAAGACGCTGGGCGAGCGTCCCCTGATCGACGAAGCGTTCGCGGCAGGACGGATCTCGTTCTCCAAGGTGAGGCTGCTGACCGGCGTCGTCGACGCGGGCAACGAAGCCGATCTGTTGGAGATCGCGGAGCGGACACCGGCGGGTCGGCTGGCAGGGGAGTTGGCTCGTTGGCTGCAACGCCACGAGGAGCCCGACGACACCGAAGCCCGCCAACACGAGATGCGCAGCCTCACGTGGCGCACCGATCCCGACGGGATGATCACCGCCACGATCCGGCTCACTCCCCTTATGGCTTCGGTGTTCATGGCAGCCGTCGACACCCAACTCATGCAGACCGGCACGGCCGAGCCGACTCCCAGCCGGACACTCCGCCCGGCCGACCACAGGACTTCGGATCTGACGCCGGCGAAGCCTTCGGGTGTGGCGAAGCCTTCGGGTGGGGCGAAGCCTTCGGAGGTGAAGCCCGGGGCGGCGGAACCTGCGACGGCCGCGGAGAACGTCGGGCGCGGTACCGCGGTTCCGTCCAAGCCTCGTTCCGTGGCTCGTTCGGTGGCTCGTTCAGTGGCCCGTTCCGAGGCGGCGGAAGGCTGGGCGACGGTTCCGCAGCAGCGGGCCGATGCGCTGATGTCGCTGGTCGACGGAGGCGGGGCGAACGTCGACGCCGAGGTGGTGCTGCACGTCCGAGGCGACGGCTGCACGTTGGATGACGGGACCCCGATCGCCTCGAGCGTCGTGGAGCGCATCGCTCCCGAGGCGTTCCTGCGGGTGCTGATCCACGACGCCGAACGTCGCCCGATCAACGCCTCCGGCAGACATCGTCACCCCACCAGCCGTCAGCGGCGAGTGGTCCACGAACGTGACCGGGGTTGTGTCGACTGCGGTACGACCGAGCACCTGGAGTTCGACCACCAACCCGACTTCGCCATCTCGGGGCACACCGTCATCGACGAGCTGCGGGAACGCTGCTGGACCTGCCACCGAGCCCGGCACGCTGCCGAACAGGTTGGTGGCGTTGGCCGACGAGGTGGTGTGGCATGAGCGTGCCCGTCGACCTCCAGGTCTTGGCGGCGCCGGGTACCTCAGGCGCCGAACGCCGGTGGGTGCTGCCCCAGGCGACGCAACGCCGCGATCGTCGGTCCGAGCGGCAGGCCGATGACCGTGGTCGGGTCGCCCTCGATCGACTCCACGAGCGCGGCGCCCTGGCCCTGGAGCGCGTATGCCCCGGCCTTGTCCATCGGTTCGCCGCTGGCCACGTAACCGGCCATCACCTCGGGATCGGCCGGCGTCATCCTCACGAGGGCGGTCGAGACGAACGCGTCCACCTCGCCGTCCGGGCCGAGGACGTGCACCGAGGTCACGACCGAGTGGGTCCGCCCGGCGAGCGATCCCAGCATCGCCAGCGCGTCGGTCGCGTCGGCGGGCTTGCCGAGAGCGACGCCGTCGAGGACGACGCAGGTGTCGGCGGCGACGACGACGAGACCGGGTTCCCACACAGCGGTCGCCTTCTCGCCGGCCACCCTCGCCGCGTAGACGGGTGGGGTCTCTCCAACGAGGACCGACTCGTCGACGTCGGCCGCCTGAACCTCGAAGACGTAGCCGAGCCGGGACAGCAGCTCGGCCCGACGAGGCGACGCCGAAGCGAGCACCAACGGTGGAGGCTGCTCAGCCACCGGATACCAGAGCCTCGGCGGTTGGAGGTAGGAGCACGTCCTCGTCGGGGTCGTCCAGCCAGCCGTCGGGGAGGGCCACCTTGCGGAGCGGATGGTGGTGGCTGCGCGCGATCGTCGCGGGGTCGGCGACGGGACAGACGTCGCCGAGGTCCTCGACCCGCTCGAGCAGCTCGTCGAGATCGGCGATCGACCCGACCTGTCCGGCAGTCCGGCGGATGTCGCGGCCGACGGGGTACCCCTTCAGGTACCAGGCGAGGTGCTTGCGGAACGGTGCCAGGCGCACCGTTCCCCTGAGCGGGCCGTCGGTGTGCAGCCCGTCGCCCGTGAGCTCGGCCCACTCGGCGATCAACCCGACGTGGCGGCGGATCGTGGTGACCACCTCGTGGAGCGTCGGTTCCGGGCGGACGGGCCGTCCCGCCATGGCGTCGTCGAGCTGGCCGAACAGCCACGGTCGGCCGAGGCAACCCCGACCGACGACGACGCCGTCGCAGCCGGTTCGGGCCAGCATGGCCAGAGCGTCGTCGGCCGTGAAGATGTCGCCGTTGCCGAGCACCGGGACCGACACGACGGCCGACTTGAGCTCGGCGATCGCCTCCCACCTGGCGACCGGCGCGTAGTG
>CAZNQK010000140.1:0-5532 GCA_964575165.1 uncultured Aquihabitans sp. | reverse complement strand
TCGTCACCTCGCCGGGCGAGCTCGGGTTCGCCCGGGCGTACGTCGCCGGCGATGTCGAGGTCGACGGCGACATCTACGCGGTTCTGGCGATGCGGTCACGGCTGCCCCGCGTCCACCTGTCGGCTCGGGAGTGGTTGGAAGCCGTTCATCGTCTCCGTCTGTCGGACCTGATCCCGTTGGCGGCGCCGCCAGAGGAGGTGCGGATCGGCCGGTTCGGTCGGCGCCACTCCGAGCGTCGGGATGCCGCTGCGATCCACCACCACTACGACGTGTCGAACGACTTCTACGAGCTGGTCCTGGGTCCGGCGATGGTCTACTCGTGCGCCCTGTGGGGCGATGAGTCCGGCCGTGGCGATGCCGAAGAGCGGCGCACCTCGAGCCTCGCGCGGGCGCAGTGGGCGAAGATGGAGCTGATCTGCCAGAAGCTGGCTCTGCGTCCCGGCATGCGGTTCCTCGACGTCGGTTGCGGTTGGGGGTCCCTCGTCCGGCACGCGGCGCTCCACCACGGAGTCGACGCGGTCGGCGTCACGATCTCGACCGAGCAGGCCGACTACGCCCGGGACCGCATCGAGGCCGACGGCCTTTCCGGTCGGGTCGAGGTGCGCGTGCAGGACTACCGCGAAGTGCACGACGGGCCGTACGACGCGATCGCGTCGGTCGGGATGTTCGAGCACGTCGGCCTGTCACAGCTCGCTACCTACTTCGAACAGATCCACGACCTCGCCGCTCCTCGGGGCCGGTTCCTGAACCACGCCATCAGCCGACCGCCAGGTCACGCTCCTGCCATCTCTCCGCGCAGCTTCGTGGCCCGATACGTGTTCCCCGACGGAGAGCTCCAGGAGGTCGGTTCCGTCGTGACCGCCATGCAGGCCGCAGGGTTCGAGGCCAGGCACATGGAGGACCTGCGTGAGCACTATGCGCTCACGTTGAGGGCATGGGTGTCGAACCTCGAGGCGAACTGGGACGCAGCGGTGGCCGATGTCGGCGTCAACCGGGCCCGGGTGTGGCGGCTCTACATGGCTGGGTCCGCTCTCGGCTTCGAGGAGGGTCGAATAGGTATCCACCAGGTCCTCGGTCTTCGGGACCCTGACCAGGCGACGTTCCCGCTCAGACCCGACTGGCGCTCATCACCCCGCCCGATCGAGATGACACCGGTCGAACTCGGGTCATCTCGCGCCGATATGGGGAGCGCCGATATGGGGAGTCATCCGACCCGAGTTCCACCAACCACTGGAACTCGGGTCATCTCGCGCCGCATGTCGGAGTCAAACGACCCGAGTTCGGTGGGGTGAGGTGGTTCTCGGGTCGTTCAGGCGTCGTCGACCTTGCGGGCCCGACTCGGCGCGACCCTCGGAGGCTCGCCCGGCATCTTCGGGTACACCGGCGGCCAGGGCGCATCGAGCAGTCCGTTCGCAGTGTCCCGCTCGACGAGAGCGAGCAGCGGGTCGAGCGATTGCGGCTGTTCCCGCATCTCCTGCCACGGATCGCCCGTCGCTGCCACGCGTGACGGCACCGTCGCGATCGTCAGCTCGTCGGGCAGCACTCGGGGCACCTCGCTCCAGGTGATCGGCGTCGAGACCTGAGCGCCGACCCTCGCTCGGGCCGACCAGGCGCCGAACACGGTCTTGTGCGGGGCGTTCTGGTTGAAGTCGACGAAGACCCGGGCCCCGCGCTCTTCCTTCCACCACGCGTCGGTCACCAGGTCGGGGCGCCGTCGTGCCAGCTCACGGGCCACTGCCACGGCTGCGGCGCGAACCGCGACGGCGTCGTGGTCGGGACGCAGGCCGACGTACACGTGGAGGCCTCTGTTCCCCGTGGTCTTGGGGTAGCCGGTGATGCCCAGCTCGCCGAGCAGGTCGTTCACCGCGAGCGCAGCCTCACGCACCTGTTCGAAGACGACGCCCGGTGACGGGTCGAGATCGATGCGCAGCTCGTCGACGTGGCCCTGATCGTCGGCCATCGACGGCCAGACGTGGAAGCCGAGGCACCCGAGGTTGACCGCCCACACGACATGGGCGAGGTCAGCGATCACGAGCGCCTCGGACCGGGTCCCGTTCGGGGTGGTCACCGTGGCGGTGTGCAACCAGTCGGGCCGAGACGCCGGGACCCGCTTCTGGAAGAAGCTGTTGCCCCCGACGCCGTCGGGGAACCGCTGCATCAGAACCGGTCGTCCGCCCATCGCCCGCATGACCTCGTCACCGACCGACAGGTAGTAGCGGACGAGGTCGGCCTTGGTCTCGCCGCGCTCCGGGAAGAAGACCTTGTCGGGACTCGTCACACGGACTGTGCGATCCGCCACTTCGAGCTCGAGGGCCTCGCCACGCGCCACCTGGGCAACGTAGCCTCGGGCCCGCAGCGGTCGCATCGGGTCCGATCCCGGTAGACCGTCGACCCGATGGCGGTCGACACGCGACGGGGCGGGAACGGGAGGACGGCGATGCGGGACGAACGGCCGGTCAGGGCGACCCACGTGTGGCGGAGTGTGCTGGCATCGATCGCGATGATCGTGGCGCTCGGCGCAGTGGCGTCGTGTGCGGCCATCCCGCCGGCAACACCACCAGCGGTCGTCGATGCCATCGCAGGCGGCGCGAACGTCGCTGCCGATCAGCCCGCGACCCGGGCCCTTCCGCCGGAGCACTGCGAGGAGACGCCGACCGGGGTCGAGCCGCGGGAGGTCGATCCCGGTTCCGTCGGTCTCGATTCGACGGTGCTCCGGGAGGCGCTCGACTACGCCGTGGCGAAGGGCTCGCAGTCGATCCGCGTGTACCGGCACGGTTGCCTGGTCGGTGTCGGCTCGAACGATCCGTCTGTCGACTGGGTGCCGTTGCCCGGCTGGTCCATGACCAAGGGCGTCGTGTCGATGCTGGTCGGCCGGGCGGTCGAGCTCGGTGCGTTGCGCGTCGACGACCCGATCGGTCGGTACCTGCCGCTCGACGACCAGCGGAAGGCGGCGCTCACGGTCAGGCAGTTCCTCAACCAGACAACGGGACTCCGCATGGCGTGGGTCAGCGACCTCGACGAGGCGGCCACGACCGACTCGGCTGCTGCGGTGCTGGCGAGGCCGTTCGAGGCCGTTCCCGGGACCCAGTTCCAGTATGCACAGACGACGCTCACCGCGTTGATCGCAGTGTTGGAGTCCGCTGTCGGTGATGACCTGCAGGACTTCGCCCAGCGAGAGCTCTTCGGGCCGATCGGCATCGCCAGGAACGAGTGGACCTGGGAGCGCGACGGTGCGGGCCGCAGTCAGGGGTTCGCGTTCCTCCAGATGACCCCGACGGCGTTCGGTCGCCTCGGGCGTCTCCTGCTCCAGGGCGGCGAGTGGGACGGCCGCCGGATCATCGGTGCCGACTACATCGCCGAGGGGCAGCGGGGGACTTCGGCCAACCCGTGCTACGGGTTCCTGTGGCGCAACAACCTCGGCACGAGATGCAACCAGACGGGACCCCTGCTCGGCCCGGAGTCAGATCGCAACTGGATGCCGGCGGTGCCGTCCGATTCCTACGGCCTGTCGGGGATGTTCGACCAGTTGGTGCTCGTGATCCCGAGCCTCGACATGGTCGTCGTGCGACTCGGGCTGCCGCACCAGGTGCTCGGTGACCCGTGGGGGGACGTCGCGGGTCAGAAGCCGGCGATGACGTGGCGGTTCTTCCGGGCCCTGATGGCAGGTGTAACCGACGTCGACGTCGCCGACCCAGGGGAGTGGACCCCGGGAGCCGATCCCGCGATCGACTGGGCTCACATCTTCGCGTTGCCGCTTCCCGAGCCCACCTGGTGACCGTTCTGGTCCAGGTGCGGGATCGGCCCGTGTCGGCCGCGATCCACACGCAGGTAGCGGTTCAGTCCGTGTGCTCCGGACGTGGGACCCCGATCGGTCGGCGTCCTCTCAGTCGTGGTCCGAGGAGGAACGGGATCAGGCACAGCACCGCGTACGTCGCGACCACGGCCCAGAACAGGGTGTCGCCCGGTGACTCCAGGTAGCGGGCGAGGCCGACGCCGACCGCGGGTGCCGCGATGAGCGTCAGCACGACCTGTCGGGGAGCCGAGTAAGTGATCGACCCGAGGTGCTCCGCCCACCACTCGACGACGACCGGCACGGGGAGAAGCGCGACGAGCCAGGGGTCGACGTCGATCGGCCAACGGATCCCGGCAAGGGTGAGCAGCATCGTGGCCAGGCACGCCGGGTAGAACCAGAGGCAGCGACGGCAGACGTGGTTGCGGCCGATCCGGGCACAGCGGTCGTAGTCCTCGGGCCAGTGATGGCTCAGCCACATCGCCGTGCGTCGTTCCACACCTCCCCATCGGCAGGAGGGTGGCCAACCTCAAGCGGAGCGACGACGCCCGCCTGCCGAGCTCCGGTCAGGCGGCGTGCAGCAGCTCCCCGGTCTGCGCCGCGATCTCGGTGGCCATGGCGTGGCACTCCGGGAGGAGGCCCATGCCGAAGAACCCGTGGACCATGTCGTCGTAGCAGCGATGACGCACGACGACTCCCGCGTCTGCGAGCCGCGCGGCGTAGGCGTCACCTTCGTCGCGGAGCGGGTCGAAACCGGCGGTCACCACCACCGCCGGAGCGAGGCCGTCGACCGACGGGGCCCGCAGCGGGCTCACCGTCGGAAGCTCCCAGGTCGACACGTCCGGAAGGTGCTGGGCTCTGAACCACTCCATGTCCTCACGGGTGAGGCCGAACCCGCTGCGGAACAGCTCGTGCGACGGCAGGGAGAAGTGAGCGTCCGTGGCCGGGTACACCAACGACTGGACCTGGGGTGGGGCGATGTCGCCGTCCCTGGCGGCGAGCGCGACGGCGGCGGCGAGGTTGCCGCCGGCGCTGTCGCCCATCACGCCGACCCGGCTCGCGTCGATTCCGAGCTCGGCCGCGTGGTCGCGGACCCAGCCGTACGCGGACACGCAGTCGTCGTACGGCCCCGGGAACGGGTGCTCCGGGGCCAGTCGGTAGTCGACCGACACCACGACGCACGAGGCCACGTCGGCGACCAGCCGGCACGAGCCGTCGTGGGAGTCGAGTGAACCGACGACCCAGCCCCCGCCGTGGAAGTACACGATTGCCGGCGGTTCGTTGCCGCAGTTGAACGGTCGGTAGACCCGCACTGCCAACTCTGACGCGGGTCCGGGGATGCTGCGCTCGAAGACGTGGATCCCCTGGCGTTGCGGCATGCCGAGGCGTCCCATGCGATCGAGCTCCCGCCGACGCTGTGCGACGTCGAACGATCTGATCGAGCCTTCGGGGGAGCGCTGGAGTCGTTCGCCGATCGCGAGCAGCGCCTGGATCCGACGGTCGAGCACCCGGCCGTCGACGACCGCCGGAGGTCCGCCGATGATCCGGTCGAGCACCGGAGCGGGGGCTGTCAGCAGCGTCCGTGCCAGGCGGTGGAGGATGCCGGCCCGGTCGACAGGCCCGGTGGCGTCGGATGTGGCGTTGCGCATGTCCCGATCATCGCAGCCTCAGCCGCTCCCAGCCCACCGAACTCGGGTCGCGTGACTCCGCATATCGGCGCGAGGTGACCCGAGTTCGTGGGG
>CAZNQK010000139.1:3571-5631 GCA_964575165.1 uncultured Aquihabitans sp. | reverse complement strand
ACCGCCTCGGCCGGGTGATCTTCACCGACTACGTGTTCGCCTTCGAGATCACCGCGGTGCTGCTGACCGTCGCCGTGGTGGGCGCGGTGGTGCTGACCCGCCGGGCACGCACGCCGATCGACCTCGACGAGTTCCCCGACGGTCCGGCGATCGACCACACCTCGATGTTCCCGGCGGATCCCGAGGTCGAGGTGGGCGACCCGATCGACTACCTCGCCGCAGGTGACGGCGACGGGCCGCTCGGCCCGCCCGAGCACGACGACGAGCCGGCCGACGGCGACCCCGACGCTGCTGCCGAGGAGGTGCAGGCGTGATCCAGCTCACCGAGACCTGGTACCTGGTGCTGTCGGCCATGCTCTTCTCGATCGGCGCGGTCGGGCTGATGATCCGGCGCAACCCGCTGGTGATGTTCATGTGCATCGAGCTGATGCTCAACGCCGTGAACCTGTCCTTCGTCGCCTTCGCCCGTCAGCTCGACGACGTCGGCGGTCAGGCGGTGGTGTTCTTCGTGCTCGTGGTCGCGGCGTCCGAGGTCGTGGTCGGATTGGGGATCATCGTGGCCATCATGCGGCGGCGCCAGGGCGCGACCGTCGACGACATCTCGCTGATGAGGGGCTGAGCGATGGAGATGGTCTGGCTCATCCCGGCGTTGCCGCTGGCGGGGTTCGTGGTCCTCGTCGCGTTCGGCAAGCGCATCGGCGACCCCGTGGCCGGCATCGTCGGAACCGTCGCGGTGGCGGGCAGCTTCCTTGCGAGCTGCGTCGTCGCCCTCGACCTGATGTCGCAGCCCGAAGAGGAGCGCCAGTACGTCCTGACGCTGTGGGAGTGGATGCCGGTCGGTTCGTTCCACCTCGACTTCGGGTTCCTGCTCGACCCGCTGAGCATCACGATGTGCCTGTTCGTGACGGGCGTCGGCGCGCTGATCCACCTGTACTCGATCGGCTACATGAAGGGCGACGAGAACTTCCCCAAGTTCTTCACGTACCTCAACCTGTTCGTCGGATCGATGCTCGTGCTGGTGCTCGGGTCGAACCTGATCGTCACCTACGTCGGGTGGGAGGGCGTCAGCGCCTGCTCGCTGCTGCTGATCTCGTTCTGGTTCTCCGACGAGGCCAACGCGTCGGCCGGCAAGAAGTCCTTCGTCACCAACCGCTTCGGCGACGTCGGGTTCATGCTCGGGACGTTCCTCGTGTGGATCACGCTCGGCTCGGTCGACTACGTCGAGATCGGCCGGTCCGCAGGGGCGATCGTCGGCATCACCGCCACCGCGGTCGGACTCCTGTTCTTCCTCGGCGCCACGGCGAAATCGGCGCAGCTGCCGCTGTTCGTGTGGCTGCCCGACGCCATGGCCGGCCCGACCCCCGTGTCCGCCCTCATCCACGCGGCGACGATGGTCACCTCGGGCGTGTTCCTGCTCTGCCGGTTGAGCCCGATCATGGAGCACGCCGGTTGGGCCAACGACGTGATCGCCTGGGTCGGCGCCGCCACCGCGCTGCTCGCGGCCGGAGCCGCGGTCGCCCAGACCGACATCAAGAAGGTGCTGGCCTACTCGACGGTCTCGCAGCTCGGGTTCATGTTCATCGCCATCGGCTCGTACCAGTACACGGGCGCGATGTTCCACATGATCACCCACGCCTTCTTCAAGGCCCTGCTGTTCCTGGGTGCCGGGTCGGTGATCCTGGCGATGGCCCACGAGCAGGACATGCGCCGCTACGGCAACCTCCGCAAGTACATCCCGATCACGTTCCTGACGTTCATGAGCGGGTGGCTGGCGATCAGCGGCATCCCGCCGTTCGCCGGGTTCTGGTCCAAGGACGAGATCCTCGCCGGGGCATGGGCGGTCGACGGCTACGGGCCGGCGCTGTGGGCGGTCGGGTTCCTCGCTGCGATCCTCACCGCGTTCTACATGACCCGTCTGATGATCATGACGTTCTTCGGGGGGACCGAGAAGTGGCGCCTGATCGGCACCGCCGACGACCCGCTGGCCGAGCCGGCGCTGGTCGCCGCCGGCGCCGATGACGCTGCTGCCGACGGTGAGGCCGCCGACGGATCCGGGGCCG
>CAZNQK010000139.1:0-3471 GCA_964575165.1 uncultured Aquihabitans sp. | reverse complement strand
GCCGGCGCCGATGACGCTGCTGCCGACGGTGAGGCCGCCGACGGATCCGGGGCCGCCCTCGCTCACGCCTCGACTGCCGCCGGTCACGACTCGCACGACGACCACGCCCACTCCGAGCATCACGAGCTGACCGCGGACCACACCCCGCACGAGTCGCCGTGGACGATGCTCGTGCCCTTGATCGTGCTCGGGGTCATGGCCTTCGTCGGCGGCATCATGAACCTGCCCTTCTCGCACAACCTCGAGTTCCTGAAGGAGTGGATCCACCCGGTCATCGTCGGCGAGCACGAGCTGCCCGAGGCCGCGATGCTCTGGCTGCTAGCGATCCTCGCCGTGGCCGGTGCGGTCGCCGGGATCGCCTTCGCCTACCGGGTGTACCAGCAGCACAAGGGCGACCCGGCCAAGCTCGAGAAGCCTGTGCTCGCCCACGCCTGGTACATCAACGACACCTATGCGGCGTTCGTCGGCGGTCCGGGAGAGAAGGCCTTCCAGGGCGTGGCCGACTTCGACTCGACGGTCGTCGACGGCGCGGTGCTCGGCGTCGCCCACGGCACCGAGAAGGTCGCCGAGGTGGTCAAGCCCGCCCAGTCCGGTCTGATCCGCGGCTACGCGACGGGCATGGCGATCGGCGCGGCGATCATCGCCGTCGTCGTGATCACACGGATGGGCTTCTGATGAGGACGCTCGTGTTGTCGACCCGTAAGCCCATCCTGATGATCGAGATGGGCTTCTGATGGGCGCGCTCCTGGCCAGCGAGGCCGCCGCCACCAACTCGTTCCCGCTGCTCGCCGCGGTGATCCTGGTGCCGTTCGTCGGCGCCGCGCTCATCGGTCTGGTGCCGCGCAACCGCGGCGAGTTCTTCCGTCCGATCGCGCTGCTGACGAGCGTCATCTCGGGAGCGATCGCCGTCTACCTGCTGACGCAGTTCAAGCTGCACGACGCCGGGTTCCAGTTCACGCTCCAGACGGACTGGATCTCCGACCTCGGCGTGTCGCTGCACTTCGGCGTCGACGGGATCTCGCTGTTCCTGCTGGTGATGACCGGGGTGCTGTTCCCGATCGCCATCCTCGGGGTGAAGCCGCACACCGACGAGAAGGCGTACTACGCGTGGATGCTCATCCTGATGGGCGGCTGCGTGGGCGTGTTCGCGGCTCTCGACATGCTGGTGTTCTTCATCTTCTTCGAGGTCGTGCTCGTCCCGATGTACTTCCTGATCGCCGGCTGGGGTCACGGCGAGCGGATGTACGCGGCGACCAAGTTCTTCCTGTACACGATGTTCGGCTCGGCGTTCCTGCTCGTCGGCATCATCGCCCTGGCGATCCTGCACCAGCGTGCGACGGGCGGTGCGCTGACGTTCGACATCGTCGAGATCGCCAAGGACCAGGCCATCTCGACCACTGCTGGCCGCTGGATCTTCGTGGCGCTCGCGATCGCCTTCGCGGTGAAGGTGCCGATCTTCCCTCTGCACACGTGGCTGCCCGACGCCCACACCAACGCCCCGACCGCCGGTTCGGTGATCCTCGCGGCAGTGCTGTTGAAGCTCGGCACCTACGGCTACCTGCGCTTCGGGCTCTACATGCTCCCCGAGGCCGCGACCTGGGCCGCTCCGGTGATGCTGACCCTCGGCGTGGCCGGCATCACCTACGGCGCCATCGCCGCGGCCATGCAGAAGGACCTGAAGCGGCTGGTCGCCTACTCGTCGATCGCCCACCTCGGGTTCGTGATCCTCGGCACCTTCTCGCTGAACGCCCAGGGCATCACGGGCGGCCTGCTGGTGATGGTCAACCACGGCATCACGACCGGCGCGCTGTTCCTGCTCGTCGGCATGGTCTACGAGCGTCGCCACACCCGGATGATCAGCGATCTGTCGGGCCTCCAGAAGGCCGCGCCGGTGATGGCCGGGGTGTTCATGATCGTGACGTTCGCCTCGATCGGGCTCCCGGGCCTGAACGGGTTCCCGGGCGAGTTCCTGTCGCTGCTCGGTGCGTTCAAGAGCGCGCGGTGGTGGGCCGTGGTCGGCGCCCTCGGCGTGATCATCGCAGCGCTCTACCTGCTGTGGGCGTACCAGCGCGTCTTCCACGGCCCGGCGAGCGGCGAGAACGCCACGATGCGCGACCTGTTGCCGTCCGAGTTGATGGTCATGGCGCCGCTCGTGTTCCTGATGGTGTTCCTGGGTCTGTACCCGGCGCCGATGATCGAGCGGATGGAGCCGTCGGTGAAGGCGTTGGTCACCCACGTCGCCGAGTACTCGCACGGGACCAGAGGCGACCAGCCCGAGGTCACCAAGGCTGCGGCATCCGGCGAGGCCGACCAGTCGCCGGACGAGTCCGGGCAGTCGTCGGACGAGTCCGGGCAGTCGTCGGATGAAGCGCCGGCGTCGAGCGGTGAGGAGCACGGATCGTGAGCGCTGTGCTGTCGATGGGCCTGCTGTCGAACGGGCTGCTCTCGAACGGTCTGCTGTCGAACGGGCTGCTGTCGAACGGTCTGCTGTCGAACGGTCTCGTCCTGGCCGAGCAGCAGATCGCCACACCCGACATCGACTGGACGGCGATCCTCCCGAACCTGGTCCTGATGCTGGGCGGCATCCTGCTGCTGACCGTCGTGTCGCTGCTGCGGGGTCGGGCGCCGCGCTGGTTCCACTGCACGTGGACGGTGCTCGTCGCACTGATCTCGATGGCCACGGTCGTACCCCTGTGGCACCGGGTGCAGGACACCGGCCCCGAGTCGGTGATGGGCGGGGCGGTCGGGCTCGACGGCTTCTCGCTCGGCATCACCCTCAACGTCTGCCTGGCGGTGATCTTCGCCGCTCTGCTGTTGCAGTCCTACCTGCGCCGTGAGGGGCTCGAGGGTCCCGAGTGGTACGTGCTGGTGATGCTGTCCGCGTCGGGTGCGGTCACCATGGCCTCCGCCAACGACCTGATCGTGCTGTTCATCGGCCTCGAGATCATGTCGGTTGCGGTGTACGTGCTGTCGGCGATGCACAACCGGCGGGTGTCGTCGCAGGAGGCGGGGTTCAAGTACTTCGTTCTGGGAGCGTTCGCCTCGGCGTTCCTGCTCTACGGCATCGCGCTGACGTACGGCGCCACGGGTTCGACGAACCTGGCCGACATCCAGACCTACCTGTCGACCCACGTCATCACGTCCAACGGGCTGCTGCTCGGTGGTATCGGGTTCATGGTCGTGGGCCTGGGCTTCAAGATCGCCGCGGTGCCGTTCCACTTCTGGACCCCCGACGTGTACCAGGGTGCGCCGTCGCCGATCTCGGCGTTCATGGCCACAGCGGTCAAGGCCGGGGCGTTCGCCGCCCTGGTCAGGGTGTTCGTCGTGACGTTCGGTCCGACGCAGGTGGGGGAGTGGCGGCCGATCCTGTTCGCCCTCGCCGTGCTGACGCTGCTGGTCGGCTCGCTGTTCGCCATCGTGCAGACCAACGTCAAGCGGATGCTGGCGTACTCGTCGATCAACCACGCCGGC
>CAZNQK010000138.1:4226-5687 GCA_964575165.1 uncultured Aquihabitans sp. | reverse complement strand
ATCCTCGCCGCGGGTCACGGCGAGCCCTACGGCGACCAGAGCGAGAGCGACGAGCGCGACCAGCAGGGCGAGACGCCCCCTCGACATGCGCGGAGTGCCATCACCGTCGGCGCGGTCCCCGGCGCCGTCGACCGCGCCGCCCTCTTCGACGTGGTCCAAGCGTGACTCGGGTCGGGTCCACCAGCCCTCGCCACCGCTTCCCGCATCCCTGGTCGCGGAGTCGGCGCCTGCGTCCTCGCCACCGGTGATCTCATCGCTCATCAGCTGTCATCCTCGTGCCGCACGTGACCGACAGCGTAGAGATGCACGGCTGTCAGAGACGCGGAGCGGCCGCTCTCGCTGAGCGGCGTCCCGGGATGGGTCCTCGTCCGGGTGGCGCGTGGATCTCCTCCGAGGTGTGACGACGGCCAGGCCTCAGCCGGTAGCGTGGCGCCACGTGACGAGCTCCGAGACCGACGGCCCCACGAGCGTCAGAGTCCGATTCGCTCCTGCTCCGACGGGCTACCTGCACCTGGGCAGCGCCCGGACGGCGCTGTTCAACTGGCTCACCGCCCGCCACCTCGGCGGGGTCTTCCTCCTTCGTGTCGAGGACACCGATCTGGAACGTTCTCGACAGGAGCTCGTCGACGTCGTCTTCGAGGCGCTCGAGTGGATGGGGCTCGACTGGGACGAGGCCCCGGTGCTCCAGTCGACCCGGGGCGATGCGCATCATGCAGCGGTGGACCGCCTGCTCGATGCCGGTCTCGCCTACTGGTCGGACCCGGTGCCGGAGAGCGACCGCGAGCGGACCGGTGGCAGGCCCTACGACCCGGCCGACAGGGACCGTGACCTCGGACCGGGTGACGGTAGGGCGGTGCGCTTCCGCACTCCCGATGACGGGACGACGTCGTGGACCGATCTGATCCGCGGGGAGATCGCCTTCGACAACGCCACCATCGAGGACTTCGTCCTGCGCCGCGCAGACGGTTCGCCGACGTTCTTCGTCGCGAACGCGGTCGATGACCGCGAGATGGACGTCACGCACGTCATCCGGGGTGAGGACCTGCTGAACGTGACGCCCAAGCAGCTGCTGCTGCGCAGCGCGCTCGGCGATGACCGGCCGATCGAGCTCGGCCACCTGCCCCTCATCGTCAACGAGCAGCGCAAGAAGCTCTCGAAGAGACGCGACGACGTGTCGCTCCTCGACTACCGCGACAGAGGGTTCCTGCCGGAGGCGATGGTCAACTACCTGGCCCTGCTCGGCTGGGGGCTGCCCGACGGTTCGGAGATCCGCCTCGATCCGCTGCGCGAGCTGCCACCGGTGTTCGACATCGCCGATGTGAACGACGCCTCCGCGTTCTTCGATGCGAAGAAGCTCCGCTTCGTCAACGGCGAGCACATCCGTGCTCTCGGGCCTGCCGAGTTCGCGGAGCGCAGCCGCCCGTTCTTCGATGCCGAACCGTGGGCCGACCGGTTCCACGC
>CAZNQK010000138.1:0-4126 GCA_964575165.1 uncultured Aquihabitans sp. | reverse complement strand
GTGTCGGTGACCTTCCTGCAGGTCGTGGACGCCTCCCGCTCCGACGATCGCTCGCGGACCGACGCCATCGTCGTCCTCGGCGCAGCGCAGTACGACGGGAAGCCTTCACCCGTCCTCCGAGGTCGGCTCGACCACGCGCTCGAGCTCTACCGGGACGGCGTCGCGCCCCGGATCGTCTTGACCGGCGGCAAGCGCAGCGGAGATCGCTTCACCGAGGCGTACTCCGGCTACCGGTACCTCGCTGGTCACGGCGTGCCTGGCGATGATCTGGTCGTGGTGACCGATGGGTCGAGCACCTGGGACTCGCTACGGGCGGCGGAGCGGGTGCTCGGTCGTGACGGCGCCGAACAGGTGACGCTCGTATCCGACAGCTACCACTCGTTCCGGGTCCGAGCGATCGCCGAAGAGGTCGGTCTGGACGCGGGCGTGTCGCCGACGGGTGGGTCGCCGAGCGTCGCCGAGCTGCTGCGCGAGACCGGCTTGGTGGCCGTCGGCCGGATCATCGGCTTCGGTCGCCTCCTGCGGCTCTCACCCTGATCGCCAACCAAGAACTCGGGTCGGCTCGCGCCGCATGTCGGTGTTGCATGTCGGTGTCAGGTGACCCGAGTTCGGTGGGGTCGGGGTTCAGGATGGGGTGCAGGTGGTGCCGTCGGCGGGTTCGATGCACACGGTGTGTCCTGCCGTGCCCTTGGGCTCGACGCGCAACACCGACGTCTTGCGGTCCCACGAAGGATCGGTCACCGCCTTGCCGTCGAGCACGACCTTGATGCCGTCATCGAACAGCTTCGACGGGACGGCGAGCTCGGTCGGACCCGCAGCGTCGTCACGGGCCGTCCACGCCATGCGGAACTGCCTCGCTGCCGGATCCCAGCTGAACTCGCTCGGCGTTCCGGCGATCGCCCGCGGTTGGATGCGTAGGAGCGCCGTTCCGTTCGGCGACGGAGTCGTGCCGTCGGACTCGACCGGCGACCATCCGCCCGGGTCCCAGCTGTACCAGGACCAGCCGATCATCTGGCGATCGGCCATGGCCGTGACCTCGTTGATGTACTCGGTCATCCGCTCCTGGTCCGGTGTGCCGCCCCACTCGCCGATCCACAGCGAGCCGTTCATCCGTCGCGCCTCTGCGACCCGATACTGCTCCCACTGCGAGAGGTACGGTGAGTCCACGGCGTAGCCGCCGCCGTCGTGCACATTCTGCTCGTAGAGGTGTCCGGCATAGGTGAGTCGCGGCGGGCCGTTGCGAGGATCGGTCAGCTTCTCGAACTCGAGATCGCCGGGGTAGGGGAAGGCGTTGAGGAGCGAGGTCAGCTCCACCATGACCCAGGCGTTCTGGTCCGACTGGCGGACAGCGTCGATGCCGCGCTGCATGAACTGGGTGAGGTTCGGGTTCTGGAACTTGCCCTCGGCGGCCTGGGCCTGGATCGCCAGGGTTGCGGCGAGGTCCCCGTTGGCGAACCCAGGCTCGTTCATCACGTCGTAGCCGATGACAGCAGGGTGGTCCTTGAACCGGTCGGCCAGGAAGGCGAGCGACGCCAGCCACTCGGCCTGGAGGTCGGGTTGACCAGGCAGGGGGTTCCAGAAGGATTGGAACGCGTTCTGGACCGCCGGATCGGCCCCGCCGACGAACCAGGGCTGGTCCTCCTTGGGCTCGCTGATCGGAGCGCCTCGTGTGTCGACGGCCCAGTCGGGAGCGCCGTCGTAGCCGAGCTTCCACGCGTAGAGGTCCTGGTGCATGTCCAACACGACGTGGATGTCGTGTTCGGCGTACCAGTCCAGCCACTTCTCGACCCCGTCGAGGTACTGGTCGGAGAACTTGCCCTTCTCGGGCTCGATCGCCCCCCAGAACACGAGGAAACGGACGGAGTTCCATCCCCAGGTCGACAGGGCGGACTGACCGGCAAGGCCGGACGCCGGGAGGTGATCGCCTTCTTGCGTGTCTCCCTTCGACGAGGCCTCGACGTTGACCCCGCGCAACATCACGACCCGACCGCACTCGTCGACGATGAACCTGGTGTCTGGCGACTCGGTCGTGCCTGCGCAGTCGCCTGCGGAACCGGACTCGTCCGGGGCGTCGGTGGTTGTCGAACCATCCGCCGTGTCGTCGCCGGAGCTGCAAGCGGCGACGCCGAGCAGGCCAGCAGCGATGATCAGAACCGCGGCAGCACGGAAGCGGTAGGGGGGTCGTACCATCCACCGAACACTATTCGGGTTCCTGGAGCCACCGTCGCGGGCTCGGTCGGCTCGCAGGCGCCTCAGCCTCGTTGCTTCTGGATGTTGGCCCACTCGTCGCGCAGGCCGACGGTGCGGTGGAACACGGCGGTGTCGTCGAGGTCCGCGGCGAAGTAGCCGAGGCGCTCGAACTGCACGACCTGTCCGGGCTCGACATCGGCCAGGGCGGGTTCGACCTTCGCCAAGGTGCTGACGCGTGAGTCGGGGTCGAGATCGTCGATCGGGTCGACGTCGTCCGCCCCCGGATGCGGCGAGCGGAACAGCCGCTCGTATCGGTGCACGGTCACGTCCGCCGCCGTCGGCCGGGACACCCAGTGCATGGTCGAGCGGACCTTGCGGCCGTCGGGCGCTGCGCCGCCGAGGGTCTCGGGGTCGTAGGTGGCCAGCACCTCGACCACCTCACCGGCATCGTCGAGCACCGCCTCGGACGCGGTCACGAAGAACGCGTTGCGCAGCCGGACCTCTCGCCCGGGGGTGAGGCGGTAGTACTTCGGTGGCGCCTCGACCATGAAGTCGTCGCGCTCGATCCAGAGCTCGCCCGTGAACGGGACGGAGCGGGTCCCGGCGTCGGGGTCCTCGGGGTTGTTCACGACGTCGACCCACTCGACGTGTCCGTCAGGCCAGTTGGTGATCGTGAGCTTGAGCGGGTCGAGGACCGCCATGCGGCGCAGGGCGTGGGCGTTGTGGTGGGTGCGCACGAAGCTCTCGAGGAGCTCGATCTCGACCGTCGAGTTCGTCTTGGCCACCGATATGTGCTCGCAGAACGCCCGGAGCGCCGCTGCGGGGTAGCCACGACGCCGCAGGCCGCGCACCGTCGGCATGCGGGCGTCGTCCCACCCGTCGACCACGCCCTGCTCCACCAAGGTGCGGAGCACCCGCTTGGACAGCACCGTGTGGGTGAGGTTGAGGCGGGCGAACTCGGTCTGCTCGGGCCGGTCGGAGGGCAGGTCGATCTGGTCGAGGCACCAGTCGTAGAGCGGTCGGTGCTCCGCGAACTCGAGCGTGCAGATGGAGTGCGTCGTCCCCTCGATCGCGTCGACCTGCCCGTGGGCCCAGTCATAGGTCGGGTAGATGACCCACTCGTCGCCGCTGCGGTGGTGGTGCGCCCGACGGATCCGGTAGAGGACCGGGTCGCGCAGCCACATGTTGTCGGCCTGCATGTCGATCTTCGCCCGCAGCACGCAAGCGCCGTCGTCGAAGCGGCCGTCGCGCATCGACCGGAACAGATCGAGGTTCTCCTCCATCGGGCGGTCCCGGTGCGGGCTCTCGATGCCGGGCTGGCCGAAGCCGCCCCTCTGGGCCGAGATCGTCGCCTGGTCCTGGTCGTCGACGTAAGCGAGCCCCGCCCGGATCAGGTCCTCGGCCCACTCGTAGAGCTGGCCGAAGGAGTCCGAGGTGTACTTCGGCGGACCCGAGGGCGTGACGCCGAGCCATGCCAGGTCGTCGATGATCGCCTCGACATAGCTGACGTCCTCGGCGAGCGGGTTGGTGTCGTCGAAGCGGAGGTGGCAGGTCCCACCGAACTCCTCGGCGATCCCGAAGTTCAGGTAGATCGACTTGGCGTGGCCGACGTGCAGGAACCCGTTCGGCTCGGGCGGGAAGCGCGTCTGGACCCGACCGCCGAAGCGGCCCGACGCGATGTCGGCCCGCACCTTGTCACGGACGAAGTCGGTGGCGTCGGCGTGCTCGGACATGACGGGAGACGCTACCGATCGCCCCAGGTCCGGTCTGCATCGGACATCACCGGATCTGTCTCAGCCGAGCTTCCGTGGCTTCGGATCACGTCGCAATGGTCGGTCCACGTGAGATCAGACCGGGCCTGCGTCGACCGCCACGTGGTAGCCGGTGATGGAGCCCAGGCTCTGGCATCCGCCGCTGTAGTCGGCACCCATGTGCA
>CAZNQK010000137.1:0-5927 GCA_964575165.1 uncultured Aquihabitans sp. | reverse complement strand
TTGCCCGCTGTGACGTTCGTCCGGACCTGCACGATGTACTTGCCGACCACCACGTTGGCGTTGGGGATGGTGCACATGGTCGCCCATCGTCGGAACGACTCCCCGAAGCTGACCACGCCGTCGTTGGGGTCGATCCTCCCTGTCGTTGCGTCCATCAGGCGGTTGTAGAGGGCGGTGGAGTTGGAGGGGTTGAAGCCGTCGATGGTGATCGGGGGGCAACTGGGCACCGGCAGGTTGTCGGAGTGCGTCCACGGTGTGTCGTCGGGCAGCAGGAACCGGAACGTCGTGTTGACCGGGGTGCTGCCGGCATGCATGTCGCCGGAGCAGTACGGGGTGTTGTTCGGCGCATAGCGCGTCGCAGCGTCGGGGTACTTGGCGATCAGCGCAGCGGTGATCGACGGCATGTTGGAGGTGCAGGTGGTGCCGACGTTGACCCAGGGCGCGTCGAACACCTGGAAGGACAGGTCGCCGGTGCCCTTGGAGGTCACGTCCATGGCGTAGAAGTAGCCGTCGGTCGCGTAGTCGTCGTTGACCGTCCCGGTGCACCCGTTCTCACCCCCGGCGCACACCTTGCTCTGGTAGCGGTCGCCCTGCTGCTTGGCCGTCTGCGGGCCGCTGATGTTCACCCAGAGCTGGGTGCCGGGGTCGACGCCGTCGGGGTCGTTGCCGAGCTTGTTCTGCGGGGAGCCCATGGGTACGGGGGCGACGTACTCGGCGACGGCCTCACGTGTCATGCGCAGCGAGTCCATCCCGATCAGGCCCAGGAAGAAGCTCGGGACGTCGGTCGAGATCTTGACCCGGAGGCGGTTCGGGTTCGGCTCCTGGGTGACGGTGACTGTCGTGTTGCTCGCGCCGCCGGCCGTGTAGCCGTTCTTGGTCGCGGTCGACTTGGCGGTCGCCGTTGCGCTGGTGAGGTCGCCCGGCAGGAACACCACTCCGCTGTGTGCTGCGGCGTCGGCGCCGCGCTGGATCCGTTCGGCCTGGAGGTACCAGTTCGACACATCCACAGCGAAGCCCGCGAAGAGCACCATCACGAGCAGCGTCATCGCCAGCCACACCATCGCGATGCCCCGCTCGCGGCGGTTGCGCTCGCTCCACGGCTTGGGTCGACGGAGTCGAACGCGTCGGCACGAGGCCATCAGCACTGGTCCCCTGGGATCGGCTCCAGGCGCATGACCGTCAGACCGGTCACGAACTTGTACTGACCGAGGATCTGGGTCAGGTAGTTGTGGCGTAGCAGCACCCAAACCCCTACCGAAGCGGTGGAGGCTGCCTGGCAGATGTCGGCGTTCGACAACGTCCAGCCGGGACCTCCGCTGGCCACCATCTTCTTCGTCGAGGTGTTCCAGGTGTAGCGGTAGCAGTTGGACGTGCAGCCACCTGTCATCGCTGCGTTCGCCGCCGGGAAGCCGCCCGAGGGCGAACCGTCGGTGCCGTTCACCTTGTACACGACCATGCCTACCGGAACGGCGCTGCTGAGAGCGGTGAGGTCGGCCGAGACGGCGTTCGCGACGTTGGCGGCCTGGGTGGACATCGTCGCCTTGCCGGGACCGAACGACGCCGCCGCGAGGCGGGCCCCGCTGCGACTCGAACCGGTCGCCGTGGCGCCGGTCGCGTAAACCAGGCCGAACTCGATGATCCCAAGGAGGAAGACCATCAGGACGGGCAGGATGATCGCAGCCTCGACCAGCGCCGCGCCGGTCTCGGATCGTGGTCGGCGGTGGTGGAACACCCGGCCGAGTCGTGAACCCCGCCAGCCGTGCCCTCTCCGCCCGCTGGAAGCGGTCCGGTCCTTCATCACAAGTACCGTGTCGGCACCGATCGGCCCTTACTTGAGGCTGTCGGACCATCCTGGGTGGGTCGATGTGCCCACGGACGTGGAACGGAGGACCGAAGTGGGCGTCGATGCAGAGCTGCAACCGATCCTCGATCTCATCGCGGCGGTCGAGTCGCCGCCGATGATGGAGGCGGGCCCCGCCGAGGCCCGTGCGACCTTCGACCTCCTCTGCGCTGCGTTCGGACCTGGTGATCCGTCCGTCCGTGCGGACGACATCGTCTTGAGCGGACGGGCCGGTCCGATCCCAGCACGGCGCTACCGCCCGGACGGCACAGACGACTCCAAGCTCCTCCCGACCCTCGTGTTCCTCCACGGCGGAGGGTTCGTCATCGGTTCGCTCGACACCCACGACGCGCTCTGCCGCTCGCTCTCGGCAGGGGCCGGGATCGCTGTCGTGTCGGTCGCCTATCGGCTCGCTCCGGAGTCACCCGCTCCGGCAGCGGTCGAGGACGTCACGGACGCTCTCGACGAGGTGGTGCACCGTGCCGGTGAGCTCGGGGTCGACCCGACTCGCCTGGCGGTGGGTGGTGACTCGGCGGGCGGGAACCTCGCCGCGTTGGCAGCCGTTCACCACAGGGATCGCTGTCGGGACGACGAGGCGCTGGCTCCCCTGCGGCTCCAGCTGCTCATCTACCCGGTGGTCGATCTGACCCACTTCGACGGCCAGTACCCGTCGTTCGTGGAGAACGCCGACGGCTACCTGCTGACGTCGGAGGCGATGGAGTTCTTCGAGCACAACTACCTCGGCGGGCCGCTCAGCCCCGCAGCCTCCTCACCGGCCGTGTCACCGATGCACGTCGTCGATCTCTCAGGATGCGCGCCGGCGTTCGTCCTGACCGCCGAGTACGACCCGCTCCGCGACGAGGGCGAGGCGTACGCACGTCGACTCGAGGACTCGGGGGTGGACGTCACGCTTCGTCGCTACGACGGCGCGATCCACATGTTCGTGCAGATGGACGCGATCACCGGCACAGGAGCCCGAGCCGTCGCGGACTGCGTCACCTCACTCCGCGGGGCGATGCACGGCGACTCCGGTTAGCGTTCCCGTCATGTCAACGACCTCGATCCCGACAGGGGTCGGCACCGACCATCACCTCACCACCGGGCAGGACGCTCCGCTCTCCCCATCCGGCGGCGGATCATCCCCAGAGCGTCCGTCCGCGACGTTCGAGACGCACGACCCGCGCACCGGAGCGCTGCTCGCGGTCGTCCCGGATCAGGGTCCCGACGAGGTGCGCGCCGCAGTGGCCCGCGCCCGTTCGGTCGCCAGCCAGTGGGCCGCACTGACCTTCGACGAGCGTCGACGCCACCTGCTCTCGGTGCGCGACCGACTGCTGGATCGCGCCGAGGAATTGGTCGGGACCATCTGCGCCGAGACCGGCAAGCAACCTGCCGAGGCCGTGACGACCGAGCTGATGGCGGCGTGCGAGACCATCGACTACTACGCGCGCCACGGCGAGAAGATGCTCCGGACCCAGCGCGTGGGTCCCGGCACCCTGGTGCACAAGTCGGCGTGGAAGCGCTACGAGCCGATGGGCGTCATCGGCGTCATCAGCCCATGGAACTACCCGTTCGTCCTGTCGATGACCCCGGTGGTCACGGCTCTGTTCGCCGGCAACGCCGCTGTCCTCAAGCCCTCGGAGGTCACCCCGACGGTCGGCCTGGCGATCGGGGAGCTGTTCGACGTCGGAGGTTGGGGGGACCTGGTCCAGGTCGTGACCGGCGGGGGAGCGACCGGAGAGGCGCTCGTACGCAGCGGCGTCGACAAGGTCACCTTCACCGGCTCGGTCGCGACCGGCAAGCGTGTGATGGCCGCTGCGGCCGACACGCTCACCCCGGTGCTCCTGGAGCTCGGCGGCAAGGACCCCATGATCGTCTGCGGCGACGCCGACGTGGCTCGCGCGGCCCGTGGGGCGGTGTGGGGGTCGATGCAGAACTCGGGCCAGACCTGCATGTCCGTGGAGCGCGCGTACGTGACCGAGGACGTGTACGACGCCTTCGTCGCCCACGTCCTCGGCGAGGTCGCTGCGATCCGCCAGGACGACTCGGGGCAGGGCGACATCGGGTCCATGACGTTCGGCCCCCAGGTCGGGATCGTCGAGCGTCACCTGGCCGACGCCGTCGAGAAGGGTGCGACGGTGCTCGCAGGTGGCACGCGCTCGGATCGGGACGGTCACTGGTTCCCGCCGACGGTCGTCGTCGACGTCGACCACACGATGCTGCTGATGACCGAGGAGACCTTCGGCCCGGTCCTGCCGATCATGAAGGTGACCGACGCCGAGGAGGCGCTCCGCCTGGCGAACGACTCTCCCTACGGGCTGAACAGCTCGGTGTGGACCGAGGACGAGGATCTCGGTGTCTCGATCGCCAACCGACTCCAGGCCGGCAACGTCTGCATCAACGACTGCATCGTCTCCTACGCCGTCAACGGCCTCCCCTTCGGTGGCGTCAAGACCTCCGGCATCGGACGGGTGCACGGCCCGGAAGGCCTGCGGGAGTTCTGCAACGTCAAGTCCGTAATGGGACAGCGCTTCCGGGTGCCTAGGGAGCTCTGGTGGTTCCCGCTCCCGAAGGGTCTGGACAGGATCGGGATCGCGTCGATGCGGGCCCGGTTCGGATCCGACCTCCGCACGAAGCTCCACCGACCCCGCCGGTCGCCCTGACCCGCGCTCAGCAGTCCGGAACTCGGGTCATCTCGCGCCCCATGTCGGCGCGAACCGACCCGAGTTCGCCAGCACTCCGGAACTCGGGTCATCTCGCGGTCCATGTCGGCGCGAACCGACCCGAGTTCGCCAGGGGTCTCGGTCTGCTCAGGGCTGTGCGGTGCGGAGGGCCTCGACGACGAGTCGGGTCACGGCGTCGGCGGGAGGGGAGTCGCCGCCGCTGAGGGCCTCGACGGTGCAGAACACCTCGGTCGTTCCGTCACCGCGACCCTGGAGGCTGAACAGGACCGAGCTCGTGGGAGCCTCGACGAACTCCACGATCACCTCGACGAGTCCCGCCATTCGGTCGAGGTAGCTGATCTCGCCCAGTTCGTGCGCGGTGTCGAGGAGCAGCATGAGCGTCTCCTCCGCCGGCGCCCCGACCGAGATCGACTGGTCGTCGAGGAGCCGGACGGCGATCCCCGGCTGCACCGGGGCGCTCTGTCGACGTGAGCGGACCGGGGCTGTCGGAGTGCGCGCCGACGATCGCGTCGACCGAGGCATCTCGTCTGTCGCTGCATCGGCGAGCGCGTCGGTCAGGACCCGGTACGCGAGCGTGATCCGCGCCGTGCGGTCTCCCGCGTCGGGCCGGTCGTTGACATCCGGGTGGGCGTGGCGGATGAGGCGCCGGTACGCGCGACGCAGCGTCGACGGGTCAGCGGCGTCGGTGCCGCTGAGGCCGAGGACCCGGCGTGCCTCGTTGATCTGCACGCGAGAACGGTACCCAAGGGCTCTCGGCTGCAGCGGCGTCGCCGTGGGGCATCACGGCACGTCCCCACTGTGAGTGATCACAGACGCGCTGTGGGTGCCGTGACATCGGTCATCCAGGGCGATCCGACGGTGAGTAGATGCCCCAGGAGGGGCCGAATCGGCGATATCGACCGGTCGAACACTTGACACGCGTCGTACCATGAAGCCTCCCCGAGCGGCGGGCGACCTTCGATCTCCGCCGCGCGCCTGTGGGCTACAGGTGACGCGGCGACGGGGGTTCGTGGGTCCGGAGCAACGAAAGGTGTGCACGTGGCGAAGCAGCGAGCAGAGCGCGACGAGGAAGACCTCGTCAGGTTGTACCTGAGCGAGATCGGTCAGTACCCACTCCTGACCAAGGACGACGAGTCGCGCCTCGCCCAAGCCATGGAGAACGGCAAGGAGGCCGCTGCCGAGCTCGAGGAGCACGAGCGGAGCCTCTCTCCCGCCCGCAAGCGCGAGCTCCGCAAGCTCGTCCGCGCCGGCGAGGATGCCGAGCGCTCGTTCGTGCAGTCGAACCTCCGGCTCGTCGTGTCGATCGCCAAGAAGTACCAGGCGTCCGGGATGCCGCTGCTCGACCTGATCCAGGAGGGCAACCTCGGCCTGATGCACGCCGTCGAGAAGTTCGACTGGCGCAAGGG
>CAZNQK010000136.1:0-6317 GCA_964575165.1 uncultured Aquihabitans sp. | reverse complement strand
GGGAGACGGCGTGCTTCTCCATGTACTCGCTCATGTCGATGCGGACCATGGCCCGCTCGTCGTCGAAGAGGAAGTCGGCGAGGCTGCGGGCCAGCTCGGTCTTGCCGACGCCGGTCGGGCCGAGGAACAGGAAGCTGCCGATGGGACGGTGCGGGTCCGACAGGCCCGCGCGGCTGCGACGGATCGCGTTCGCGACGGCCGACACGGCGTCGTCCTGGCCGATCACCCGCTCGTGCAGCACCTCTTCGAGGCGGACGAGCTTCGACATCTCGCCTTCCATGAGACGTGCGACGGGCACCCCTGTCCAGCGTGCGACGACCTCGGCGATGTCGGCCTCGTCGACGGTCCGCTTCAGCATCGGCGCGTCGCCCTGGAGCTCGGCGAGCTGGGCCTGGGCGGCGTCGAGCTCACGCTCGAGCACCGGCATGTGGCCGTAGGTGATCTCCGAGGCGCGGGTGAAGTCGCCACCGCGCTCCGCCCGCTCGGCCTCGACCTTGAGCGCCTCGACGCGCTCCGCGATCTCGGAGATCGCGTCGACCTGGTCCTTCTCGGCCTGCCAGCGGGCGTTGAGGCCGTCGTAGCTCTCGCGCAGGTTGGCGAGCTCGGCGTCGAGGGCCTTGAGACGTTCGAGCGAGCCGGCGTCGGTGGCCTTCTCGAGAGCGACGCGCTCGATCTCGAGGCCGTCGATCCGACGCTTCACCACGTCGATCTCGGTGGGGACCGATCCGATCTCGATGCTCAGGCTCGCCGCGGCCTCGTCGACGAGGTCGATCGCCTTGTCGGGCAGGAAGCGGCCTGTCAGGTAGCGGTCCGACAGCACAGCTGCGGCCACCAGCGCCGGATCCTCGACCTCGACGCCGTGGTGGACCTCGTAGCGCTCCTTGAGCCCACGCAGGATGGCGATCGTGGACTCGACCGAAGGCTCTCCGACGAACACCTGCTGGAAGCGGCGCTCCAACGCCGGGTCCTTCTCGATGTACTTGCGGAACTCGTCGAGCGTGGTGGCGCCCACCATGCGAAGCTCGCCGCGGGCCAGCATCGGCTTGAGCATGTTGCCGGCGTCCATCGCTCCCTCGCCGGTGGCTCCGGCTCCGACGACCGTGTGCATCTCGTCGATGAAGGTGATGATCTCGCCGTTCGAGTCCTTGATCTCGGCGAGGACGGCCTGGAGGCGCTCCTCGAAGTCGCCGCGGTACTTGGCGCCGGCGACCATCGAGGACATGTCGAGAGCGATCACCCGCTTGCCGGCGAGCGACTCGGGAACGTCACCCGCGACGATGCGTTGGGCCAGCCCCTCGACCACGGCGGTCTTGCCGACACCGGGTTCACCGATGAGGACCGGGTTGTTCTTGGTGCGACGGGACAGCACCTGGATCACGCGACGGATCTCGTCGTCACGCCCGATGACGGGATCGAGCTTGCCCGAGGCCGCCGCCTCTGTGAGGTCCCGCCCGAACTTCTCGAGCGCCTCGAGGGTGTCTTCGGGGTTCTGCGAGGTGACCCGCCGCGAGCCGCGCAGCTCGGCGAGCGCAGCGAGCAGCTGCTCCCTTGTGATCTCCCCGAAGCGCCGCTCGGCGGGCGGACGGGCCTGGTCTCCGGTGAGCAGGGCGAGGAGCAGGTGCTCTGTCGACAGGTACTCGTCGGTCAGGTCCCGACGCTCGCTGTCCGCTGCATCGAAGAGGGAGATGAGGTCGCGGCTGGGTCGGGTCTCCGTGCCGTAGGCGGTGGGCAACGCTGCCACTGCCTCGTCGGCGGCGTTGCGCAGCGTGAGCGGTTCGACCCCGAGCTTGCGGATGACCGGGAGGACGACGCCGTCGTCCTGGCGGAGCAGAGCGGCGAGCAGGTGGTCCGGCGTCGCCTCCGGGTTGCTGTGCTCACGGGCGGACGTCAGGGCGGCGTTGACCGCCTCCTGCGTCTTGTGCGTCCAGGTGTTGGGGTCGAGCTGCATGACGCAATCCTATCAGGCCCTCAACTAAGTTGCACGTCAGACACTCAACTTTGTAGGGAGACCGGATCGCCCGGAACACGGGAGAAGGTGTCGTTCGGAACGGGGGAGACGAGCTCGTCCGGGACCGCTGGGACGACCGCCACCGTGGGATGACGCTCCCGCGCTCCGGCGATCCGTGCAGCCCTCAGCTGCGCCCGGGTGATCGACGCCTCGGGCACCGACCGAACCGCCCGCCCGGTGCGCCCCGAGCGCGCCACGCCGACAGCACCGCCGAAGGCACGCCCGACGGCAGCCATCGCAGCAGCGGTCAGCACGGCCGCGACGAGCAGGACAGCCACCGGAACGACAGCCACAGGAAGGGCGGCGACGGCCAGGACGGCGACGACTGGGGACGTCTCCTGCCCGACCCGGGCGCCCGCGCCCACCTCACCGTCGGCCCGCGCACCGGCAGCCCGCGTACCGGCGGCCTGCGCATCGGCGGCGGGGACATCGTCGGCGGGGACATCGTCGGTTCCCGACACGAACCAGTTGCGATCGAGCTCCGGCGACGAAGTTGGCCCTGTCGCCTCGGGCGGTCCTGTCGCCTCTGACGGTCCTGTCGCCTCTGACGGTCCCGCCACCTCGGCCGGGGTCGGCGTCTCCACTGGTGCCGGCCCGACCGGGGCGGAACCGGGTGACGGTCCGGAGACGACAGGCGCAGCCGTCGGGTCGACCGGAGCCGTCGCGCTCGGCGGAGCCGCTCCGGTGACCGACGCCGTGACGAGGTCCGCGAGCAGCGCAGCTCCGCTCCCGTTGAGGTGGAGACCGTCCCGTCCGGTGAGATCGGAGCGCCCGAGCGTCGCCGCGTTCCAGTCGACCAGGTGGAGGTTGGGATACCGGGCGGACGCATCGCGCAGGACCTGGTTGGCCGGTCCGTAGTACGAACGCACCTCACGGATGGTGAGCCAGTGGACGTTCGGCACGTGTGCTGCGGCCGCCATGACGGCGTCGACACGCTGACGGAAGGTCGACGGGTTGCCCGAGTCGTTCGCTCCGAGGCTGACGATCAGGGTGTCGGTGGTCTCCGCTCTGCGGGCCTGCACCGCCCCGGCGCCGGCGAGCGTCGAGCGACTCACCGACGCGTCGAAGGTGATCGAGAAGCCCGACGCCCTCAATCGCTGGGTCATCTGCGCCTCCGCGCCAAGCAGGATGCTGTCGCTCACCACAACGGCATGGCGTTGCGGCACCTGGGTCTGCAACACCTGACCCTGAGGCGCCTGACGCCTGACGAGGAGGGGTGCCGTGACGACCCCGGATCGGGCGCTCCCGACTCCCGACAGGACGACCAGCGACAGGAGCATCGACAGGGCCGCAGCGACCGGGACCCGGAACACGACCCGGAGCGCGGAAGGACGGGGGTGCGGACGGTGCACGGTGATCCACGCTACCGGCGTCACGCTCGAAAGGCTCAGCCGTCCTGGCAGCCGCCCGGACCGGGTCAGCGGCTCTTGCGGTCCGAGTAGCGGACGACCGCCTGGTTCAACGGAACCAGATCACGCCTGTACTGACGATGGACCTCGTCGACCCGTTCTGTGGCCTCGGCCACGAGCAGCTCGACGCGCTCTCGCAGACGGGAGACCTCGGCCTCGAGAGCGAGGACGCGCTTGACGCCCGCCAGGTTGAGCCCGTCGTTCGTGAGCTCCTGGATCCGACGCAGCAGCTCGATGTCGGCCTCGCTGTAGCGACGGCTCCCGCCCGAGGTCCGACCCGGATCGACCAGGCCCTTCCTCTCGTAGATCCGCAGGGTCTGCGGGTGGACCCCGGCGAGCTCCGCAGCGACGGAGATGACGTAGACGGCCTGGTGGTACTCGGGCATGGTCAGGCCTCCAGGTGGGCTCGGGGCGACGGCGTGGACCGCGCCGCCGTCAACGCCTCGAGTGCAGCACGTTCGGCGTCGTCGACCTCGGCCGGCACCTCGATCTCGATGGTCACCAGCAGATCGCCGCGGGTCTTCGGTGTCGTCACTCCTCGACCGCGGACGCGGAACGTCCGACCGCTGCTCGTCCCGGACGGCACCCGGATCGTCACGGACTCGCCCTCGAGGGTGGGCACGGTGATGTCGGCACCGAGGACGGCCTCTGCGAAGGTCACCGGAACGGTCAGGGTCAGGTGGTCGCCGTCGCGACCGAACAACCGGTGCGGCTCGACGTGGACACGGACGTACAGGTCACCATCCGGCCCGCCGTTGGCACCGGCGCCGCCGCGACCCTTGACCCTGATCCGCTGTCCGTCGCGGACGCCCTGCGGGATGCGGACCTTGACCTGCCTGGGGCGACGCACCGAACCCAGACCCGCGCACGTCGGGCACGGGGTCTCGATGATCCGTCCACGACCCCCGCAGCGCGAACAGGGAGAGCTGAAGGAGAAGGGGCCCTGGTTCTCGGCCACGGCCCCGGTTCCGTGGCAGTCGGGGCAGACGAGCGGAGCGGTGCCCACGGCGGCTCCGCTGCCGAAGCACTCCGGACAGCGGACGTCGGACACGACGTTGACCGTGGTCGTCGCACCGCGCGACGCGTCGTCGAACGTCATCGTCAGGCTGGCCTCGATGTCGGTGCCGCGCCGGGGACCGTTGCTCGACGTCCGCGTCGGCCCGCCCTGTTGACCGCGGGTGAACAGGTTGCCGATCAGGTCCGAGAGGTTCGACGGATCGAAGCGCGCTCCCCCGCCGCCACCGAACCCACCCGGGCCGAAGCCCGCCCCGACAGGCCCCATGCGGCGGACCTCGTCGTACTGGGAGCGCTTGTCGGGATCGCCCACGACCTCGTACGCGGACGAGACCTCCTTGAACCGCTCCTCGGCGACGGGGTCGTCGGGGTTGGCGTCGGGGTGCAGCTGACGGGCGAGGTTCCGGTACGCCTTGGTGATGTCCTTCTGCGATGCCGACTCGGACACGCCGAGGACCGCGTAGTAGTCCTTCTCGAACCACTCGCGCTGCGGCGAGGACATGTCGTCAGCCCTTCACCTTGACCATCGCTGCCCGCACGACGACGTCGTTCCACAGGTACCCGGCGCGCATGACCTCGACGACGAGCGACTCGCCGTCGCCCTCCTCGTGGAGGACGGCCTCGTGGACGTTGGGGTCGAACTCGATGTCGGTGTCGTCGACCTTGACGAGTCCTCGCTTCTCGAGCGTGTTCAGCAGCTGGGACTGGACCGCGGCTACGTCCTCGTGGCCCTGTGCCGCCGCTGCGTCGCACGCGTCGAGGACGGGGAGCAACTCACGGACGAGGTCGGCCGCGGCCTGGGCACGCTGGTCGGCACGCTGGAGCTCGACGCGACGCTTGTAGTTGTCGAAGTCGGCCTTGACGCGCTGCACGAGATCCCGCAGCTCGTCACGTTCGGCCTCGACGCGCTGGGCGAACTCCACCGCTTCGACGACGGCCTCCTCGGCGGACTGGCCGAGGCGCTCCGCTCCGGCAGCTGCGTCGAGCAGGTCCTCGTCGATCTTTGCTGCGTCGCCATCCGGGGCGTCGACCTGGTCTGTGAGGATGTCGTGTGTCGGGGTCTCGTCGGTGTCGATGTCGTCGACGACGGGTGGGTCGACCGGGTCGCTGCCCCGGTCGACGGGATCGAAGTCCGGTGGCAACCCACCCGACGTCGAGGGGTCCGCGCTCACTTGTCCTCCTCGTCGACGATCTCGGCATCGATCACCTCGTCGTCGGACTGGCCGGCACCGCCGGCCGATCCAGCAGCGGCGCTCCCGGCCGTCTCGTCGTTGGCTGCCTGCTCGTAGAGCAGCTGAGACAGCTTCTGGCTCGCAGCCATGAGGCCCTCGGACGCCGTCTTCATGCGGTCGAGGTCGCTGCCGTTCAGCGCGTCCTTCAGCTCGGCGAGAGCCGCCTCGACGGCGTCCTTCTCGGCCGGGTCGACCTTGTCGCCCTGCTCGCGCAGGATCTTCTCGGTCTGGTACACGAGGGTGTCGGACCGGTTCCGGACGTCGGCCTCGTCCTTGCGGCGCCGGTCCTCCTCGGCGTGGGACTCGGCGTCTCGGACCATCTGGTCGATCTGGTCCTTGGAGAGCGAGGACTGCCCGGTGATGGTGATCGACTGCTCCTTGTTGGTCGCACGGTCCTTGGCGGAGACGTTGACGATGCCGTTGGCGTCGATGTCGAAGGTGACCTCGATCTGCGGCACGCCACGAGGAGCGAGGGGCAGGTCGACGAGCTGGAACTTGCCCAGGGTCTTGTTGAAGTCGGCCATCTCGCGTTCACCCTGGAGCACGTGGATCTCGACCGAGGGCTGGCTGTCCTCGGCGGTGGTGAAGACCTCGGTCTTCTTGGTCGGGATCGTGGTGTTGCGCTCGATGAGCTTGGTCATCACGCCGCCCTTG
>CAZNQK010000135.1:3328-6317 GCA_964575165.1 uncultured Aquihabitans sp. | reverse complement strand
AGGTTGCGGGTGTCGGTCGGGCCTTCGTGTTGGTGGTGGATGACGTGGTGGGCGTCGCACCACTCGACGGGAGCGTCACATCCGGGGAACACACATCCGCCGTCTCTGATTGCGAGAGCACGGCGTTGGTGTCGGTTGGCGTGGCGTTCGTCGCTGCGGCACGCGACGGGGTGTCCGTCAGCCGCGACGAGGATCCAGGTGTAGGTGGGGTCGCAGGTGAGGAGCTCCCACTCCTTGTTGGAGTGCCGGAGCCGGGCACCGGTTAGATCGAACACCCTCTTCGACCAGTCGACGGTGCTACCGGTAGCCGGTCCGGGCAGCAGCACCCCGTCATGGAACAACTCCGCGACGGACTGTTCGTCGACGTCGACGACGATGTTGATGCTGGCTGCCGGTTCGGTCCGACCGACGTGACGGTGCGCGGCACCGGTCTCGACGAGGTTCATGAACGCCTGGGCGAGCAGCTCTGAACGGGGTGGTACCTCGATCTCGGCGCATTGGTCCCGGTCCGCGGCCCAGGCCTTGTAGAGGCGGTCGGCTTCGGCGTTGAGTCGCTCAGCGAAGCCGATTGCGTGGGTGCCATACAGGTCGATCGTGGCGGTGACGTGGTCACCTACCCGGCCGAGCGTGGCGTGATCACGTGGTGGGGCCGGTTCAACGCCGTCTGTGTCAGCAAGACGGGTGACTTGTTCGATGTCGCGTGAGAACTCGCTGAACGTGCAGTGCCTGGCGGCGATCGCCAACAACTCCGGTTGCACCTCGGCGAGCGCGTCGCGGTTGCGCTCGTTGATGCCCGCAGCGATGACCCGAGCCCGGTCGGCCGACACGGTCCCGGCCGCCAACGCGGCCGCGACCCCCGGGAGGGTCCGGCGCAGCGCCTTGCCGGTGGCCAGGTCCCGCTTCACGCGGCGGGGGTCGGTGCCGTGTCGCCAGCCGGCCTGGTTCGCGACGGTGTGACCGAAACGCCGGTCGGTCAACGAACGGGCGTCCAGCTCGGCGAGGACTCCGAAACGGACCGAGTGCAACAACCGGTCCAGGACCTCGACCGAGTCGAACAACCCGAGGCACGTCTCGTCGTCCAGACCCCGCACATCCACCCCGGCCACCGCCCGCAACGCCTCCACCGCCGCAGCGGCCTGCGCCGGAGACCCGAAGACCGGAAGACCGAAACCGCCAGGCTGACCGCCACCTGGCCGACCGCCATCAGGCCGGCTGTCGCCGGAGCCCCCGTCGGACCCGTGCGGTCCACCCGTTCCAGACTCCCCAGTCGAACGCATGTTCGTAGCCTGCCACCCCGGTGTGACACTCGGATGACGGGACCCCCGGAAACTCCGACGCCACGATCGAACGCCTGATCCGTCACGAACGCCGTCGCCTCGACGACATCGAACTGGATGTCACAGGGCCCCAATAGACCACGGCCATGCCGACGAGGGACACGTGGTGACGGAACCGCCGCGGGAGCCGTCTGAACCGCCTCGAGAGGTCTGGTTCGACCTCGACGAAGCGCTCGGACTGCTCGCCGTGCTCGAGGACGTTCGTGAAGAGCTCGCAAGCGGGCAGGCCCTCACCCTGCTCATGCAGGTCGAGATTCAGGTCGTCGGACTGCACCGTAAACTGGATCTCGACGACGGAGGCCCTCGATGACGAACACCGAACACGCACTGCGGGCCCCGGAGGCCGCCCGTCGCCTCGGGCTCACCACGAAGGAGGTGCTCAGGCTGATGTACGACCACGAGCTGCGCACCATCGTCGTGAACGGGATCGCCCACGTGCCCGAGTCCGCGATCGAGGAGTATCGGTCCCGGACCTGATAATCCGTGCGACCGATCGATCACTCGTGACCGCCGGGTTCGATCTGCCGCACCCGAAGGCCTCCGCCTGTCGGTAGGCGTCACTGAACGCTCAGGACCGCCGCTGACCACCGGATCCGGGGGGTTTGTGCCCCGAGTTTGTGCCCTCCGAGGAGGTGCCGGGCCACACTGTCCACCTTGGCACATGGTGGGGGCGCCCGGCGGGCGAGCGGCGTTGCGTCGCCACAGCCGACAACGGGGCACGGGCCATGCCGAGGTCGAGGTTCTGCCGAATGGCACGCGCCTTGTCCGAGTCCGCCCTCCACCTCGACTGCCGGCCCGTGGCCGACGACGAGGTGATCGTCGCCGCCAGGTCCGCGAGAAGCGGGTGCTCACTGAGGACATCGCCGTCCGTGCTCGTGAGCTGCGCCTCGACCTCGACGCCGACAAGAAGGTCTGCCGTGACCCGACGAGGTCAAGGGACCCATCTCCGGGTCGCGCGCTGTGACCCTCACCTGCAACGAGGCGATGTTGGCCTTACTGGGTGTGTCCCTATTCGGGTTCGAGGTCAACCGGGGTCGTGCCGACCACCGGGGTGTGGCGTATTCGAGTGAGCTGACCGACGACGAGTGGGAGTTCATCGAGCCGTATCTGCGTCACGCCGCCAAGCGTGGCCGTCGGTACGGTGACGATCTGCGGATGGTCGTCGATGCGATCTTCTACGTGTCGAAGACGGGCTGTCAGTGGCGGATGCTGCCGTCCGACTTCGGGCCGTGGACCCGCATCTGGTCCCAGTTCCGTCGCTGGACGGCGAACGGCACCTGATCGTGTTGCCCGCCTCGGTCCACGACAACGATGCGTCCTCCGCTGTGCTCGACGAGGCGTGGCAGTGGGGCTCGACGGAACGCCTCTAGGTTGTGTTGGTCGATCGGGGCGTCACCGAGCGGGGTGCGGAGCGTGTCGGCGACGCCGCCGGTGTGGAGATCCGACGGGTCGGGTGGGACGAACCCCAGCTCGACGAGGAGGGCAGCCAGGTGTTCCGTCCGATCCCGTATGCGTGGCGTGTCGAGGCGGACACGGACGCATCGGGCGGGCCCGCCGCCTCGCCAAGTCGTTCGAGAACACGACCGCGTCGGCGTCGGGATGGCTTCAGGTGGCCTGCCTGCGGGACGTGCTGCGAGGACCGTGACGAAGCA
>CAZNQK010000135.1:0-3228 GCA_964575165.1 uncultured Aquihabitans sp. | reverse complement strand
CGCCGAATCGGTCCGGGTTCGATCGGATGTCGTCGAACACCGGACCCGTCAGCAGTGGCGACAGGTCACGCTCGCGGCGGGCGCCGTCGTCGAAAAGTCATGGCGACGCGATTCTCGCCGAGGACTTCGACCGTGGTGATGTTCACTGTGTCGTGCACCATCAGGCTTCCTCCTCGATAGTCGGTGCGATCGCCTCGTGCGGCAGGCCCTGTCGGGCCAGGTCGCAGTTTCGCACGAGTTCGTCCTTGTGGATAGCCGCCTACGCAAGCAACAGGCGTTGCTTGGCAGGCGTGAGTTGGCCGGTCATCACAGTCAGGTCGTCGAGACTGATGCGCGCCTCGTCACCGCCGTACTTCGCGTGGAAGTGCGGCAGGAAGTGATCACGAGTTGTTGACCCAGATCATGATGCCGCTGAGCAGGCAGAGCCTCGGCATGGGTGTGCCTTCGTCAGTTGCGCTGTGTCCACTCGCACCGTGCACGCGACGGCCTCGGACGCTACCGACTCGGGCTGACACAACTGGGTGGAAAGAAACACACTCAGTTGGTGGCCCCGACCGGCAGGCCCTCACCCTCATCGAGTTGTCACCCGACCTTGGCAATTGGGTCCGTTTGTTACGTTCGCCGGTGTTCAAGGACGGCGACGTCGAGCCCACGTCGGCGAGGTGTCGCGCATCTCCGACGGGAATCAACTCTGGCAATGAGGCGAGGAGCCCTGATGAACGACTGGCTGTACCCGTTGTCCTCCACCGCCGGCACGTGGTTCGAGGACCCCCGAACGGGCAAACGAGAGACGGTATCCGCCGACTCGTTCCGGACCATGGTCCTCAACACGAAGTCACCTGACGACCAGTGGTACCTCACCACCAACTACCGGAACGTGGAGCCAGGGGACCGGATCTGGGCCTACACCGGCAACGATGACATCGGCGTGATCGGTGTCGGCAAGGTGGTCGCAATCGAGCGCAGCGCCCCAGAGAAGTGGATCACCATCCGCTTCGACAAGGCAGCCTCCAAGCGACTATGTGCCAACCCGTACCCGGTGCCGAAGGTGCCCAAGTACATTCCGTTCCCCCGTGGCGCAGTGCAGAACATGGACCGGCACCCGGCGTTGGAGCGGGCCGTCGAGAAGGCAGCTGACTGTGAGCGTGCTGTACCGTGCCGTCCCCCCCGTGCGATTCCGTAGGGGCCTTGTGCAGTGACCTGAGGCGAGGTGTGAGCTTGAACGCGACGAGAACTTGCCGGGATTGGCAGGCGCTCGTGGTTGGCTCGACCGTGCTGGCCGAAGGTTCAGGCTGGGACTGCGGGCTTCGACTCGAGGTACAAGGCGGCGGGCGACAGGTCGGCGCCGTTGGGGAACTCGATGGTCCCCGATTGGGTGTTCACCTTCACGGCACAGAACACGTCGTAGTCGTCACGCATCGGCGCGAACGCCGGGCCGGCCAGCCAGTCCTCGAGGTCGATGACCCTGACGGAGTTGTCGTCGAAGGTGAGCTCGACGACGTGGCGGGCCAGGACCCGAACTCCGGTCACGTCCACCAGCGGGTAGTCATCGTTGCTCATCGTCGTCCACCTCCTCGGTGTCAGCGTCGGATGTTGCTCGTTCGAGCATCTCTTCGAGAGTACCTGGGAAGTCGAACGCGACGGTCGTCGCGAACGCTTCTGCGGCCAGGGCTCTGTGCGCTGTGAGCAGCGCCTGAACTTCACGGAGCACTCGTGGCGGAAGATCGCCGGCGAGCAGTTCGCCGTCGGAGATCCTGATCGATGCTCGATGCTCGCCGCTGCGGACAGCGACGTGTGGGACCTGATGCGGTTCCGAGAAGTAGAAGTGGAGGCTCCAGCCCGCTCGTCGTGCCCAGGTAGGGCGCATGTGTCCTCCCAGGTCGGTTGATGCCGGTCTTGCCCATCATGGCGACAAGGGGTGACACCAGAACTTCGGAGGTGTCATCACAGACTCGGGTGACCGGTCTTGTCCCGGATGCGGCCCTGGGCGCCGAATTGGCCACCGTTGAGCTCGAGGTGCGTCCGGATGGCTTCTGCGTAGCGCTCGAGGTCGTCAGTCCGGTTGAGGCGTGCCCGGACCAGTTCGAGCATCCGGTTGGTGCGTTCCGCGTGCGGTAGCAGAACGCTCGTGGACCCCTTGAGCTCCTGGACCGAAGCGAGCCCCGACCAGGGCCCGCTCCGCGAGCCAGGGGATGCCCGACTCGGTGGCAAGCTCCTCGTAGGCGAGCACCAGCTTCTCAATCGCAGCGAACTCGGGCCGGTCTTCTTCGCGGACGAACTCGGCGCCCTGCCCCTGCTCGGTGGAGCCTGCCGTGTACTTCACGCCTCGCATCGGACTGTGCCCTGGCGAGGTCCATCGCAGATCCCAGCCCAGTGTCACCATGGTCCGCATCAGCGCCCCGACGTCCTGGACGCTGGAAGGAGCGAGCCCCTGAACTCGGCCTGAACTCGGGCAGCACGCAGCACCTCCCGGCACCCTTCGCTCGTCGCCGCCCAGTCACGCACCGACCAGTCGCCTAACACCGGGCGCAACCGGTAGTCGTAGCGTCCGACGCGGGTGGAGGCGTAGCGCGGTGTGCACGCATCATCGGTCCAACGCTCGAGGCGCTTGTCGAACAGGTCGTCCACCGTCGGGCCAGTGCCTCGGCGCGCCGCGTCGGGGACCGGCGCGGCGAGACGGGTGAAAGGTAGGTACTCGACGGCCTCGTCCCACAACGCGTACGCGTCGGCCTCGACACTGCGCTTCTGCTGCTTGCGATCCCTCGTGAACGGGTCGATGTAGTCAAGGCGGAACTTCTTGTTCGACTGCGTCGGTCCGTACAGGGTGAGCCCGAGGTCGGCGTCGTACTTCACGGGGGCACCCGTGCGTGGCCTCCCCATCGAGCGCTCGAAGCGGGTAGCGGCGCATGCCCGGCACCACGGTGTTGGGGAACTCCGCGGACTGGACGAACTCGGTGGCCTTGGTCTTGCCGATGCCGTAACGGGCCTGGATGTCGTCCAGGTCCAGTATCGGAGCAGGGCTGATGTGGTCCGGCTGAGCCGGTGTTGGTTCGGTCATGGGGGGACCGTCCCGACGGCCTCCGCCGCGTCATCCGACCCACGCGTCCCACGGCCCGAGTTTGTGCCCTCGGTTTGTGCCCCTTGCCCGAGATCGGTCCCCGATCCCTTGCCGTGACAGGCTGCTCGCATGCAGGTCCACCTCGTCGACGGCACCTACGAGCTGTTCCG
>CAZNQK010000134.1:0-6381 GCA_964575165.1 uncultured Aquihabitans sp. | reverse complement strand
ATCCGGCTCACCGACAAGATCAGCCGGGCACTCATCTGGAGCATCGGAGCGAACACCGCCACCATGGTTGCGATGGCCGCCGTCATCATCACCGCCGTTCGCATGTGACCTGGCGATCTCACCCGCCCGTTCCACCCGGACGGACGACGGTCAGGATCCGAGCGACCAGTCCTCGACCAGGAGCCCTGATCCCGGACCGTGCACGTCGCTGACACGGATCCTCGTCCTGGCGAGCACGTTCGGCTCCCCCTTGGGTCGGGCGACGAGATCGACGATCCGCTCGGCGGGCTTCGTCGGCGAGCAGCAGATGATCCCGGCCTCGCCGTCGTCGTCGACGAAGCTGCCCAGACCGGCGAGGATCATGTTGCCGCCACCGATCGGAACCGGGTCGCCGTCGTCGGCCCCGCCCTGGACCGTCGGCGACGGACCGTTCCAGCGGACGGTCAGGTCGTTGCGCGGCATCGACACCTGACCGAACACGTTGAAGGTGGACGGCCCCGTGGCCGAGTCGTTGCCGATCGTCATCACCATCGGGGCCCGGGGCCGCGTGTAGTCCCCGGAGGTGACCGTGGACAGGCGCACAGAGTCGAGTCGGACCGAGAAGCTGTCGCACAACTCGGGTCTATTGGGGTTGCACCAGAACGGGGGCTGGTTGATCTCGAGGTGAACCGTCACATCGGCAGTCGCTCCGATCAACTGCTCCGAGTTGGTCAGGACGGTGTTGCAGGTCCCAGCGACGGTCGGGTCGAGCAGGTCCAGGTACAGGCCCTGACCCCAGAACGGCACCCTCGGCCAGTTCGCTGTGCACGAACCCGTTCCGCCGCGGAGGTTCGAGATCGTCACGGCGATCGTCGAGCGCTGATCCACCGTCGGCGACGTAGAGACGTCGAACAGGCCCCGGCCCGTGAACCACTGGGTGTTCGACGTGTTGCCGGTGATCACGACCCCCGCCGCCTGCAACGGACCGGACACCGGCACGTGCGGGGACCTCGTGTTGTCGAACCCGCTCAAGGAGACCGTCCTGGTCGCGTTCGGACACGTCACGTTGAAGCCCAACGTGCCCGGAACGCACTGGAGGCTGAACCCGGAGTGGCTGCCGTCGCTCACCGCTCCGTTCGCCGCGGGCAGCAGGAACGGCGGGTTCGCCCAGTTAGCGCTCGTCGCCGCTGTCGGGCTGAGGTCCCAGCCCGCCCGGAGCTCGAACCCGTCGAGCTCGAGGCCGATGCGGACGGTGTTGAAGATCGGAACGGACCTGTATGCCGACACCTTGAGGTCGACACCCGCACCTCGGAGCTGCTGGCGGTCGATCTGCACCGATCGACAGGGAACCAACCCGGCGATCGGGTCCGACTCCGTCGACAGGAGGTCGTAGGCGAGCGTCACGTGCCGGCCGGAGATCATCGAGTCGGGCGAGTACGGGAAGAACGAACCGCAGAGCGCTGCCGCGCTGCCGGGCAGGTAGAGCTTGATCTCGGTGCCGATCGCGCCGTCGTTGTAGAGCGCCCAGAACCCGTCACGCTCGGTTGCCGTGCCCTTGGCGATCACGTCGAGGGTGGTGACTGGTCCGGGCGACGGCACCGAGGTGCTCGTCTGACCGATCCCACGCGCCTGGAAGTTCACCTCTCCGATGCAGGCGCCACCGAAGACCGCCGTGCACGAGAACTGCGCCCGGGCGCTGTTGCCGTCGACCAGCCAACCCTGGTTCCCCGAGCCGTTCAGGAACGACGCCGAACCGCTCGCCAGCTGGATGCAACCGATCCACGGGATGCAGATCTGCCCGGTCGTGCGGAACGCCAAGGAAGCGGTGCTGACCGACGGATCAGGCGTGCCACGCCAACCGCCGTCCGCGACGCCGGCCTGCCAGATCGCGGCCGGAGAGCTGTTCGTGGCGGTGTTGGCGTCTCGGTCGCAGATCGCCACCTTGCCGTCGAGCTGACGCAGGGTGCTGCGGGGCGACAGGGTCAGCTCCACTCCGTAGGCGGCGTTGTCGCACGCGTTCGGGAACTTCGCGTTGCCCGCCGCCGTAGAGCTGTACCCGCCGGCGGGCGTGCCGAAGATGATCCGCACGGTCGGGTCGCTGATCACGAGGCTGTTCCAGAGGTCCCTCGCCCTGGCGGAGCCGTCGGGGTTCGTCGGGTCGTCCACGTCGAACCAGTAGACGCCGGCGGCAGAGGCGCTCTCGGGCTGGAACCAGAACGTCCGACCGGGGCACTGCCCGCCGAACAGCCGGTTGAGAGCGGCGGTGCGCACCTTGTCGTAGCGGCCCGGTCGCAGGACGGCCACGTCGGTCGCTCCGGCCGGGCAGGTCGGCATCGTGCCCAGGGCGCTCGGAACCGACGGCAGCTGACCGAGCTCCTGACGGTCGTTCGCCGTCTCCGCCAGCGCAGTCCCGCACTCCGGAGCGCCGGCGTCGTCATCGGCGTCGACGATCCGCGCGGCGGTCACGTTCCACGGGTGCGACGGGCCGGCGATCCCGCAGGTACCCCCACCCTGCGCGGTGAACAGGCCCGACTCGCCCTGGCGGTAGCGGCCCGCCACCTGCACCGCCGGTCGCTCGGCGCCCGGATCGACCATCGTCGCCGACGAGCGACGGACGAACACGTCCGACGCGAACCCGAGCGAGGTGGCGTCGGAAGGTGACTGACGCAACGCCGAGGAGTGCACGAAGCTCGGCGTCGCCGTGTCGACGACCGACGCCTTGTACGCCTGGTAGTTGGGAAGCCCCATGCCGAGCGACCACGGAGCGCACGACGACGCCGACGTGTCGCCACGGGCGCAGTCGTTCTTCCAGAGGACCGTCTCGCCGAACACGGTGCCGAAGAGGTTGGTGGGTCGATAGCCGTCGGCACCCACCAAACGGACCGACGGGGCGGTCGCGTTCTGGTTGGTGTCGGCCGGCATCGTCTTCTCCGACTCCTCACACGTCGCCGTCACGGTGATGGTGCGGTCGTTGCTCGTGTAGTCCGTCGGGGCAGGGCAGTCCTCGACACCTCCGGCGAGGCCGTCGGGATCCATCCTGATCTCGTTGATCGCCGTGTCGAGCGCGTTGTCCGCCGCCCTCAGCTGACGAGCCGACCTCGTCTCGGCCGAGTTGACCGCCGAACCCGTCAGGGTGCTCGAGGTCAGGGCGGCCAGGGTGACCGACGTGAAGACCATGACCATGAGCAGCATCGCGATGAGCGTGCCGCCGCTCTCGGAGCGCGGCGGAAGGAGGTGCGGTTCCGTCGGTCCAGTTGCATCGGATCGCGCCACGCGTGGCATCCACACTCCCCTCAGCTGAATCCCACGATCTTCCAGTCGGACCAGGCGCCGTACTTGCCGGTGTACAGGTCGAGCGCTCTCACCCGGGCCTGCATGTTCCCCGGGTTGACGATCGTGAACAGCCTCGACGTCCCCGTCACCGACACGGTCGTGGAGACCCACCCCTCGCACCACAGGTGGCAGTGCTGCCACTTCGCCTCGACCTGGTAACCCGACACAGACGGGACCGCCGTCCAGGACACGGTGTTGTCCCAGTCGTAGTTCAGGCACAACCACGACGGACCCGATACACAACGCTTCTTGACATTGATGCCCGGGGTGGACGGCTTCGGCGCACCGGTCACGGTGACCGTCTTCGTCAGCGACTTCGACCCACCCTTGGGGTCGCTCGCTGTCAAGGTCACGTCGTAGGTGCCGCTGATGAACGTGTCGCCCGTGACGTCGTGGGTGAACTTCACCGCCGGTGAGGTCACGGTCGACGGCGAGGTGTAGGTGGGCCCGAGGTGCTGGAAGGCCCAGCTGTAGGTCACCGGGTCCCCGTCGGGGTCCGTCGTGCCGTTGGTGAAGGTCACCAGGTCACCCGCCCTCGGTGAAGAGGGAGCGAACGTGAACGCCGTCGCCGGAGCCCGGTTGGAGGAGACCGAGATCCGGTTCGAGGTCCGCTCACCTCCCCACCGGTCTGTCACCTTCAGGGTCACGTCGCCCGTGGGGGCCGAGTTGTAGACGTGGTCCGGGTTGGCATCGGCCGAGGTGTTCCCGTCACCGAAGTCCCACTCGTAGGCCAGCGACCCGCCATCGCAGTCAGAGTCCGGGTCGCTCGCCTGGGACGTGAAGTGGACCGGCGCCCCGAGCGTCATCTGCACCGTGCCCGTCGAGCCGTTGGCCGCGATCGACACCGACGGGAGCCGGTTCTCGACCGTGACCGGACGGGTCACCGCCGCGCTCCGCCCGCCGTCGTCGTCGACCACCTCGACGCGCGCCGTGAACGGCCCGTTCGGCGACGGCCGCTGGTACTGACGGGAGTGCGCCACCGACTGGAGCGACGCAGAGGTGCCGTCGCCGTAGTCCCACTCGTAGGAGACGATCGTGCCGCCGCCGTAACCGGTGTCGCCGTCGTCGTTCGAGCCCGTCGCGTCGAAGGTGACGTCGGTGCACATGTTCGTCGTCACCGGATCCGCGGGCTGGGCCATGACGGCGGTCGGCAGACGGTTCAGGACCTCGATCCGCACGAAGTCGCTCGCCGGTGTGCCGTCGCTGTTGGTCACGGTCAGCACGACGGTGAACTCGCCGAGCGCGCCGAAAGTGTGGTCGACGTCGGGCGAGGTCCCGACCGGTGAACCGTCACCGAAGTCCCAGTTGAAGCTCAGCGCCTGACCTCGCGGATCCACCGACTGCGACGCCTCGAGGCTCACGGACTCGCCCCGGTACACGGTCGTCGGCGCCGCGGTGAGGACCACGTCCGGGCTGACGTAGACCGGCCCGGTGTTCGTGGCGGTGACATCGGCACCGACACGGATCGACGCGGTCATCGACACGAGCTCCGCGTCGACCGTCGTCACGCGCAGGTTGACGCGACCGCAGTCGGTGACGGGGGCGTTCGGGCGGGCCGAGCAGCTCGCCACGAGGCCAGCCTGCGCGACCCGTCCCGCCACCTTGGTGGATCGCTCCAGCGACCCGTTGGTGCACAGGCGCCGGTACACGCTCGCCGTGGCCTCGCCCGGCGTCGACGAGACGTTGTAGACGACGGTCCGCTCGGCGTCGCGCCGGAGACGCAGCACCGTGTCCTCGGCGCTCGTCGCCGCCCCCGCACCACCCGGGCAGTCCGACCCCGCAGCCGCTGAGCCGGCGACGACCGCCTTCGCCGACGCGACGTCCTTGACGAAGACCGAACGCAGCATCCCGATCGACGCAGCGTCAGAGTTGCGGGACCTCGTGGCGACGTCCTGATCCATGCCGAGCACGACCCAGCTCGCGATCGGCCCCAGGATGAGACCGATCATCCCGACGACCAGGAGCACCTCGAGCAACGACATGCCGGACTGCCCACGCATCGCTCGACAGCGCCGTGTCCGCAGGCGGCTCATCACGGAGCTCCTGCCGGTGACGCCGCCGGATCCCGCTTCACCACGTCCAGGACGGCCCTCGCGCCGCGTTCGGTCAGCTGCACCGTGATCAGCTGCGCCCCCTGGTCGGCGGGGCACGGATCGCCCGGCCCGCCGGCCGCCACGAACTGACCATCGGCCTGACTCCAGTGCCGGACGCTGGTCAGCGTGATCGAGATCGACCGACCCGGCGGCTTGGTCCAGAGGCCGTCCGCACCGTCGTAGGAGGAGACGCCGGCGCAGTCGACGTACGGCGCCTCCTTGAGCGTCTCGGAGAAGCTCGCGGCCGACGCCTGGAGCTCCTGGAGCGTGCGGGTCGAGTCGCTCATCCGCATCGTGGCGAGCAGGCCCATGGTCGCCGAAGCGACCAGCGGCCCGAGGATGGCGACGACTACCAGCACCTCGATGAGGGTGGTCCCCGCCTGACCGCGTGCGCTCCGGAGGTGCCGCCGGGCTGCGACGCAACACCCGCAACTCCCGTTGCCGACGTTGCTGTCATCCCAGTCTTCGCGGTCGTTTCTGTCGTCCCCAACACGCATGAACCTTCCCCCCTCCGGAAGGTCTGCCGAACGAATCGGCATGTGCAGGCGCGCCTCAGCAGAGACCCACCTGCGCTGTCCATCCCCAGCTGGCGGCAGCCCTCCAAACCACCGCCTCTACCACGATCCATATCGACCGTGGCCCGACCACACGTGCAGCGCACGATGTGCGCCGACCGACCCACGGACGACTACCAGTCCATTGATGCGCCACTGACCCTCCGTATGTCAATAGGCAACGCGAAGAGGAGCGCGACCGAGCAGGTGACGGGAACGACCGGTCCCGGTCCTCAGGCCCCACCCGTTGCCGCTGTCAGGGCATCGCTCTACCGTGGATCTCGCTTCCCCCTTCACGCCCGCCCGACGCTCAACGTCGGACGACCCGAAGGACCAGCAGATGGCACTCACCGAGAAGAGCCGATCCGCCCTCTACCAAGGGCTCACCACCATCGCCGACGAACAGGCCGTCCAGGAGATGC
>CAZNQK010000133.1:0-6888 GCA_964575165.1 uncultured Aquihabitans sp. | reverse complement strand
AGCCCAAGCAGTTCATCCACATCGACCAGTCCGAGTGCATCATGTGCGAGGGCTGTGTCGACATCTGTCCGTGGAAGTGCATCCACATGGTGCAGCCCGGCGCGATCGACGAGGCGGTCAACACCGACCAGCCCGGCGTCGACCCGTCGGACCATGTCGTGTTCCTGATCGACGACGACGTCTGCACCCGCTGCGCGCTCTGCGTGGACCGCTGCCCGACGGGTGTGATCATCCTCGGCAAGGTGGGCGATCCGCCCGCCGACGGCGATCAGCACCAGCGGACGAACGCCCATGGCTACGGCTACGGGATGCGGCTGGGCTGATCGTGACCGGGATTCGACGCACAACCGCCGATCGGACTAGGGAGTAGCCCGTGGCCAAGACGATGCAGGGCTCCCCGAAGCCCAAGCTGTCGGACAAGATCGCCGACCTGACCGACTCCGTCCAGGGCTCGCAGGCGTGGAACTCGATCTTCCGACCCGGTTCGATCTTCCGGAAGGGCTACTCGGACAGCCCCAGGAACCGGTCCTACGTGATCATGAACAGCGTGCTCTACCACCTGCACCCGGTGAAGGTGAAGCGCCACGCGGTGAAGGTCAGCTACACGCTGTGCCTGGGTGGGCTCTCGTTCTTCCTGTTCATCCTGCTGACGGTGACGGGCATCTTCCTGATGTTCTTCTACCGCCCGACCGCCGCGCAGGCGTGGGACGACATCTACGCCCTCCAGACCTCGGTGACCTTCGGTCTGCTCGTGCGCAACATGCACAGATGGGGCGCGCACCTGATGGTGCTGTCGGTGTTCCTGCACATGGCGCGCGTCTTCTACCACGGTGCGTACAAGGCGCCTCGGGAGTTCAACTGGGTCATCGGCGTGATCCTGCTCACGCTCACCCTGCTGCTGTCGTTCACCGGCTACCTGCTGCCGTGGGACCAGCTGGCTCTGTGGGCGGTGACGGTGGGGACGAACATGATCGGCTACACGCCGGTGTTCGGGAACCAGGTGCGCTTCGTGCTGCTCGGCGGTGCCGAGATCGGCACCAACACGCTGCTTCGATGGTACGTGTTGCACGTCTTGTTCTTCCCGTTCATCACCGTGATCTTCATGGCGATCCACTTCTGGCGTGTCCGCAAGGACGGCGGCATCTCGGGACCGCTGTGATGGGCCGCCTGATGAACGACAGCCGCATGATCCGCCAGGCGGACCACCCGACCGACCTGATCGTGACCTCCCGGAGTGAGAGCGCATGACCGAGGTACCCGAACACCTCCTCAAGCGGGCCCAGGCTGCCAAGGAGAAGGCCGCGGCCAAGGAGCCCGAGCCGGAGGCCGCCGCTCCCGCCGACGCGGGTGACGCTGGTGACGCAGGCGAGGCTGCTGCGCCCTCCGACAGCCGGATCCCGGCTCACCTGCTGGCGCGCTCGCAGGCCGCCAAGTCGCGCAAGGCCGGCGGCGGTGACGAGCCGGCCGCCGCGTCGGGTGGCGGAGGCACGGCCACAGCGGTCGCCACGGCTCCCACCGGAGGTGCGGTCGCCCCGGCGGGCGGGCCGCCGCTCGCAGCCGGCCCCGGCGGTCACACCCAGCGTCTGCTGACGGTCGTCAAGTCCGGTTCGATCCAGGACGTCAAGGCCAAGCCGCAGGACAAGGTCCACGTCTGGCCGCACCTGCTGGTGATCGAGTTCGTCGCCGCGCTGGTCTGCACGGTGTTCCTGCTCATCTTCTCGTGGGTGGTCAACGCACCGCTTCTCGAGCTCGCCAACGTCAACCAGACGCCGAACCCGTCGAAGGCGCCGTGGTACTTCCTCGGTCTCCAGGAGCTGTTGACGATGTTCCACCCGATGGTCGCCGGCGTGACCATCCCGGGCATGGGCATCTTCGTGCTGATCCTGGCGCCCTACCTCGACAAGAACCCGTCCAACAAGCCCGAGGACCGCAAGGTCGCGGTGGCGCTCATGACGCTGTTCCTCATGTTCTGGGCTGTGCTGGTGATCATCGGCTCCTTCTTCCGGGGCCCTGGCTTCAACTTCACGCTGCCGTGGATCGACGGCGTGTTCTTCGAGCTGTGAGGTGAACTGAGATGAGCACGTTCTTCATCGTCGTCGCCGTCATCGTCCTGGTCGTGCTGGCCGCGCTGACCCTGGTCGGCTCCACCCGCCGACGCGACACCGACGCCGCGACGGGAACGCTGTCCCGTGAGTCGGTCAAGCGTGACCGCGCCGCGCGCAAGGAAGCGGCCGAGATGGTGCCCCGCGGTCCGTCGGGCCGTGAGGTCGAGCGGTCCGTGGCGCTGGAGCGTCGCGGCGGCGAGCTCGAGGTGTCGACGGCGTCGGCTCCCGAGGTGTTCGTCGCTCCCGACCCCGACACGTACGACGTCACCCGCCGTCAGTTCCTCAACCGGGGCGTGATCGCCCTGTTCGGTCTCGGCCTGGCAGCGTTCGGCGCGTCGATCATCGGCTTCCTGTGGCCGTCGGGCGGCGGCGGCTTCGGCTCGAAGATCAACCTGGGCAAGGTCACCGACATCCAGGCCGACGTGACCAAGGGCAACGGGTTCCTCTACAAGCCCGAGGGCCGTCTCTGGATCACGCTCTATCCGTCGTCCGCGCTGCCGAAGGCGGAGCAGGTGTACGCCCCGTCGGTCCTCAACGCCATGAAGGCCGGGCTCACGGTGCTGTACCAGAAGTGCCCGCACCTGGGCTGTCGCGTGCCCAGCTGCTCCAGCTCGCAGTGGTTCGAGTGCCCGTGCCACGGCTCTCAGTACAACCAGGTCGGCGAGAAGAAGGGCGGCCCGGCGCCGCGGGGCATGGACCTCTTCGCCAGCGAGGTCTCGGGAGGCAACCTGATCGTCAACACCGGCGCCGTGGTCCAGGGTGCGCCGATCGGCACCAACACCACCGGCCAGGAGGCCGAGGGTCCGCACTGCATCGGCGCGGCCACCCACCACTGATCGACACCACTGATCGACAGCACTGATCGAGAGCAGACAAGCGCAGGGGCGGGTCCCCGACCCACCCCGGTAGAGGGAGAACGGTGACCGGTTGACCCCGGCTCACGAGGAGACGTACGGAATCAGATGATCCTCGCAACAACGACGCAACGGGCCTTCGGCTTCGTGATCCTCGCCGTGGTGGCGATCGGGTTCATCGTGTGGTTCTTCGCCAACCTCAGGGCGAGCCGCGACGAGGTGGGCTCCGAGATCGAACTGGCCGCCAACCGCGGCAACATGCCGTCCGATGACGAGCTCGAGGGACGCAAGCTCAACGCCGCCCTGTTCTCGGCGCTGGGCCTGCTCGCCATCATCGCCGTCGCCCTCCCGCTGTACTGGCTGGCCGAGCCCGGCCGTCAGGAGGGCGCGGTCGAGTCGTACAACGAGATCTTCATCGAGCGTGGCCTCGCCCTCTACGAGACCGGTGCCCAGTGCGTGACGTGTCACGGCGGCGCCGGCGTCGGCGGTGTCACCACGTTCATCATCAACGACCAGAACGGCCAGTTCGTCGGCCAGGTGTCGTGGAACGCCCCGGCTCTCGACAACCTGCTCTACCGCTACGACGAGGAGCAGGTCCGCTACATCCTGAACTGGGGTCGCCCCGGGACGCCGATGGCGGCGTGGGGTGCCCCGGGCGGTGGTCCGCTGACGACCCAGCAGATCGACGACCTCATCGCCTACCTGTGGTCGGTCCAGATCAAGCCCGAGGACATGCGCAAGCAGGTCGACGACTTCGTGAAGGCGATCGACCCGGCGCTGTACGACCGGATGGTCCAGGTGCGGACGGCGAACGCCGACGTCGTGCCCAACGGCGACGTCGAGGCGGTCGACGCCAAGCGTCTGTCGCGCGCCGACGAGCTGGCGCTCGGCGAGATCCTGTTCAACAACCAGTCGCTTGCCCAGGGCTCATACTCCTGCGCCCGTTGCCACGTTGCCGGCGCGCCGTACGGTCAGGCGTGGCAGCCGTTCCTGCGGTTGCAGTACGGCTCGTTCGGCCCCGACCTGACCGGTGTCGAGACCCAGTCCACCGAGCAGCAGCACTTCAACCTCGTGTGGGCCGGGATGGACGAGGGCAAGCAGTACTTCTCACGCCGGCAGGGCAACCCGCAGATGCCCGGCTTCGGCGTGAACCGCAACACCGGCAAGGAGGCCGAGGGCGTGCCCGACCTCGGTCCCGAGGGCATGCTCACCCCCGAAGAGGTGTGGGCGATCGTGACCTACGAGCGGAACCTCTCGAACGACTCCACGGTCAAGACCTCGCTCGCCGGCACCATCGAGTCCCCGACCTTCGTCAACGTCCCGCGGGACGACTCCGGGAGCAACTGATCCGATGAACATCGTCCTCGCAGCCATCCAGTTCGACCCTCACGTCCGCGGCGTCCTCGTCGTGCTCGTGGGCGTCGGCGTGCTCGTCGGCTCCGTGTACGTCCTGCTGGCGACGAACACCGGTATCCGCAACGGCTTCCTGATCGCCCTGGCCGGCCTGTTCGGCTGGATGTTCTCGATGGGCGCCGTGTGGTGGGTCTACGGAATCGGCCTCCGTGGCAAGGACCCGTCGTGGGTCGCCAAGGAGATCAACTACAGCCGCAGCGGCGAGGCCGTGAACGACGTGCTCAACCAGCTGCCACCCGGCACCGAGCTGCCGGAGCCGGAGGAGTTCCTGGCGTCGTACCTGGAGAAGAACCCGGATCGGGCCGAGGAGATCGCGGCCACCGAGGGCGAGGGCTTCGTCGCCACCACCCTGACCAAGGCGGTGACTGCTGCGCCGGCCCTCAAGGCCCGGGTCGACTCCGACCTCGGCGAGTGGCGGATCCTTCCCGAGACCGACTCCCGGCGTGGTGACGCCGCGGCGGCGGCCGACGCGACGCTGGTCGCGCAGAAGGCGTTCGGCGACCCGACGTCCACGTCGAGCTACACGGTCAAGGACGTGTTCTTCCATGGCGGCAAGCCGGGCGCCGAGCCCGAGACCGTCAAGGGCGAGCGTTCGACGATCTCGCAGGTCTGGCACCGCGCGCAGACGGTGTTCCAGCCCAAGAACCCGCCTCTGTACGCTGCGGTGACGGTCCAGAAGAACACGGTTCAGGCCGTCGCTCCGGGCGAGGCGCCTCCGCCGGCGCAGATCGACGAGAGCGCCGAGACCGTCACCATCCTGTTGGAGCGCAACCTCGGCAACCGGCGTATGCCGTCGGCCCTGTTCACGATCTTCACGGGGATCATCTTCGCCGTGTGCGTCTGGATGCTGCACCGTCGTGACAAGAGGGCCTGGCGCATGCGCGACGAGTGGGATCCGTCGGCTGCGAAGGCGTTGCCCGAAGCAGAGTCGGTGGGCTGACCGTGGGTCAGTACCTGCCGATCCTGGCGCTGTTGGTGCTGGCGGCGGTGTTCGCAGGGGTCAGCCTCGTCGCCCAGCGGATCCTGGTGCCGCCGCGCCCGACCGAGGCCAAGGTGGCGCCGTACGAGTGCGGCATCCTCGACGCCACCGAGCCGCCGGAGCGGTTCCCGGTGCGGTTCTACCTGATCGCCATGATCTTCATCGTCTTCGACATCGAGATCGTGTTCTTCTACCCGTTCACCCAGTCCTACGGCGCGCTGGGCTGGTTCGGGCTCGTCGCCGTCGGCATCTTCACCGTTGCGGTGTTCGAGTCGTTCCTGTACCTGCTGAGCAACGGAGCGTTGCAGTGGGGTCCGCCGTCGCACGCCCGACGGTCGCAGCTGGTCACGCCGGAGCGCACCACGGCTTCGACGGTGCGTCGGGTCGGTCTGGATGGACGTGAGTCCCAGTCCGCTGCCGAGGCAGACCGGACCGGTTCGGTCGACACGGACGCCGAGGACGGCGAGCTCGTCGGAGCGCACTGATGGGCCTGATCGAGAACGTCCGTGAGGACGGCTTCGCCGGGCTCGAGCACAACTTCCTGACGGGCCAGATCGAGGACCTGGTCCGCTGGGCCCGTCGTCGCAGCTCCTGGCCCGCCACCTTCGGGCTCGCCTGCTGCGCGCTCGAGATGATGGCCACGGGCGGGTCGCACTACGACCTGGCCCGGTTCGGCATGGAGGTCTTCCGGGCCTCTCCCCGTCAGGCCGACATCATGATCGTCGCCGGTCGCGTCTCGCAGAAGATGGCTCCGGTCCTGCGCACCATCTACGACCAGATGATGGAGCCCAAGTGGGTCATCTCGATGGGCGTGTGCGCTTCGACCGGCGGCATGTTCAACAACTACGCGATCGTGCAGGGCGTCGACCAGGTCGTTCCCGTCGACGTGTACGCGCCGGGGTGCCCTCCCGGCCCCGAGACCCTCATGCAGGCGATCCTCACGCTGCACGCCAAGATCGAGAACGGCGAGATCCTGCGCCGTCGTGAGGCGACCGGCGCCGGCGCGGGGATCCAGATCGCCCAGGCCGACGGCCAGGTCGCCCCACTCGACTCGCCGGTGCTGGTGGGCACCGGGTCGACGTCGGGCCCGGGCCGCGGCTCCGACACCGGAGCCCGCTGATGTCGGACGCGCCGACGGCCCCAGCCGACGAGATCGCAGAGGAACCGGCCGCCCCCGAGCCCGAGCTGCTCCACGGCGTGCCGGTCACGACGTCGCGTGGCGACGTGGTGCTGCACCCCGACCGTGACGGCTACGTCGCGCTGGTCGAGGAGCTGCGCCGCGAGGGCTACTGGGTGTGCGTCGACCTGTGCGGCGTCGACTACCTGGGTCACACCGCCGGCCGGTGGTTGCCGCCCGGAGTCGAGCCCGAGCGCTTCGAGGTGGTCGCGAACTTCCTGGACCACTCCGACCGGCGCCGCGTCCGCATCCGTCTCCAGGTCCCCGAGTCGGACCCGAACGTGGCGACGATCACCCACGTGCACCCCGGCGTCGCCAACCACGAGCGCGAGACGTTCGACCTGTTCGGCATCTCGTTCG